>DATLFQ010000059.1:0-14481 GCA_035540915.1 Acidimicrobiales bacterium
CTGGGCGAAGGCCGGCGGCGCCGGGGCACCGACCGGCGCTGGCCGCCGGAGTAGCGCGGCCGGCAACGGCGACGCGTATCACTTCCGCCCCGGGCGCCTCCGGGCAGGAGATGGCGCTGCTCCAATCGAACCGGTCGGGACCACCCACTTGTAGCGTGGCCGACGTGGCGACGACGGACCTGGGCCGGCTGCTGGAGTCCGCCGCCGGCGGCGACCAGGCGGCGTGGGCCGCGCTGGTACACCGGCTGGTCCCCTACGTGATGGCGGTGACCCGCTCGTTCCAGCTCGCCGCCGCGGACGCGGCCGACGTGAACCAGACCTGCTGGCTCCGGCTGGTGGAGCACATCCACCGCATCGACGACCCCGACAGCATCGCCTGCTGGCTCGGCACCACCGCCCGGCGCGAGTGCCAGTCGATCCTGAAGCGCCGGCGGCGCGTCGTCGTCCTCGACGACGCCACCGAGCCCGAGCCGCCGGGCGGCCCCGGCCCCACGCCCGACCACGGCGTGCTGGCCAGCGAGCGCCACCGCACCCTGTGGGCCGCCTTCTCGGCGCTGTCGCCCCGGGACCAGGCCCTCCTCCGCCTCCGCAGCACCGACCCACCGATGCCGTACGACGACATCGTGGCCACCCTCGGGATGGCCAAGGGCAGCATCGGCCCGACCCTCGGGCGGGCCATCGACCACCTGAAGCAGCAGATCAAGGCGCTGGGCGTCGAACCCGACGACCTGCGCCCCTAGGAGGCAGCCATGGCCGAGAACGACCTCACCGAGCCGCCCGAGGACCGCGCCCTTCTGGAGGAACTGGGCCAGGCCCTGCGGGCGGCGGAGCCGGTGCCCGAGCAGTGGCGCTTCGCCGCCATCGGGTCGTTCACCTGGCGCAGCGTCGACGCCGAGCTGGCCGAGCTGGCCTTCGACTCGGCGGCCGCAGGACAGGGCGCGGCGCTGGTGCGGGGACCCGCGACGGCCGAGCGGATGCTCGTGTTCGAGACGCCGACCCGGCGCGTGGAGCTGGAGGTCACCCCGGCGGGCGGCGGGCGGTTCTCGGTGGTGGGCCAGCTGCTGCCCGAGGCCGCCGGGACGGTCGAGCTGCGCCAGGACGCGGGCTCGACCACGGTGGAGGCCGACGCCAGCGGCCGGTTCTCGGCCGGCGGGCTCGCCGCCGGGCCGCTGAGCCTGCGCTGCACCGTGCCCGGCACCCCGCCGGTGGAGACGGCCTGGCTGCTGGTCTGAACCGCCCCCGGGCTACCCTTCCGGTGGCTCGTGCCGCAGTGGGGGGCCAGGGAGGTCGTCGGATGGCGCGTCGGAACCTCGTCCTCGGCGTGGCACTCGGACTCCTGGGTGCCGTCGCAGCCGTTCCCGCTCTACCGGGCGCCCGTGCCACCGACGAGGCGCAGATCGTCCCGGACATCACCAAGCTCCGCTACGTCGGGCAGGGCTACTTCACCTCGGCCAGTGCGCTCCCTGCGGCCGACGACCTCGGGGCCGTCCTGCCCCTGCTGACGCCCGACGGCCGGTTCAACCCGTCGGGCGCGTACCACCCCTTCGACACGAACGTGTTCGAGGTGCTCGCCCTGCCCTACCGGGCCGCCGGCGACCAGTTCGCCGACGACCCCTACGGCAACGGCGGCGACCCCCGGCACGGGTTCTGCGGCGGGGATCCCCGCTCGGCGCGCGAGCGGCCGGGCGACCTGGCCTTCCTCGCCGGCGAGTGTCCGAACCACCAGCTCGAGTACCTCGACTACTACGAGACCACCATGGCCGACATCCTCGGCGGCTTCGGCGTCACGTTCCACCGCTACCGCTTCGAGAACCCGGGCAGCGACAACACCCAGGCGGGGACGGCCTACAACGCGGCCGCCGTCGTCCCCGGGGCGAGCCACCCCGACGAGACGGTGATCATCGGCGCCCACTACGACCAGACCAACGACGGCCCGGCCAGCGCCTGGGACTCCCAGGAGGGGCACGCCCAGATCATCCGGGTGGCCAAGCTCATGGCGGACTACTGGACGGCGACCGGGACGCGCCCGGCGGCCACCGTCAAGTTCATCCCCTGGGACGGCGAGGAGTCCGGCGCGCTCGGGTCGGCCGACTACGTCGACAACAACGTGGTGCCCGGCCAGGAGTTCTCCGTGCGCAGCTACTGGAACACCGACCCGTGCGCCGGCGGGTACCCCGCCTTTCGCTTCGGCAACCCGCTCGACCGGGTCGACCTCGGCATTCAACTGGCCAACATCCGCCCGTCGGACGACCTGCTCGCGCTCGACGACACGATGCCTCCGGCGGCGGCCGAGGAGCGCTTCCGCCGCTTCAACGTCAAGGCCCTGCTCCTGGTGGAGCAGGTGTTCGACCACCTGGACGACACGATCACGCTTCCCGGGGGCATCCGGCGGGAGATCTTCGTGTCCTCGGCCGAGGCGGCGGCCGACCCGCTCCGTTACCCCTTCGGCGGCGACATCGGCCCCGGGAAGGACGTCGTGCTCGGGACGTCACGCCCGATCCTGTTCTCGAGCGACTGGCGCAACTTCGAGCGGGTGGGCATCCCGTTCTTCAACCCGGGGCCCGACATCACCGGCCCCTCCTCGCAGCTCGAGCTGGGCAACCCCGACGCCCTGGTCGTCCTGCACACGCCCCTCGACAACATGCGCACACTGAACGCCTACGCCGGCGGACCCCTCGACGGGAGCCGCTTCGCCGAGGGGTGGATCAAGGGCATGGAGATGTGCGCGCACCTGCTCGCCTGGGGAATGCTCCAGCCCGAGCAGGCGGGTGCCACCCCCGTGAACGACGACGTGGTCGCCTACTACGAGGCGCTGCCCAACGAGGCGCGAGCCGGTCAGGCGGTGAAGTTCGACGCGTCGGGTTCCCACCAGCGCATCTCGGGCCGCCCGCAGGCGGGCCACCTGGAGTACCGGTGGGACTTCGGCGACGGCACCGAGGGCAACGGTGCCGTCGTCAACCACGTCTTCGCGCAGCCGGGCGTTTACGAGTCGCGCCTCACCGTCCGCGACCCCCGAACCGGATCGACCGACGAGATGGTCGTCCCGATCACGGTGCTGGCCGCCCTGTAGGCGGCAGGTCCGTCAGCCGACGTAGACCCCGAGGTCGGGCCGCCAGGGCAGGCCAGAGGCGTACAGCAGCTCGAACGCGACCTGGTTGGCCGGCCGGCCCGACCCGATGGCCAGGGCGGCGATGCGGCCGGCGACCTTTGGGGTCGCGAACGACGTCCCGCTCCACGTCGCCCACCCGGTGTACTCGGTCCCGTCGGACTCGGTGAAGGTCAGGTAGTTGCTGAGAACCTTGGTGCCCGAGGCGCACGCGTCGACCCACCAGCCGTGGCCGCTGAAGTCCGAGATCGGCGGCAGGCCGTCGACCATCTGAGCCTCGGGCGTCTCGTCGACGGCGGCCACCGCGATCACGCGCTTGAGGGCGGCCGGGAACATCGGCCGTCGCATGGCGTAGTTGCCGGCGGCGGCGACCACCACGGTGGTGGCGGGCAGCGAGTTGATGGCCTCGACGATCGACACCGGTGGGACGTCGTTCCTGGCGTATCCGCCCAGGGACAGGTTGATGACGTCGGCGTCGGCGTTGGCCAGGATGGCGTTCGCCACCTCCAGGTCGTCGGCCACCCAGTCGTCGTCGAGGACGGCCGTCATGCGCACGGTGGCCGAGGGCGCCTCGCGCAGGACGATGCCGGCGATGAAGGTGCCGTGGCCGTCTGCGTCGTCGAGCATCCCGTCCGTCGGCGAGACGTCGACGCGGTCGTCGCCATCGGCCGCCGCCACCAGGCGGGCGCCGGCCTCATTGACGAAGTCGGCGGCCTTGCCGTCCTGCACCAGGCCGCTGTCGAGCACGGCGACGGTGAAGGCGCACGGCTCCGCCGACTTCAGCTTCACCGGGTCCTTGGCCGGTACCGGCAGGTCGGCCGGCATGAAGCCGGGGGACTGCCAGGCGCCGACCACGTGGTTGGGCGCCACCCGCGGCTCGGGGCCGTCGGTGACCTGGCGCAGTCGGGACACCACGGCGTCGACGCTCATCCGTGGCTCGAGTTCGAACCGCACCACCGGGAAGTCCCGCTCGCGGAGGTAGCGCAGCTTTTCGGGCAGGTCGCACTGCCGGCCGCCCCAGCGCCTCAGCTCATCCTCGACCATGGGAAGGTCGTCGCGATGGACCAGCACCTCGCCCGGCCGGTACCAGTACTCCCCCATCAGCGTGCAGTTCTCCGACGCGATGTCTCGTCGGTCCAGCAGGCGCGCCAGGCGCGTCTCGACGGGCGGTGGCATTCGGTTTCCTCCCCTGGGATCGGTCACGACGCCCGGACCGGGCGCAACTCCACGAAATCGTGACAGGTCTGGTTGATACATTGCGGAGCCGAGCCGGCCCGGGCCGGGCCCGGCCCACGGGAACAGGATTGGTGCACGTGGCTGCGGTCCCCGACGAGGCGCTGGCCCGAGCGCTGGAGGCGGTCAGCACCGCATGGACGTCGCCGGCCCAGGCCGGGCGGCTGGCGACCGAGGTGCTGGCCGGCAGCGGAGCCGACCCGGAGGCGAGGTCGGTGGCGGCCCGGGCGCTCGGTCTGGCCGCAACCGCCTGTGGCGACCCGGTGGCCGCGGCGCGCCACCTGCGGCGGGCCGCCCGCCTGGCCGAGAGGGCGGGGCTCCCCGAGCGGGTGGTGGAGGCGCGCGCGGGACTGGTCAACGCCCTGGCCTCCGCCGGGCAGATGCAGGCGGCGCTCGCCGAGGCGGACCGGGCCGTCGGGCTGGCCCGGGGCCGGCCGGCGGCCGTGCTGGCCTACAACCGGGCCGTCGTGCTGTGGCGGCTGGGCCGGCTGGACGAGTCCGTCGAGTGGTGCAACCGGGCGCTGGCCACCTTCGTGCGCGTCGGCGACGGCACCGCCCAGGCCCGAGTCCTGAGCGACCGGGGCGTCGCCCGGGCCTACCAGGGCCGGTGGTCGGCGGCTCTGGCCGACCTCGAACGGGCCGAGGCCATCCACCGGGCCGGCGGTCATCGCCTCGCCGCCGCGCAGGTGCTGCACAACAAGGGCTTCGTGCTGGCGCTCCAGGGCGACGTGCCCGGCGCGCTCGCCCGCTACGACGAGGCCGCCGCCGAGTTCGAGCACGTCGGTGGCGACGCCGCCGTCCTGCACCTCGACCGGGCCGAGGTGCTGCTGTCGGTCCGCCTGGTCGAGGAGGCCGGCGCCGCCGCCGACCGGGCGGT
Organism: Acidimicrobiales bacterium; assembly: GCA_035540915.1. Classification (GTDB taxonomy): domain Bacteria; phylum Actinomycetota; class Acidimicrobiia; order Acidimicrobiales; genus DATLFQ01. Next base: position 5,217 of record DATLFQ010000059.1, read on the forward strand.
GGCCGACTACCGACGGCGGCGGATGGCGGCCAACGTGGCCGAGGCCCGGCTGGTGGTCGCCCGGGCGGCGCTGGCCCGCCGGGAACCCGCCGCAGCGAGCCGCGCTGCGACGCAGGCCCGCCGGGCCTTCCTGCGCCAGGGCCGGCCCGGCTGGGCGGCGCTGGCCGGCTCGGTGGCCCTCCAGGCCGCCTGGGCCACCGGGCGGCGCGGGCCGGCCGAACTGGCGCGCGCCCGGTGCGTCGCGGCCGAGCTGGCCGAGCGCGGCCTGGCCGGGCCGGCGCTGGACGCCCGGATTCTCGCCGCCCGGCTCGCCCTGGAGCTGGGCCAGCGCGATGCCGCCGCAGCCGAGCTGGCGCTCGCGGCCCGGGCGCGACGGCGCGGGCCGGCGGAGCTCCGGGTGCACGCCTGGTACGCAGAGGCGCTGCGCCGCCTGGCCGACGGCGACCGCCGCGGGGCGACGACCGCCCTGCGCGCCGGCATCGGCGTGGTGGACCGCTTCCGCTCGACGCTCGGCGCCACCGAGCTGCGGGCCGGGGCCAGCGGGCACGGCGTGGAGCTGGCAGCCCTGGGGCTGCGCCTGGCCGTCGAGGACGATCGGCCCGACCAGGTGCTGGCCTGGTCCGAGCGGTGCCGGGCCGCCACCGTGCTGCTGCGACCAGCCCGGCCGCCGCGCCCGTCAGCCGGGGCCCGCCAGGAGGCCGAGCTGCGCCGGGTCGCCCGCGACCTGGACGCCGCCGCCCTCGCCGGCCACCCGACCGGCCATCTGCTCCGGCGCCAGCGCGACCTGGAGCAGGCGCTGCGGTCCCGAGCCCGCCACGCCGGCGGCGGGTGGGCACCGCCGCCGGCTCTGGTTCGCCCGTCCCGGGCGCTGTCCGGCGCCCTGGGCGCCGATCGCGCGCTCGTCGAGTACGTCGGCCTCGACGGGGGGCTGCGCGCCGTGGTCGTCCGCCGGGGCGGGGCGACCCTCCATCGCCTGGGTGAGGAGGCCGCGGTCCGCGCCCGGCTCGGCGACCTGCGGTTCGCCCTCCGGCGCCTGGCCCACGGGCTGGACGCCGGCGGGGCGGCCACCCGGTCGGCCGCCGCCGCAGCGGCCGAGCTGGACGAGCTGCTGGTGGCGCCCCTGGCCGACCGGCTGGGCGGCGGCGAGGTGGTGGTGGTGCCGACCGGCGTGCTGGCGTCGCTGCCGTGGTCCGCCCTTCCCTCGCTCGGCGGGCGCACCGTCTCGGTGGCGCCGTCGGCGGCGATGTGGCTGAGGGCATCTCGCGCCCGGAAGACGGCGGCGGGGCCGCCCTCGCCGGTGGTGCTGGCGGCCGGCCCCGGCCTGCCCGCCGCGGCGGCCGAGGTGACCGGCCTGGCCCGGAGCTATCCCGGTGCCGTCCGGCTGACCGGCCGCCGGGCGACGGCCCCGGCGGTGATCGCCGCGCTGGACGGGGCCGGCCTGGCCCATGTCGCCGCGCACGGCAGCTTCCGGTCCGACAACCCGTTGTTCTCGTGCCTCCACCTGGCCGACGGGCCCCTCACCGTCTACGACCTGGAGGGACTGCGCCAGGCCCCCGACGTGGTCGTGCTGTCGGCCTGCGACTCGGCCCTGGCCGATGTGGGCCCGGGCGACGAGCTGATCGGTCTCGCCGCCGCCCTGTTCGCGCTGGGAACCGCGGCCCTGGTCGCCACCGTGGTCCCGGTGCCCGACGCCGCCACGCGCAGGTTCATGTCCCGCTTCCACCGCCACCTGCGGACCGGGCTCGGCCCGGCGCCCGCCCTCGCCGCCGCCCGCGCCGACGCGCGCCCGGACCCCGCGCTGGCAGTCGCCGCTGCCGGCTTCGTCTGCCTGGGCGCCGGCTGACCCGCTGACCCGGGAAGTCGGGCGAACGTGGTGCCGTATCGCGCGTCCTGGCACGCGATACGCGCACCGGTTCGGCCGCGCCGACCTTCACCGGCGGAAGGGGGGCGCCGTTGCCCCCCTTCCGGTCCGGATGGGCCACTGTCGGCACGGGGGTCCGCTTGCGGCTGTTGCCACCTCTATCGGCTCACCGCGGCGCAGACTTGAAGGCAGCGGGACACCGCCACGGTCAGCCGCGGACGGACCGCGGTGACCTCCACCCGCAGCCGCCCGACCCCGATGGCGGTGCCAACGGCTGCGGTGGCGGCGGTCACCACGGCGGCCGGGCGATGGCGGCGGAGCACCGGGGCCAGCGTTGCCGGGACGCCGTCCCGCGCCCCGGTGCTGACGAGGATCCCGACCTCCCCCACGCCGGCCCGGCGCAGCGCGCCCAGCAGTGGGAGGGCTGACGGCCGCTCCACCACCAGGACGGTGGCGGCACCGGCCCGCCACAGCCGCGCGCCGCCGACCAGCTCCCCGCCGTCGGCGGCCGGTGCCCCGACCACGGCCGGGACCAGGCAGACGACCAGCGCCGCGGCCACGACCGGCATCCGCAGCCGGGGCGCCAGCGCGCCGAGTGCGGCCAAGCCGGCCAGCCCGGCGACGTGGCCCAGCCGCAGCTCGCCCAGCGGCAGGGCGGCCGCCCACCGGGCGACGCCGCCGATCCACCCGACCAGCACCCGCGTCGGCAGGTGGGCGACCGCCGCCACGGGCCCGCCGACCAGGCCGGCCGGCAGCCCGGCGGCGAGACCCCACAGGACCACCGGCCCGGCGGCGGGGACGGCCAGCAGGTTGGCCGGCAGCGACGCCACGGGCAGACCGCCGAACACCGGGACCAGGATCGGCGCGACCCCTGCCTGCGCGGCCAGCGTGACCGCCACCGGCAGCGGCAGCCGCCGGTGCAGCCGGGGCGCCAGCACGGCGATGCCGGCGCAGGCGCCGCACGACAGTTGGAAGCCGACGGACCCGACGAGGAGCGGGTCGACCAGCAGCAGCGCGGCCACCGCCAGTGACAGCACCCGCACCGTCGACGCGGGCCGGCCCATGGTGCTCGCCACCAGCACCACGGCGGCCATCGCCTCGGCCCGCAGCACCGACGGTTCCCACCGGGTGACGAGGCCGAAGACGATCAGCACCACCACGCCGGCGACGAGCCGGCCCCGCAGCCCGAACCAGGCGAGCAGCGGCGCCGCCAGCGCCAGCACGAAGGCGACGTTCTGCCCCGACACCGCCAGCAGGTGGGTCAATCCGGCGGCCCGGAAGTCGTCGACCGTCTCGGCGCCCTGGTGCCGGTCGTCGCCCAGGACCAGGCCGGCGAACAGGGACCGGGTGCCGTCCGGCAGCGACGAGGCGCCGTCGGCCAGGACCGTCCGCAGGCCGTTGGCCAGGCGGGCCGGCGCCTGGCCCGGCGACCAGCTCCCAACCGCGGTGACAGTGAGCTGGGCGACGACGTGCCGGCGGTGGAGATAGGCGCGGCGACCCTCGCGAAGCGGCCGGACCCGCCCGGCCACCTCGACCCGGTCGCCGGCCAGCCGGTCGCGCAGCCGAGCCGCCGGGCGGTCGCGAGCCCAGGCCTCGTACCGGCGACCGCCCAGCCGCAGCTCGACCCGCAGCGCGCCGCCCACGTCGTCGGGGTCGGTCACCACGGTGGCGACGCCCCGCAGCGGGCCTGGCTCGGGCGCCACCAGGCCGGCCCACGAGCGGGCGCCGAGGGCCGATGCCAGGAGTGCACCACCCAGGCAGAGCAGGGCCGGACGGCGGGCGGCCAGCGCCGCGGCCACCAGGACCGCCCCCGCCCAGAGAGGCACCCCGAGCGACGCCCAGGCGCCGGCGGCGACCGCCGCCGCCAGCGCCGCCGCCCACCGGTCGCTCACACCCGCACCCGGGGCCGCAGGGCGGCCAGCTTGGCCTCACCGATGCCCCGCACCTCGACCAGCTCGTCGACGGCGGCGAAGCGGCCGTGTCGGGTGCGGTACTCGACGATGGCCGCCGCCGTCGCCGGCCCGATGCCGGGCAGGGCGTCGAGCTGCGCGGCGGTGGCGACGTTCAGGTCGACCGGCGGCGCCGGACCGGCCGGCCCGGTACCCGGCCCGCCGGTCACGACTGCGGGTGGCACCTCTCCCCGCCGGGGCACGTACACGCGCTCGCCGTCTGCGACGCGGGCCGCCAGGTTGACCTGGTCGACGTCGGCCTCGGCCAGCGGCCCGCCGGCGGCGTCGAGCACGTCGGCCACGCGGCCACCCTCGGCCACCCGGTAGACCCCAGGCCGGACAACAGCGCCGGCGACGTGGACCCGCGTCTCGGCCGGCGCCGGGGCGCCGCCGGCCGCGGTGGGCCCCGGCGCCGCCGGCGCCGCACGGGGCAGGACCAGCTGGGGTCGCGGCGACGGGCTCCGCACGAAGGCGGCGACCACCACGACGACCACCGCCACGGCAGCCACCGCAGCGCCCCCGGCGGCCATCGGAGCGGGCACGCCCGGCAGCGAGGCCCGCACGACGGCCAGCCGGTCGCGCCACGAGAGCGCGGGCGGCGGCGGTGACGGTGGGGGCGGTTCGGGCACGGCTCCTCCCGGGGACGTGGCAACGTCGGGCCGGGGGAAGCGCCGGGAGGAACCCTATCCGGCCGGTGTCGGCCCTTCCAGGGGACGCCCCGACTCCTCCTCGGCCTCCACCTCCAGTGGAATGAGCCGGTACGCCTCCGTGTGCCCGTAGCCCCGGAACCGGCCAGCCAGATAGGCGCCGAGGTACTGGCGGAGGAAACCCAGCACGCCGAGCTGGTGCCACTGGCGCACGTGGACCAGCTCGTGGCGCAGGAGCCGCTCGTTGCCCGCCGCCCGGCGGCGGATGATGATCAGCCGCCCGAGCGTGATGGCCGCCGACCCGGGCGGCACCGGGCCGCCCACCCACAGGTACACCGTCCCGAACTCGGTGGGGATCCGCTGCCAGGACCGCCCCGGCTCCCGACGCGGTCCGCCCATCGCGGGGCTAGTAGAGGCGGGCCGTGAGGGCCTTGCGGTAGGTGGCGGTGCGTGGGTCGTCGGGGCCGAGGACCTCCAGCAAATCGAGGAAGCGGCGCCGCGCGTCGGCATCGGTCTTCACCCGCTCGAGCAGCACGTCCATCTCCGACCCCGGGTCGATCGCGCCACTGCCGTCGGCACCGACACGGGCCATCGCCGCCACCCGGCGCCCCTCGGGCGTCTCGGGCACCCGGGCCAGCAGCGCGAGCGCCTCTTCGACCTCACCCCGCTCGACCAGTGCGCGGGCCAACGCCACCACGGCGGCGGGGTGGTCGGGCTGCAGCTCGAGCGCCCGCCGCAACGACGTCTCGTCGCCCGCCTCCACCAGCAGGTCGGCCTCGCTCTTGGGCGGCGACAGCCGCTCCACGAACTCCCGCACCTGAGCCTCGGGCACTGCGCCGATGAACTGGTCGACCACCTGGCCATCGGCGATGGCGAACACCGCCGGAATGGACTGCACCCGGAAGCTGGCCGCCACGCCCGGGTTGGCATCGATGTCCACCTTGGCCAGCTCGACCCGGCCGTCGGTCTCGGCGACCACCTTCTCCAGGATGGGGCCGAGCGTGCGGCAGGGCCCGCACCACGCTGCCCACAGGTCGACCACGACCGGCACCTCGGTGGACCGGTCGAGCACCTGCTCCTGGAACGTGGCATCGGTGACGTTGGGCATCGGGACCAGTCTAGGTTTGGCTCAGTGGGAACCTTTCCGAGCGGGCTCGACGCCGAGCGCCTCGCTGCCTGGTTCGCCGCCGAGCTGGGCGCCGAGTCGCCGCTGCGCTTCGAGGAGCTGGGCCCGTCCACGCTGCGGGCTGAAGACGGCACGGGCCGGGCCTGGGTGCTCCGCCTCGGCGGGCACGACGTGGCCCGCGCGCACCGGGTCGTCACCGCGCTCGCCGGCTCCGACGTCCCTGTCCCGGTGCCGGCCGGCTGGTGCGCCGACGACTCCATCGCGGGCGCCCCCTTCTCGGTGACCGGGTTCGTGGCCGGCCACGTCGTGCGAACTGCCGACGACGCCGAAAAGCTTCTCGACCTCGACGGTCGGCGGGCAGCCGGCGAGGGCCTGGTCGATGCGCTGGCCGCGCTGCACGCGGTGGACGCCGAGGCCGCCGGGCTCGGCGACCTGGGCCCGCGCCAGGGCCACCTGGCCGGCCAGCTGGCTCGTTGGCGCCGGAGGCTGGAGTCCGGCGAGGACGCCGCCGGGCGCTGCCTGCTCCTGGTCCACGACCTGGGCGGGTTCTTGGAGCCCCGGCTGCCGCCGGAGCCGGCGGTGCCCTCGCTGGTCCACGGTGACTACCGCCTCGATTCCGTCGTGGTCGACGCCACCGGGGCGGTGGCCGCCGTGCTCGGATGGCAGGGCGCAGCCCTCGGCGACCCCCTCTTCGACCTCGGCCAGCTACTGGCCTACTGGACCGACCCCGGCGAGAAGAACCACGCCCTCGGCGTCTCGCCCACCGCGGTCGCCGGCTTCCCCCGCCGACGGGAGGTGGCGCTGCGCTACGCCGAGCGGACCGCCCGGGACCTGGACCGGTTGGACGTCTACGTCGGTTTCGCCTACTGGAAGCTGGCGTGCATCCTGGAGGAGGTCTACGGCCGGGAGCGAGCCGCCGGGCGGGCCGACGCCACCTACCTCGACAGCCTCAGCCACCAGGTGCTGGCGCTGGCCGAGGCCGCCCGCGAGATCCTGGGGGGACCATGAGCGACGAGCCGTTCGTCCGACATTCCGACCGGTCGTTCTCCGACCCCGTGCTGGTCCTCGGCATGGACGGGTGGATCGACGCCGGTCTGGGCGCGGGGTCGGCCATGGCCCACCTGCTGGCGTCGATGGAGACCGAGCCGATCGCCACCTTCGACGGCGACACCTTCATCGACTACCGCGCCCGCCGGCCAATGGTCCGCATCACCGACGGGGTCACCGACGCACTCAGCTGGCCCGAGATCAAGCTGCTGGCCGGCACCGACCGCGATGGGCACGACGTGCTGGTCCTCGTCGGCCCCGAGCCGGACATGCGCTGGGTCGAGTTCGTGGACGCAGTCGTCCTCCTCGCCGGTCAGCTGGGCGTGCGGCTGTCCACCGCTCTCGGTGCCTTCCCGCTGTCGGTCCCCCACACCCGCCCGGTGCGGCTGGCTGCGACGGCCACCAGCCGGGCGCTGGCCGACTCGGTGGGGACGGTGCCGGGCACCATCGAGGTGCCGGCCGGCGTGCACACCGCCATCCAGGAGGGCTTCGGGCGGGCCGGCATCCCGGCCGTCAGCCTCTGGGCCCGGGTTCCCATCTACGCCGCCAACTTCCCCTACCCGGCGGCCAGCGCCGCGCTGGTCGAGGGCCTGGCCACCGTCGCCGGCCTCAGCTTCGACACCGCCGACCTCAACGCCGCCGCCGCCATGGCGTCCTCGCGCATCGACGAGATGATCGCGGCCAGCGAGGAGCACAGCCAGATGGTCCGCCAGCTCGAGCTGGCCGCCGACGCCGAGGCGGCCGCCCCGCCGGTCCTGGACTTCTCCGACCTGCCGTCGGGCGACGAGATCGCCGCCGAACTGGAGCGCTTCCTCCGGGGCGAGGGCGGGAGCACCGGGTCCGGGGCCTCCTGAACGACGCCAGCGCGCCGGCACACCACGGCCCGGGACGGGGCAGGGGCCCCGTCTCCGGGAGGAGGCCGGGGCTCCGGGGCCCTCCTGAACGACGTCAGCGCGCCGGCACACCACGGCCCGGGACGGGGCAGGGGCCCCGTCTCCGAGAGGAGGCCGGGGCTCCGGGGCCCCGGCCGGGAAGACGACTCAGTGCGACTGCAGCACCGCGTCGTCCCGCATGTCGGCGAAGAGGCCGCCGGCGCTGCCGGCCGGCAGGACGACCGAGGCGCCGCCGGCCTGGCCGATGACGCCGGGCATCGTCACGTTGCGGATGTTCGCCGGGTCCAGGGAGAGGGCCAGGCGGCCCAGGCGGTACAGCTCGGGCAGCCCGACGCCGTTGATGTCGGTGTGCCGGCCGAGGACGGCCAGGTAGCGCAGCGTGTCGGCGGTGCTGGTGGTCGTGGCCCGCAGCTGGGTCAGCGCCGACAGGATGACGTGGCCCTGGTTCTGCGTCCGGGTGAAGTCGCCCCCCGAGACGTTGCGGTTGCGGGAGAACGCGAGGGTCTGCTCGCCACCGAGGTGGGCCCGGCCCGCGTCGAAGAAGGCGCCCGAGTTGCGATCGGCCATGCGGAACGGGATGTCGATGTCGAGGCCCCCCAGCTCGTCGACCATGGCCACCAGTCCCTCGAAGCGGGTGATCAGGACGAAGGCGATCGGGATCCCGGTGAGCTGCTGGACGGTGTCGGCCACCAGCCTCGGCCCACCCAGTTCGAGGGCAGCGTTGATCTTGTCCCGCCCACGCCCGGGAATCGACACGTAGGTGTCGCGGGGGAAGTTGAGGATGGTGCCGGCCGACGCCCCCGGGTTGACGCCGATGAGGTGGATCGCGTCTGCCCGCTGGCCGATCAGTCCCCGCCGGGCGTCGCTTCCAAGCGCCAGCAGGAAGAACGGCTGGCCCGGCACGGGCAGGAAGTGCCCCTCGTGCACCTCGTGGATCTCGATGGCGGGGCCCTGGCCGGCGCTCGGTCGGGGCGCCACCGCCGCCAGCAGCCCGAGCACCAGCAGGGCGATTACCGGCACCACGAGCCGCGCCGGTCGGCGCTTCCCGGTCACCGTGAATCCCGGGCCACGCGCAGGTCGTAGGAGTCGATGACCCAGCCTGCGCCGTCGTGAACCAGCGCCACCTGCCCCGTGCGGGTCACCTCCACCGAGCCGCCGCCCTCGGGGGCCACGAAGAGCACCAGGTCCACGGTGGCGTTCACCACGACCGGCCCCCCGCCGCGGTCGGTCAGCAGCACGAGGAGGGCGTGGGTCCGCGGGCTGGTGACGGTCCCCGAGAGGGTGGTCCCCTCCTCGAGCATGGCGGCCCGGTCGACCGTGGTCGCCCGCTCCAGCGCCGGCGCGCTGAACAGCGGCTCGAGCGCCGCGGGCGGCTGGCCGCTGCGCAGCGGTCGGACCAGGGCCCGGTCGAGGTACGCGTTGAGGACGTCGTAGACGTTGCTCCACACGTCCTCGGGGAACGGCCCCGGCGAGACCGCCATCGACTCGACCCGGGTCTCGGTCACCGCCAGGACGATGGCCTGCTCGCCGTCGTCACTGCCACCGCCGTCGCCTCCGCCGGCGCGCCCGCCCCCCTCGCCGCCGTCGCCGGATGAGCACGCGGCCAGAACCACGACCGCCATGGCGCCCGCCACCAGCCGCCGGAAAAAGATGCCCACCGGGCGTCATGGTACGGGGCCGGCCCCGTTCCTGAGACGGCGGGTTCGGGGAGGGGCGGCGGCGGGCCGCCCTCCCCGTCAGCC
>DATLFQ010000060.1:0-4454 GCA_035540915.1 Acidimicrobiales bacterium
CCGTGGAGCCCGGAAGACGGCGCCGCCGGAGGCGAAGGCGCCGTCGTCCCGGGCGGTCAGGAAGTACCCCGCCTGCACGGCGGGCGGTCCATAGGTGCCCGCTGCACATACGACGTGCCCGTCTCCGGGCGCTCGGGACCCGCCGCTATCATCGGCCTGCGTCTCGGGGGCGAGCGCGTCGGCCCGGGCCACCGACAGGAGCGAACCGTGGGACACAGGCAGCCCGGCGGCAGGTCGACGGCGCGGTGTGCCATCGCCGCCCTCCTCACCCTGGCGCTGGTCGCCGGCGTGGCGCCCGCGGTCGGTGCCCAGGTCGGCCCGCAGCCGGCGCTCGCCGGCGAGTGCTACTACAGCGTCTGGAGCGACCCCGCCGACGCCGCCGAGCTCGACGTCCTGGGCTACGCCTCCCGCTACTCGTGCACCGACCGGCTCTGGGCGTTCCAACTCGTCACGGCCGACCCCTGGCCCGACGATCGCCTGGCCCGCTTCACCGTCAACGTCGACACGGACACGAACTCGGCCACCGGGTGCGGCGGCTTCGACCGCCAAGTGGTGGCGGCCAGGACGGGCGACCGGTTCACCACGGCGACGCTGGCCACGCCGGGCTGTGGGACCGAGACCTGGTCGGTCGCCGGCCCCGCCGCAGTGGACCGGGCCGATGCTGCCGCCATCCGGCTGACCGTCGCCAACGTCACCCTCGGCTCGCCGACCAGCCTGCGCTGGGCGATGGCGCTGGACGGTACGGGCACCGCTCCCCCCGACGTGGCTCCCGACAACGGTCAGCACCTCGAAGTCGGCTTCGACGGTGGAGGCTGCGGCGCGGTCCCCTTCGGCGCGGCCAGCTACACCGCCGTTCCCCCGGACCGGACCGGCGAGGCGATCGCCGCCTTGTCGGCCGCAGGAGCGCGGCGGATCGAGGACCGCGGCGCCGGCGTCGTCCGCTTCGAGGCCGACCCCGTCGCCGCCGGTGCCGCCCTCGGCGCCGCCGGCCTGCCGGTGGCGGTGGCGCCGGACCGGGTGGGGACGTACGCCGCCCTCCCCAACGATCCGGCGTTCGCCACGCAATGGGCGCTGCCGGCGGTGGGGGCTCCGGCAGCATGGGAGGTGACGCGCGGCTCGGCCGACGTGCTCGTCGCCGTCATCGACTCGGGGGTCGACGCCACCCACCCGGAACTGGCCGGGCGGCTGGTGCCGGGCTTCGACGCCACCACCGGGCTGCCCCTGGCCGGCGGCAACACCGACCCCATCGGGCACGGCACCGCCGTGGCCGGGGTGGTGGCGGCCGCCACCGACAACAGCCGTGACATCGCCAGCCTCGGCTGGAACACCCGGGTGCTGCCCGTCAAGGACGGCGACGCGGCCCCCCGCCGTAGCGCGACGGTGGCCGGCATCCGGTTCGCGGTCGACAGCGGCGCCCGCATCCTGAACCTCAGCTCCGGGCACCGGTGCCGGGACGCCGTCGAGGCGGCTGCGGTGGCCGACGCCCAGGCCCGCGGGGCGCTGCTGGTCGCCGCGGCCGGCAACTCGGCCGAGGACGGCAACCGCATCGTGTACCCGGCCGGCTACCCGGGGGTGATGGCCATCGGCGCCACCGGACTGGACGGGAACCGGGCCCGCTATTCCAACGTCGGCGACTACGTGGCCCTGGTCGCCCCGGGTGGGAGCGGCACGGCCAACCCGGCGGAGAACGTCCTCGTCCTCGGCCCTCGCGGCGGCACCGTGCTGCGAGCGGGGACGAGTTACGCATCGCCCCTGGTGGCGGCGGCGGCGGCGCTGGTGCTGTCGGTGCGGCGGGACCTGTCGGCCGCCGACGCCGGTGGGCTGCTGGCCGCCACCGCCCGGGACATCGCGCCGCCGGGCCCGGACCCGGCCACGGGCCGCGGCCTGCTCGACGTCGGGGGAGCGCTGGCGGCGGCGGCCGCCGGAGCGCCGTCGGTTCCCGTGGGCTACCGCATGGCCGCCGCCGACGGCGGTGTGTTCACCTTCGGCGACGCTCGCTTCGCCGGCTCGGCCGGGAGCCTGCGGCTCGCTGCCCCGGTGGTGGCGACGGCATCAACGCCCAGCGGCAACGGCTACTGGCTGGTGGCGTCCGACGGCGGCATCTTCGCCTTCGGCGACGCCACGTTCCGGGGCTCGACGGGGGCACTCCGGCTGAACCGGTCGATCGTCGGCATGGCCGCCACGCCGACGGGCCGGGGCTACTGGCTGGGAGCCTCCGACGGCGGCATTTTCGCGTTCGGCGACGCCGGCTTCCTGGGCTCGACCGGTGCCCTCACCCTGACGCGGCCCATCGTGTCGCTGGCGGCCGCCGTCCGCTGACCCGCCCTGGTGCCAGCTGATCCTCAGGCGGTGGCGACGGTGCGGGGGAGGCCCTTGGGCAGGTCGCCCAGGATGGCCTGCAGCTCGCTGTGCTCGAGGGTCTCCTGCGCCACGAGGCGGGAGGCCATCAGGTCGAGCTTGTCACGGTAGGCCGTGATGACCTCGCGGGCGCGCTCGTCGGCCTTCTCGAGGATGCGCCGCACCTCGGCGTCGGCCTCCCGCATCAGTTCGTCGGAGTGCTCCAGGCTGGCGCCGATGGTGCGGGGGCCGAGGGAGACCGGGCCGATGGCATCGCTCATGCCGAGCTCGAACACCATGAAGTGGGCCAGCTGGGTGGCGCGGGCCAGGTCGGTCTGGGACCCACCCGAGGGGTCGTTGTAGACGATGAGCTCGGCCGTCCGGCCGGCGACCGCCATGGCGATCTCCTCCTGGTACTGCGAGCAGGTCTTCAGCCGCCGGTCCTCCAGCGGCAGGCTCCAAGTCAGGCCCAGGCTGTGGCCCCGAGCCACCACGGACACCTTGTCCACCGTGTTCAGGGAGTTGAGCACCCAGCCCACCAGGGCGTGCCCGGCCTCGTGGTAGGCGACCCGCAGCTTCTCGTCGGGTCCCAGCATGCGGCTGTGGAGCTCGGGGCCGGCGACGACCCGGTCGATGGCATCGCCGATCTCCTTGTTGGTGACGACCGTCTGGCGCCGGCGGGCGGCCAGCGTGGCCGCCTCGTTCATGATGGCGGCGATGTCGGCGCCGGACAGCCCGACGGTGCGCCTGGCGAAGCGCTGCAGGTCGACGTCCTCGGCCAGCGGCTTGCCCCGGCTGTGCACCTTGAAGATGGCCAGCCGACCGGTCAGGTCGGGCTCGTCGATGACGATCTGGCGGTCGAAGCGGCCCTTGCGCATCAGCGCCGAGTCCAAGATGTCGGGCCGGTTGGTGGCGGCGATAAGCACCACCCGCTTGGTCGTGTCGAAGCCGTCGAGCTGCACCAGCAGCTCGTTGAGGGTCGACTCGCCTTCGGGGTTGAGCGTGTCGCCGATCGACCGGGACCGGCCCATGGCGTCGACCTCGTCGATGAAGATGATGCAGGGCGCGGCCGCCTTGGCCTTGCGGAACAGGTCGCGCACCCGGGAGGGGCCGACCCCGGCCAGCATCTCGACGAACGACGACGCCGAGACCGAGAAGAACGGCACTCCCGCCTCGCCGGCCACCGCCTTGGCCAGCAGCGTCTTGCCGCAGCCCGGAGGACCGACCAGCAGCACGCCCCTCGGCGGCTTGGCGCCCACCCGCTCGAAGGTCTCGGGATCGGACAGGAACTCCTTGACCTCGTAGAGCTCCTGCTTCGCCTCGTTCAGGCCGGCCACGTCGGCGAACGTCACGTCGGCCTGCTGGCCGGCGGTGTAGCGGCGGTGCTTGGACCGCCCGAGGAGCGCGTACTCGGCGGTGCCACCCTCGTCACGGCGGCGCAGCTGGTAGAAGAACGTGAACATCACCGCGATGGACATGGCCGGCAGCAGGAACTGGGTGGCCAGCTTGAGCATCGCCTTGGACGTCTGGGTGTCGATGCGGGTGCGAACGCCCTGCTGGGTGAACTCGGTCAGCAGGCTCTGGGCCAGGTTGTCGAAGTTGCCGGTGCCGACCCACCAGTCACCCTCGGCGTCGGTGCCGACCAGCCGCCGGTCCTCCGACAGCAGGGTGACCTCGGTGATCTCCCGGTCGCGCACCTCGCGCTGCAACTCGTCGATGGTCATCTCCCGGCCCGGGGTGTTGGGCCGCACTGCGGTGAGGACCACGGCGTAGACGACGATCAGGAAGACCACCAGCCCGCCGAGCAGGACCGTGGGGCCCCGCCCCGAGTCCTTCAGCCGCTGGAACCAGGTGTCCTTCTGGTCGTCGTCGGAAAATTGGTCGTCTCGCCTGGCCACGACTTCACGCTAACAAACATGTAGGCAAGCGGTATTTCGGGGAAGGGGCCGGAGCCCCTTCCCCGACAACCGCGTCAGCCGGCCGAGATGCCCACCACGGGCGAGGCGAGGCGCAGCGCACCGGTGGAGCCCCGGAAGACGGCGTCGCCGAAGGCGAAGACCCCGCCGTCGGACGCCGCCAGCCAGTAGCCCTTGCCCGAGGCCGTCGGAGCCACGCCC
>DATLFQ010000061.1:0-4355 GCA_035540915.1 Acidimicrobiales bacterium
GCAGCAGGCGGACGACCCGGGCCACGCCGAACCCGTTCGACGCGGTGATCGAGATGTTGGTGTCGACGACGACGAGGATGCGCACCCGGGAGCCGAAGATCAGCTCGGGCAGGTCGTGCACGGTGATGCGGGCCTGGTCGCCCAGGTCGAGGAAGTCGTTCACGTCGGGTCCTCCCTTGGTTTTCGAGCCGCCACGTTCGGACCCAAGAGGAGCCAACCCGCCGGTTCGTACGTCGGGCGCTCCACGACTGGGCAGACTGCTGCGGTGCACGCCCTCCTCGACCGCCCGAGCCGCCGGCTCGGACCAGTCCTGCTCGCCGTCCTCTTGGCCGCCGCCGGACTGGTCGGCACCGCCGGCCCGGTCTCGGCGCTCGGCAGCGCGCCGCCGGACGCCACCTACCACGGGGCCGTCGTCGGCGGCGGGCTCAACCGGCCCGTCGCCGGTCTGGCGGTGACGCCGTCGGGCAGCGGCTACTGGCTGGTCGCCTCCGACGGCGGCATCTTCGCCTTCGGCGACGCGGTGTTCCGGGGGTCGACCGGCGCGCTGCGGCTCAACCAGCCCATCGTCGGGATGGCGGCGACCCCGATCGGCAACGGCTACTGGCTGGTCGCCTCCGACGGCGGCATCTTCGCCTTCGGCGGCGCAACGTTCCGGGGATCGACCGGCGCCCTGCGGCTGAACCAGCCCATCGTCGGGATGGCGGCGACCCCGAGCGGCAACGGCTACTGGCTGGTCGCCTCCGACGGCGGCATCTTCGCCTTCGGCGACGCGGTGTTCCGGGGCTCGACCGGCGCCCTGCGGCTGAACCAGCCCATCGTCGGGATGGCACCCACGGCCACCGGCGGCGGTTACTGGCTGGTGGCCGCCGACGGAGGCATCTTCGCCTTCGGCGCACCGTTCCTGGGCGCCATGGGCGGGCGGTGCATCCCCGATCGCGTGGTCGGGCTGGCCACGTCGAGGCGGGCCGAGGGCTATCGCATGGCGGGGCGGGACGGTCTGGTCTTCGCCTTCCCCGACGGCGCCTCCTACGCCTTCGCGGCCGAGCGCGCCGGGTGCCAGCCCGTCCGCTGGAACCCGTGCGCCCCGGTCCCCTATGTGGTGAACCCGGCGGGCGGTCCGCCGAACGCGCTCGCGCTGGCCCGGGCCGCCGCCGAGCAGGCGGCGCGCGCCAGCGGGCTGGACCTGCGGTTCTCGGGCGTCACCGACGAGCCGGTGCTGGCCCAGCGGCCGCTGGTGCAGAGCCGCTACGGGAACCGCTTCGCCCCGCTGCTCATCGCCTGGGCCCCGCCGGCCGAGATCGGCGAGGCGGCCGGCTTCGGCGGCATCGTGACCGTCCGGGGCCGGACGGCGCCCGTCCAGGTGGTGAGCGGCTTCGCCTACGTCGCCCGCCAGCTGGGCCGTCCCGGCCAGACGAACGGCGACGCGCTCCAGATCGGGGTGCTGCTGCACGAGCTCGGCCACGCCCTCGGCCTCGACCACGCCGACGAGACGCTGCAGGTCATGAACTCGGTCGGCGACGCCGGCCGCCCCATCACCTCCTACCTCGACGGCGACCTGGCCGGCCTCGACCGCGTCGGCCGCCGTGCCGGCTGCCTCCCCCCGGTCGATTGACCGGCGCCGCCCCCTGGGCCGAGGCGACGGACCACCTGGCCGCCACCGACCCGGCGATGGCTGCCGCCATCGCCGAGCTGGGGCCGTGCGGGCTGGTGCGGCGGCGGGCGCCGGGAGGCGCCTTCGGCGCCCTGGCGAGAGCCATCTGCTACCAGCAGCTGGCCGGCGCGGCGGCGGCCGCCATCCACGGCCGCTTCGCCGCCCTCTACGGCGGTGTGCCGACGCCGGCCGCCGTGGCGTCGACACCCGTCGATGCCCTGCGGGCCACCGGCCTCTCGGCCGCCAAGGCGGCCAGCATCGCCGACCTGGCGGCGAAGTCGCTGGACGGCACCGTCCGCCTGTCGGGCTGGAGCCGCATGGGCGACGACGAGATCGTCGAGCGCCTGTGCGCGGTACGGGGCATCGGGCCCTGGACGGCCCAGATGTTCTTGATGTTCCAGCTCAACCGGCCCGACGTGTGGCCGACCGGCGACCTCGGCGTGCGGGCCGGGTACGCCCGCATCCACCGGCTGGCCGACCCGCCCCCGCCGGTGGAGCTGGTGCGCCTGGGCGAGCCGTACCGCCCCTGGCGGACGGTCGCTGCCTGGTACTGCTGGCGGGCGGTGGACCCCCGCCCACCTGCGGTTGTTTCGGCGGTCGCCGAGGCGTGGTAGGCCAACACCCAATGCCCCCCGCTCCCGCGCGGGTCGTCGTCGACGACGTGCGGCCCCGGACTCCCGGCGGCTACCCGGCCAAGGCAGTGGTCGGCGAGGCGGTCCGGGTGTCGGCCGACGTCTTCCGCGACGGCCACGACATCCTCGCCGCCCGCTGCCGCTGGCGGCTGGCCGCCAACGGCAAGTGGGCCACCGCGGCCCTCCACGAGCTGGGCAACGACCGCTGGGAGGCCGTCGTCGAGCCGGTCGCGCTTGGCCGCCACGAGTTCGTGGTCGAGGCCTGGACCGACGCCTACGCCACCTGGCGCCACAAAGCGACGACGAAGCTGGCCGTCGGCCAGGACCTGGAGGTGGAGTTCGAGGAGGGAGCCCGCCTCCTGGAGGCCCGGGCGCCCCGCACCACCAAGGTTGACCGGGCCGCGCTGACCAAGGCGGCACGCGCCCTGCGGGACACATCGGCGCCGGCCGCGGCCCGCCTGTCGCCGGCCCTGGACCCCCTCGTCGCCGACCTGCTGGCCGGGCCCGAAGGGGCCGACGACCTCACCAAGGCCGGTCCCTTTCCCCTGTGGGTCGACCGGGAGCGGGCGCTGGTCGGCGCCTGGTACGAGCTGTTCCCCCGCTCGCACGGCGGGCTGGCCGGGACGGCCGAGCGGCTGCCGGCGATCGCCGAGATGGGCTTCGACGTGGTCTACCTGCCGCCCGTGCACCCGATCGGTCGCAGCCACCGCAAGGGCCGCAACAACACCACCGAGCCCCGGGCCGGCGACCCCGGCAGCCCCTGGGCCATCGGGGCCGCAGAGGGCGGCCACACCGAGCTCCACCCGGAGCTGGGTACGTTGGAGGACTTCGCCCGGCTCGTGGCTGCGGCCGCCGACCTGGGCCTGGAGATCGCGCTCGACTACGCGCTGCAGTGCTCGCCCGACCACCCCTGGGTGGCCGAGCACCCCGAGTGGTTCCACCGACGCCCGGACGGGTCGATCGCCTATGCAGAGAACCCGCCCAAGAAGTACCAGGACATCTACCCGATCAACTTCTGGCCCGGCTCCGAGGCCGACCGCCTCGCCCTGTGGCAGGCGTGCAAGCACATCCTCGACGTGTGGATCGAGCGGGGGGTGCGCATCTTCCGGGTCGACAATCCGCACACCAAGCCGCTGGCGCTCTGGGCCTGGCTGATCCCGGCGGTGCAGGCGGAGCACCCCGAGGTCGTCTTCCTGGCCGAGGCCTTCACCCGGCCCAAGATGATGGCCAAGCTGGCCGAGGTCGGCTTCTCGCAGAGCTACACCTACTTCACCTGGCGCACCGCCTCCTGGGAGCTGCAGACCTACCTGGAGGAGTTGGCTCGCGGCCCGGCGGCCGACTACATGCGGCCCAACTTCTGGCCCAACACGCCCGACATCCTGTCCGGCCCGCTGCGCGACGGCCCGCCGGCCGCCTTCCGCCAGCGTCTCGTCCTCGCCGCCACCATGGCGCCGTCGTACGGCGTCTACAGCGGTTACGAGCTGTACGAGAACCAGCCCGCGTCGCCCACCAACGAGGAGTACCAGCACTCCGAGAAGTACGAGGTGAAGCGGCGCAACTACGACGACCCCACCTCGCTGGCGCCGCTGATCACCCGCCTCAACGGCGTCCGGCGCCGCCATCCGGCGCTCCAGCGCCTGCGCTCCATCGCCTTCCACGGCTCGAACAACCCGGCGATCCTGGCCTACTCCAAGCACACCGAGGACCGCAGCGACGTGGTGCTGACGGTGGTCAACCTGGACTCGTGGGCGACGCACGAAGCCACGTTGGACCTCGACCTGGGGCTCCTCGGCCTGCCCTGGGACCAGCTCTTCACGGCGCACGACGAGCTGTCGGGCCAGAGCTTCCCGTGGCGGGGCCGCCACCCGTACGTGCGGCTGACCGCCGATCAGGCCGCCCACGTCCTGCACCTCCGCTCCGGGCCGTGAACGCCGACCCGCAGTGGTTCCGGCGGGCCGTGTTCTACGAGGTGCTGGTCCGTGGCTTCTACGACGCCAACCAGGACGGCACCGGCGACCTCGCCGGCCTGGCCGAGAAGCTCGACTACGTGGAGTGGCTGGGCGTCGATTGCC
>DATLFQ010000062.1:0-12101 GCA_035540915.1 Acidimicrobiales bacterium
GGAAGCCGCCTGGGACCGCTTCGCGCCGAACGAGGCGCTGGAGGCGACGTGGCGCCTCATCCGCGAGGCGAACGCCCACCTCGAGGCCAACGAGCCGTGGAAGGCCGATCCCGGGCCGGCCGTCGACGCCGTCCTCGGCGACGCCCTGGAGGTGCTGCGGATCGTCGCCGTCCTGGCCGGCCCGGGATCGGCCTTCCACGGCTCGTTGGCCTCGAGGTGGGCGTTCGCCTCGCGGATGAGGCGCCACGTCGCCTCCAGCGCCTCGTTCGGCGCGAAGCGGTCCCAGGCGGCTTCCGCCGCCGCGTAGGCGGCGGCCGCTACGGGCGCCAGCGGGCTGTCGGCCCGGGGGGCCGGCCCGACCCCGCCGCACTTGCCGCCGACCACGGTGGCCACCCGCGACAGCAGGTTGCCGAGGTTGTTGGCCAGGTCGGAGTTGTAGCGGTCGACCATGCGCTCCCAAGAGAAGTCGCCGTCGGGGCCGAACGCGGTGTCGCGCAGGAAGTGGTGGCGGAAGCCGTCGACGCCCACCTCGTCGACCAGCGTGGCCGGCGCGATCTGGTTCAGCCGCGTCTTGGACATCTTCTCCCCACCGACGAGCAGCCAGCCGTGGACGAACACGTTGGCCGGCGGGTCGATGCCGGCGGCCATGCACATGGCCGGCCACCACACGCAGTGGAAGCGGATGATCTCCTTGCCGATCACGTGGTGCACCGCCGGCCACCAGGCGGCGAACCGCTCGGGGTCCTCGCCGTAGCCGATGGCCGTGCAGTAGTTGACCAGCGCGTCGTACCAGACGTAGAAGACGTGGCCGTCGTCCCAGGGCACCGGGACGCCCCAGTCGAGCGAGGTACGGGTGATGGAGATGTCCTGCAGGCCGCCCCGGATGAACCCCAGCGCCTCGTTGCGCTTGGTCTCGGGGCGGACCGCGTCGGGATGCGCGTCGTACCACTCCAGCAGCCGGTCGCCGTAGCGGCTCAGCTTGAAGAAGTAGTTGTCCTCCTTCATCAACTGCACCGGGCGGCCGTGCACGGGGCAGTTGCCGTCCACCAGATCGGCCTCGGTGTAGTAGTCCTCGCAGGCCACGCAGTAGGGCCCCTCGTAGGAGCCCAGCTCGATGTCGCCGTTGTCGTACACCGCCTGCAGGAAGGCCTGGACGGCCCGGTGGTGGCGCGGCTCGGTGGTGCGGATGAAGTCGTCGTTGGCGATCTCCAGCAGCCGCCACGTCTCGGTGAACCGCTCGCTGGTCCGGTCGGCCCACTCCTGGGGCGGCACGCCGTTGGCCTCGGCCGTCTGCGCCACCTTCAGACCGTGCTCGTCGGTGCCGGTGAGGAAGAACACCTCGTCGCCGAGCAGGCGGTGCCAGCGGCAGATGGCGTCCGCGACCACGGTGGGGTAGGCGGTGCCGATGTGCGGCGCGTCGTTGACGTAGTAGATCGGCGTCGTCGCGTAGAACCGGGGCACCGGCGCCTACCCTACGGGGCCATGGTCGCGGGCGGGCCCAATTCGAGCGGCATGGAGCGCCGGGTCGACGACCTCGGGCGGGTCGTCCTACCGGTCGAGATGCGGCGCCGCCTGGCCATCGCGCCGGGCGACGCGCTGGACATCACGGTGGACGGCGGCGCGCTGGTCCTGCGCAAGGTGGAGGCCCGCTGCGTGTTCTGCGACACCGATGGGCCCGGCCTGCAGCCCTACCGCGGCAAGCCGGTCTGCCCGGACTGCGCGCTCGGGCTCGCCGGCGGCGCGACCTTCCCCAGCGACAACTCGTAGACCCGCCGGCGCGGCACGCCGAGCGCCTCGGTGACGGCGGCGACGGCCGCCCGCCGGTCGTCGCCGGCGGCTAGCCGGTCGGCCAGCGCGGCCTCGATGTCCGCGTCTCCCGCCGCCGCCGCCTCGGCGGCCCCGCCGAGGACCAGCACGTGCTCGCCCCTCGGCGCCACCTCGGCCACCCGGGCGACCAGGTCGCGCAGCGTCCCGCGCCACACCTCCTCGTGCACCTTGGTCAGCTCCCGGGCCAGGGCCACCGGGCGGTCGGGGCCGCAGGCGGCGGCCAGGTCGGCCGCCGTGCGGGCCACCCGGTGAGGTGCCTCGTAGAGCACCACCGTGCGCTGCTCGGCGGCCGTTGCGGCGAGGCGCCGGCCCCGCTCGGCGCCCTTGCGGGGCAGGAAGCCCTCGAACACGAAGCGGTCGGTGGGCAGCCCGCTGGCCACCAGGGCGGCGATGGCCGCAGACGGCCCCGGCACCACCGTGACGGGGTGGCCAGCGGCCACGGCCGCCGCCACCACCCGCTGGCCCGGGTCGGACACGGCCGGCGTTCCCGCGTCGCTGACCAGCGCCACCGTGGTGCCGCCCTCCAGCAGCGCGACCACGGCGTCCGCCCGCTCGGCCTCGTTGGCGTCGTGCACGGCCAGCAGCCGGGGCGCCCGCACGCCGGCCGCCGTCAGCAGGGCGCGGGTGCGGCGGGTGTCCTCGCAGGCGATGACGTCTGCGCCGGCGAGTGCCTCCACCGCCCGCGGCGACAGGTCCCCCAGGTTGCCGATCGGGGTGGCGACGACGACCAGCCGCCCCCCCGCTTCGCTCACTCCTCGATCTCCAGCTGGTCCCCCGGAACCAGGCGCCAGCGCTCGAAGGCACCCGCCTCCGCCTCGATCACCGACCGGGCCCGCAGGCGGGGACGGCCGACGCGGTTCGGGGCCATGCAGACGGTGTCGAGGACGATGAAACCCTTGTCGCAGAAGGCGACGTCGATCGGGAAGCGCATGCCCAGCGTGTGGACCGAGCGGGTCGGCCTCAGCAGGATGGCGCCGTCGATGCCGTCACGGCCCAGCAGGCCCCGGGCGCGGCCGGCGATCCCCGCGGGCACCTCGAGCGTGCAGAGCACCTCGCCGTGGCGCACGAGCCAGGGCATCATCCACGCTCAGACGTTGAAGCGGATCTCGAGCACGTCACCGTCGACGACCTCGTAGTCCTTGCCCTCGACCCGCAGCCGGCCGGCGGCCTTGGCGGCGTTCCAGGACCCGAGGGTGAGCAGCTCCTGCCAGCCGATGACCTCGGCCCGGATGAACCCCCGCTGCAGGTCCGAGTGGATGACCCCGGCGCACTCGGGCGCCTTGGCGCCGGCGCGGAAGGTCCACGCCCGCGACTCCTTGTCGCCGGTGGTCAGGAAGGTCCGCCGCCCCAGCAGGTGGTAGGCGGCCTGCGCCACGCGCGGCAGGGCGCCGCGGCCGAGGCCCAGCGCCTCCATCAGCTCGGCCCGCTCGGCCGGGTCGAGCCGGGCTGCCTCGGCCTCCAGCTGCACGCTGACGCCCAGGACCTCGGCCGCCTCGCCGAGCTCGTCGACCACCGGCTTGAGCGAGGTGGCGGCGTCCTCCACCTGGTCCTCGCCCAGGTTGACGACGGCGAGCACCGGCTTGTCGGTCAGCAGGGAGAAGGGCTTGAGGGCGGCCCGTTCCGCTGGCGGGAGCGGCGACCGGTACAGCGGCGTGCCGCCCTCCAGCACCGCCTGCGCCTGCTCCAGCGCGGCCACCTCGCCGGCCAGGGACTTGTCGCCCTTGGCGGCCCGGCGGCGCCGGTTCAGGTTGGTGTCCACCACCTCGGCGTCGGCCAGGACCAGCTCCAGCTCCAGGACCTGCAGGTCCTCGACGGGGTCGCTCCCGCCGACCACGTTGGCGTCCCGGAAGGCCCGCAGCACCATGCACAGCGCGTCCGCCTCGCGGATGCCGGCCAGGAAGCGGTTGCCCATGCCCTCGCCTGCCGCGGAACCGGCGGTCAGGCCCGCCACGTCCACCAGCTCGACGGTGGCGTGCACCGTCTTTCGGCTCTTGGACATGGCCGACAGGGCCTCCAGCCGCTCGTCGGCCACCTGGGCGATGCCCACGTTGGTCTCGGTGGTCGAGAACGGGTGCGAGGCCACGGCGGCCGACCCGCCGGTCAGGGCGTTGAAGAGCGAGGACTTGCCGGCGTTGGGCAGGCCGACGATGCCGATGCGCTCCACCGGCCGCAGGCTATAGGGTCACCTTCCCATGTCGAAGAAGACCAACAAGCGCCGCCTCTCCACCAAGAAGAAGGCGAACCACGGCTCCAAGCCCAACTGCGGGCGCTGACACCGGCGCGCTTCCGGTGGCCTCCAACCCGTGGTTGGAGCGGCGGCCGCTGAACTTCGCCCACCAGGGCGGGGCGTGCGAGGCGCCGTCGAGCACCCTCTACGCCATGCGGCGGGCGGTCGCCGCCGGCGCGCACGCGCTGGAGCTCGACGTCCACGTCACCGCCGACCGCCACCTCGTGGTCTGCCACGACGACACCGTCGACCGCACCACCGACGGCAGCGGCCGCATCGCCGACATGACGCTGGCCGAACTCCAGGGGCTCGACGCGGCCCACTGGTGGGTGCCGGGCTCGGTGGTGGACCACACCGCCGACGCGGCCGCCCATCCCCTGCGGGGCCGGGCGCCGGCCGACCCGGACCTGGTGGTGCCGACGCTGCGGGCGGTGCTGGAGGCGTTCCCGCGCACCTACCTCAACCTCGACATCAAGGAGTGGGCGCCGGCGGTCGAGCCCTACGACGGGCTGCTGGCCGACCTGCTGTCAGAGTACGGCCGAGGCGACGACGTGCTGGTCGGCTCGTTCGTCGACACCGCCGTGGCGTCGTTCTCCGCCCGGGCACCGCACGTCGGCACCATCGCCGGCACCACCGCGATGGCCACCTTCTACTTCGCCGTGCGCCAGGGCGCCGACCCGCCCCCGCTGCCCCACCAGGCCCTGCAGGTGCCGCCCACCTTCGAGGGGCTCACCGTCGTGGACGAGGCGCTGGTGGAGGCGGCGCACACCGCCGGGCTGGCCGTCCACGTGTGGACGGTCGACGAGCCCGACGAGATGCACCGGCTGCTCGACCTCGGGGTCGACGGCGTGATGACCGACCGGCCCGCCGTCCTCGCCGAGGTCCTCGCCGCCCGAAGCTGAACTGGACGCAGGGGCGACCGACCGCCCCTGTTCCCTACACGGTTCGCGACGACGGGGCGGCGGCCAGCAGCGGGGCGGCCAGGTCGGCCAGGGGTACCTGGGGGCGGGCGCCGAGGTGGGAGATGACCTCGGCGGCGGCGACGCCGCCGAGGCGGGCGCACGTCGCCAGGTCCCGGCCGCGGGCGTAGCCGAACAG
The DNA here is from genome assembly GCA_035540915.1 of Acidimicrobiales bacterium. Classification (GTDB taxonomy): domain Bacteria; phylum Actinomycetota; class Acidimicrobiia; order Acidimicrobiales; genus DATLFQ01. The sequence continues at coordinate 5,153 of DATLFQ010000062.1, forward strand.
GAAGCCGGCCGCGTAGAGGTCGCCGGCGCCGGTGGTGTCGACCACCTCCGCCACCGGCTCGGCCGGGACGACGACCACCTCCTCGCCCCGCACCACCACCGAGCCGGCGGCGCTCCGGGTCAGGGCGGCCAGGGGCCGGCGGCCGGCCCAGGCGGCGACCGCCTCGTCGAACGAGCCCACCTCCAGGAGGGCCACGATCTCGGCCTCGTTGGCGAACAGCACGTCGACCCCGCCGCCGTCCACCAGTTCCAGGAACTCCTCGCGGTGGCGGGCCACGCAGAAGGGGTCCGACAGGCTCAACGCGACGGCCCGGCCCGCCTCGTGGGCGGCGCCCATGGCCGCCCGCAGCGCGGCGATGCCCTCGGGCGGGTCCCACATGTAGCCCTCGAGGTAGGTGACCGCGCCCCGGGCGACCAGCGCAGCGTCGACGTCGGACGGGGCCAGGCCGGCCGCCGCCCCGAGGTAGGTGCCCATCGTCCGCTCGGCGTCGCCGGTCACCAGCACCAGGCAGCGGCCGGTGGCCGGGCCGGCGGTGGCCGGCGGGGTGGCGTACGCCACACGGGCGGCGGCGATGTCGTGGGCGAAGACGGCGCCCAGCTGGTCGTCGCGCACCTTGCCCACGAAGGCGGCCGTCCCGCCCATCGAGGCGACGCCCACCGCCGTGTTGGCGGCCGAGCCCCCGGACACCTCGACGGCCGGCCCCATGGCCCGGTACAGCGACTCGCCCTCACCGGCGTCCACCAGGGCCATGGTGCCCTTGACCAGGCCCAGGCGGTCCAGCGTCGCCTCGTCGGCCGACGCCAGCACGTCGACGATGGCGTGGCCCACGGCCACGACGTCGAAGCTGGTCTCGCCATCGGCGCCGGACATGCGCGGCACGCTACGCGAATAGCCTCGCTCCTCGTGCCGAGCGAGGACGCCTCCCGACTGCCCCGCCACGTCGAGCCCCGCCACTACGCCCTCACCTTCCGGCTGGACCTCGACCAGATGACGTTCGCCGGCGAGGAGCGGGTCACGGTGCTGGTCTCCGAGCCCACCGGCGAGATCGTCCTCAACGCCGTCGGGCTGACGATCCACGAGGCCGAGCTGGAGTCGGCCGAGGGGACCCTCCTGGGCGCCACCGCCGAGGCCGACGACGAGGCCGAGCGCCTCGTCGTGCGGCTGGACAGCCCGGCCGAGCCGGGCGAGCACCTGCTCCACCTCAGCTTCTCGGGCACCATCGGCGACAAGCTGCGCGGCATCTACCGCAGCGGCTTCACCGACGAGGCCGGGGCGGCCTGCACGCTGGCCGCCACCCAGTTCGAGCCCACCGACGCCCGGCGGGCCTTCCCGTGCTGGGACGAGCCCGACCGCAAGGCCACGTTCACCACCACGCTGATCGTGGACGAGGGCCTGGCCGCGGTGGCCAACTCGGAGGTGGTGGAGCGAACCGACCTCGGCAACGGCACCGTCCAGTACGACTTCGCCGAGACCATGGTCATGTCCACCTACCTGGTGGCGTTCGTGGTCGGCCCGCTGGAGTTCACCGATCCGGTCGACGTGGACGGCGTCCCCCTGCGGGTGGCCTGCGTGCCCGGCAAGGCCCACCTGGGCCGCTTCGCCCTGGACGTCGGCGCCCACGCGCTGCGCTTCTTCACCGACTACTTCGGCGTGCGCTACCCCGCCGGCAAGCTGGACCTGATCGCCCTGCCGGACTTCGCCATGGGCGCCATGGAGAACCTGGGCGCCGTCACGTTCCGCGAGACCCTGCTCCTGGTCGACCCCGAGCGGGCCACCCGCAGCGAGCTGGAGCGGGTGGCCGACGTCATCGCGCACGAGATCGCGCACATGTGGTTCGGCGATCTCGTGACCATGAAGTGGTGGAACGGCATCTGGCTCAACGAGGCCTTCGCGACGTTCATGGAGCTGCTGTGCGTCGACGCCTTCCGGCCCGACTGGGAGCGGTGGGTGAGCTTCGGCGGCAGCCGCGCCGCCGCCATGGTGGTGGACGGCCTGTCGTCGACCCGCCCGATCGAGTTCCCCGTCTCCCGGCCCGAGGAGGCCGAGGGCATGTTCGACGTGCTGACCTACCAGAAGGGCGCGTCGGTCCTGCGGATGCTGGAGCGCTATGTGGGCGCCGAGCCGTTCCGGACCGGCATCGCCGGCTACATCGCCCAGCACGCCTACGCCAACACCGAGACCGCCGACCTGTGGGACGCGGTGGAGAAGGCGACCGGCGAGCCGGCCCGGGCCACCATGGACTCGTGGATCTACCAGGGCGGCTACCCGCTGGTGACCGCGGAGTGGGACGCCGAAGGGGGCCGGCTGCTCCTGTCTCAGCGCCGGTTCCGCTACCTCGACCCCGCCACCGGAAACCGCCCCGAGGCGGGGCTGCGCTGGCACGTGCCGGTGCTGGCCCGGGCGTCGGTCGCCGGCACGGTGGTGCGCCGGCGGTTCCTCTTCGACGGGGACCTGGCCGAGGTCGACCTGGGAGGCGAGCCCGACTGGGTGGTGCTGAACGAGAGCGCCTGGGGCTTCTTCCGCGTTCGCTACGACGCGGAGCTGCTGGCCCGCCTGCGCCGGCATCTCGACCAGCTCGACGCGCTGGAGCGCTTCGCCCTGGTCAGCGACACCTGGGCGACGGTGCTCGTCGGCCTGACGCCCGTCGCGGACTTCCTGGAGCTGGCCCTGCTGTTCCCCGACGAGACCGACCCCTCGGTGTGGTCGGCCCTCCTGGGCGCGCTCGGCAACCTGGACCGCGCCCTGCACGACGGCGACCGGCCGGCCCTGCAGGCCTACGTGCGCCACCTGGTCGGCCCTGCGTTCGAGCGCCTGGGTTGGTCGCCCTCGCCGGGCGAAGCCGAGCGGACGCGCTCGCTGCGGGCGACGCTGCTGCAGGCCCTCGGCGTCCTGGGCGACGACCCCGGGGTCCAGGCGCAGGCCGCCGAGTTGCACGCCGAGTACCTGGCCGACCCGGCCCGGGTGGACGCCGACGTGGCCGGTGCCCTGGTGCCGGTGGTGGCCGCCACCGGCGGCGACGAGGAGTTCGAGACCTTCCTGGCACGGGCCGGCGGGGCGGCGACGCCCCAGGAGGAGGTTCGCTACCTCTACGGCCTGGCCGGCTTCCGCGCCGGCCACCTGGGGGAACGCGCCTTCGAGCTGGCCCGCGACGAGATCCGGTCCCAGAACGCCCCCTTTGTCATCGCCGGCCTGCTGGCCAACCCGGTCGTCGGCGAGGCGACCTGGGCTCGGGTCACACGGTCGTGGGACCAGCTGGTGGCCCGGTTCCCCGAGAACCTGGTGGAGCGGATGCTGGAGGGCATCACGAGCCTCTCGCGGCCGGAGCTGGCGGCCGGCGTCCACGCCTTCCTCGACGCCCATCCCGTCCCGTCCCGCCAGCGGACGATCGCCCAGCTGCGGGAACGCCTCGACATTGCGGTCGCCTTCCGCCAGCGGGAAGCGGCCACCCTCGCCGCCACCGTGGCCGCCGCCGTCCCGGTGTGATCCGAGGCGGGGCCGCCGACGTCCGCGTCTTCGCCGTCGAGGACACCGCCGCCCAGGTCTGTTGGCGGGAGCTCCCGGCCGGCACGGTGGTGCGGGCCGGGGACGCCTCGGCCGTGGTGGCGGGCGGCGGCGACAGCCCCGGCGCCACCGTCCTTGCCGGGCTCGCGCCCGGGCGCCGCTACTCGCTGACCGTCACCCGCCCGGGTCGGGCGCCCGAGCCGGTCGGCGCCTTCTCGACGCTCGCGCCGCCGCCGGGCCGGGAGCTGTGCCGCTTCGCCACGGTCAACGACGTCCATGTCGGCGAGCCGTCGTTCGGCGTCCTGCGCACGATCCGCGAACCCCGCCGGCGGCCCGGGAGCGGGGGCGGCTACGCCACCCGGTGCCTCACCGCAGCCCTGGCCGAGGCTCGGGCCTGGGGGGCGCAGGCGCTGGTGGTCAAAGGCGACCTCACCTGGCAGGGCCGGGCCCGGGAGTGGGAGGAGGTGGCCGGCCTGCTGGGCGCGGCCGGCATCCCGGTCGCGGCAGTGGCGGGCAACCACGACGTCGGGTCGAAGGCAGTCGACGGCCGCCGCATCCTGGCCGCCCACGGGATCGAGGTCCCCGACCACCCGTTCTCGCTGGACCTGCCGGGCATCCGGATCGTGCTGGCCCACAGCGCGGTGGCGCACCGCAGCCACGGGCACGTCGGCGAGGTCCAGCGAGCCGTGGTGGCCGACCTGGTGGCGGGCGCGCCGGCAGCCGCCTTCGTGGGCCTGCACCACTACCTTCACCGGTTCGGCGTGCCGCTCAGCTACCCGCCCGGCATCGCCGGCGCCGACGCGGACGCCCTGCTGGACGCGCTGGCCGAGGCCAACCCGGCCACGCTGGTCAGCTCGGGCCACTCGCACCGCAACCGCCGCCGCACCGTGGGCCCGCTCGTCGTCACCCAGGTGGGTGCCACCATGCACTACCCGGGGGTGTGGGCGGGGTACGCGGTGCACGAGGGCGGCATCCGACAGGTGGTCCGCCGGGTGGCCGAGCCGTCGGCCATCGCCTGGACCGAGCGCACCAGCCACGCCCTCCTCGGCGGCTGGCGCCTGTGGGCCACCGGCCTGCGCAGCCACCGCTGCTTCTCCCACCCCTGGCCGGCGCGGGCCGACGGAGGCCCGCTTTCGAGTGCATAGGCGTCGGTTTCCGACGCCTATGCACTCGAAACGTCGCCTGTCGGCGGGGTGAGGCGGTCGATGCGGGCCTGGACCTGGGCCAGGCGGTCGGCGGCGAGGGCGTGAAGGCGGCCGGCCTGCTCGTAGAGGTCGACGGCCTCCTCGATGCCCAGTTGGCCGTCGGCCATGCGATCCACCAGGGTCTCCAGCGCCTCCACCAGCTCCTCGAAGCTGAGCGCCTCCTCCTCCGGGGTGGGCTCCACCGTCACTGGCGCACCGCGTCCACCGACACGCCGAGGCGCCCGGCCGCCAGCTGGACCTCGAGGTGCTCGCCGGTGGCGACGGCGCCCGCCCGGCGCACCACCGACCCGTCGGCCGCCCGGACCACGGCGTAACCGCGCTGGAGCACCCGGGCCGGGTCCAGCGCCTCCAGCTGGCGGCGGGCGGCGCCCAGCGCCGCCGCGTCGGCGGCGAAGCGCGATGCCAGTGGTCGCCGCCACCCGACGTGGTTCAGGCGGTCGACGGCGCGCCGGACGGCGGGAGCCGGGTGGACCAGCCGGTGGCGACCGTGGGCCGACCGCAGCCGGCCACGGGCGACCGCCAGCCCGGCCCGGAGCGAGGCGTCCCGGTCGACGGCGCCGAGGCGCGCCACGGCGGCGGCTCCCCGCCGGTCGGCCAGCCGCTGCGCCCGAGCCACCAGCCCGGTGAGCTGGTCGACGAGCTCGGCGCGGCTGGGCACCACGGCGGCCGCGGCCAGCGACGGCGTGCCGAAGCGGTGGTCGGCCACCTCGTCGCACAGCGGGCGGTCGCCGTCGTGGCCGATGGCCGACACCACCGGCGTGGCCAGCGTGCAGATCGCCCGGCACAGGGCCTCGTCGCTGAAGGGGAGGAGCTGGGCGGCGTCGCCGCCGCCCCGGGCCAGCACGATGACCTCCACCTCGGGGCGGGCGTCGAGCACGCCCAGGGCGGCGATCACGGCGTCCGCCGCGCCCGGACCGGACACGTTGGCGGCCAGGAACTCGACCGGGTAGCCGGGGAAGCGGGCCGCCACCACCGACTCGATGTCGGCTCGCACGGCGGCCTCGGTGCCGCACACCACGCCGATGACGGCGGGCAGGCGGGGCAGCGGCCGACGGGGCCGGTCCAGCAGGCCGTCTGCGGCCAGCGCGGCCCGGCGCTCGCCCAGCGCGGCGGCGATGGCCCCGGCGCCCACTGGCGCCACCTCCTCGGCCACGAGCTGGGCCGAGCCGCGGTCGGCCAGCCAGGCGACGACCCCCGTCACCAGCACCCGCTCGCCGGCCACCACCCGGCACCGCAGCGACCGCGAGGCCGGGCAGCGGACGGGGACCTGCACGGCCCGGTCCTTCAGCGTGAAGTAGGTGCCGCCCGGGTGCTGGCGGGGCATCACCACCTCGCCCTCGACGGCGACTCGGCCCAGGTCGGCCAGCGAGCGGGCGACCGCGGTGCTGAGCCGGACCAGGCTCATGCGGCGCACGCCGCCCTCCGCGGCGTCGAACAGGGTCACTCGGCCAGCCGGCGGACCGTGGCCAGCACCCGGGCGTGGCCGGCCTTGGCCTCGTCCTCGGTGGCGTAGCGCCGCCGGTACTCGTCCAGCTCGCCGCCGAACACGAAGGTGGCGAAGATGATCGGGGTCGACTCCCGCAGGCTGTGGTCGAAGCCCAGCCAGACGGTGGCGACCTCCACCGCGCCGACGAAGTCCCGGGCCACCACGCGGTACTCCTGGTTCCTAACGAGCGAGGTCATCTCGGCCACGCCGATCGGCTTGCCGTCCCGATCGAACCAGAGCCCGTCCGGCAGCACCCCCCCGTTCTACCGTGCCGGGGACCGCACCACTACGCTGGGGCCCATGAACGTGTGGATCGACGCTGACCTGTGCACGGGCGACGGCATCTGTGCCGAGATCGCCCCGTCGGTGTTCTTCATGGAGGACGACGGGCTCGCCTACGTGAAGGAGGCGAAGGAGAACTTCTCCGACCTGGGCGCCGACCGCAAGTTCAACGAGAACCTGGGCAAGGGCGGGCTGGCCAACGGCGTGGCCCGCATCCCCGACGGCAAGATCGACGACGTCGTCGAGGCCGCCGAGGAGTGCCCCGGCGAGTGCATCTTCATCGAGAACTAGCCCCTCGCCCCGCCGCGTAGGCAACTCCGTGCAGACCGCCGGTCTCGACCCCGCCCTGCGGGCCGCCGCAAGGGACCGGTAGGGCGCTGCGGGTCGGCACGTAGGGACGGCCCGTTCAGCAGCCGGTGGAGAACCGGACCCGGGTGACCAGGCCGGCGCCGTCGAAGGTCAGTGACACCTGGCC
>DATLFQ010000063.1:0-5661 GCA_035540915.1 Acidimicrobiales bacterium
CCGCCGTCGCCATCGGGGACACACGCACGATGCAGCAGGACGTCTCCTACGGGGTCCGACAGCTCGCCGACGTCGCACTGCGTGCGCTCTCGCCCGGGATCAACGATCCGACCACCGCACAAGATGCGATCTTCCACCTCACGGCTGTCCTCGCCGTGCTGCTGCAGTATTCGCCGCGCAGCTGCGTCCGTGACCAACAGGGAAGGACTCTCCTCCTCCCCGAGGCCCCGGATCATGTCGAGCTGATCCGGGTGGCCTTCGACGAGACGCGTCGAGCGGCGGCCGGACAGCCCGCAGTATGCATCTACCTGCTCGAGGCGCTGCGCCTCCTGGCGGAATCCACCGGAGCCGCTCGGTGGCCCGACGCCATGAGGGAGATCAGGACCCAGGCCCGCCTCGTGGTCACCGGCTGCGAGCAGACGCAGCAGCTTCCCGAGGACCTCGCGTCGGTCCGTGAGGCGCACCGGCGTCGGTTCAGCTGATGCACAGGAACGACGTGCGCCCCGGACATGGCCCGGTCGGCGGACAGGCAGCCAGTGCGATCGGTGGCCGCAGTGCCTGCGGATCCGCCGCACCCGCAGAACCGTTCGCGGCGCGATCGGAGCGCCGGAAGGTCTGATCGACGTCGCATCCGTCGACGCAGGAGGCTGCTACTGACTGCGGCCATCGTCGACGACGTCAGCGCCATCGTGGGCAACTGTCCTCTGCAGCGGGCGCCTCGACGTGGTGGAGCCGTGGTCCGAAGGCGTGCGGACCGCCGGCCGGGTCCACAGCATGCGACAACCGGCAGGCCGGCCGTCACCAGGCTCGCGAGGTGCGACCATTGGGCGCAGAACGAACGAGGGGCGGCACCCGCAGGCCGCGCCAGTGACCTCGAACCGCCGCGTAAAGGGGTGCTCGTGACCGGTCGGTCAGCTGATCGATCCTCAGCCCGCTCGGCGCGGCGCTGGCGCCGAGCCGCGCATGCCGAGCGCCTGTTCGGTTACCCGCCGTTCGATCGGCTGGCGCGATCGCACGGTCTCATCACCGCCGCTGATGCCTTCTTTGGCGTGTCGCTCGCCGGATCGCTGTTCTTCAACGTCTCGGTGGACGCGGCGCGGCCGCGTATCCTGCTCTATCTCGTGGTGACGATGGCGCCGTTCGCGGTCATCGCTCCGCTTCTCGGTCCGTTCGTCGACCGGCTTCCGGGCGGCCAGCGCCTCGCCATCACCGTGACGTGCGCCGGGCGAGGCGTCGTGTGCCTGATCCTGGCGGACGAGCTGCGCACGCTGCTCTTCTACCCGCTCGCCTTCTCGGTCCTGGTTCTCGGCAAGACGTACTCAATCGCCAAGAACTCGCTGGTCCCGCGGCTGATCGACGATCCCAACGCCTTCGTCGAGGCGAACTCCCGGCTCTCGCGGCTCGCTACCTATACGGGCACCGTCGCCGCCGCCTCGGGCGCAGCCATCCTCGGCGTGGCCAGTGCCGCCTGGACGCTGCGGGTCGGAGGCGCGGTCTACCTGGCCGCCGCGGTGTTCGCACTGCTCCTGCCGCGACCGGTGCACGCGCCCCTCGTTCCTCGCCTGGCGGAGCGGCGCGACGTGCAAGCCCGGGGGCTCCGAGCGGCGGCGTCGGCCATGGGGGCGCTCAGGGCGGCCGTCGGGTTCGTCGTGTTCCTCTTGGCGATCGGCCTGAAGCGTTCGGGAGAACCAACGTGGTTCTTCGGCGCGGTGTTCGCGGCGCACGCCGCTGGCGGCTTCGCCGGAACATTCGTTGCTCCGCGCATGCGCCGTGTTGTCGGCGAGGAGCAGCTGCTCGCGCTCGCGCTCGCGCTCGCGGGCGGCCTCGGCGTCTTCGCCAGCCTCGGGCCAGGCAGGCTCGCGATCGTCGCAGTCGCTGGTGTCGTCGGCACATGTGCCAACGCCGGCCGCCAAGCCTTCGACAGCCTGGTCCAGCGTGACGCCCAGGACGTGGAGCGGGGCCGGTTGTTCGCCCGGTTCGAGACCAGGTTCCAGCTCTCGTGGGTTCTCGGGGCGTTCGTCGCCGTTGCCATCCAGCCACCGCTGTGGGCGGGCTTCCTCATCGTGGGATCGGCGTCGAGCCTCGCCGCCCTCCGTTACCTCGACGTTGGCCGGGCATCCGTGCGGGAACCCGCCGCCGAGCGCTTGGTGCCCACCGAGCCCGAGGAGCCGGCCGCCTCTCCGGCCGAGCGGCTACTGGCTGCCGCCGAGGACCTGGCTCATCGAGGCGAACTCGACGTTGCCGTGGTCGTCGCCGCCGCGTCGCTGGATGCAGCACGCGCCGCCGCGCCCGATGACGACGCCGTGACCGCTGGCGGTCAGATCAACCTGTCGGACGCACTACTGCGGCTTCGTCGCATGGTGATGGACGGAACGCCCGTGTCGGTTGGGGAGATCACGCAGGTCCTCGAGCTGGCCCGCGCCGCGATCCCGCCGACGAGCGACCGCCGATCTCGCGAGTGAGCACCGCTGTCGCAGGAAGCCTCAAGGGGACGCTCGGTCGTGCTCGACGGGCACCGGCGTCGGATCGCCCGTCACCCGCCAGTTCCCGCCACGGCGGTCCAACACCACCTCGTAGGCCGCGACCTCGTGGACGTTTCGGTAACGGTCGACGTACAGACGCACGGGTGGGCGCTCGGCGTCAGGCAGGCTGCCGAGCCCGACAAGGACGCCGTCGTCGCGAACGGGATCACCCGGCTCGGAGATGTCGATCGCCTCCTCCCTCGAGTCGATGAACCGGATCGTCAGGGCATCCTGGAGACGGTTGACCACCTCGACCTCGACGCCGAGGGCGATCGCCTCGTCGCCGACTCCTTCGACGAAGACCGTCTCGATCCCCGGGTCGGAGGCATCCTCGACGAGCCACCGGATGGCGACGGCATAGATGTCGGCCGTGGACTCGTCGCGGGCGCTGATGCCATCGCCACAACCGCTCAGCACGAGCACCGCCCCGGCGGCGCTGCGAAGGAGGACCGAACGCAGCGTCGTCGCCACCGTTTGCCTCCTGCCTTCGAGCACCTGGCCAGCCAGCAGCCGACGCTAGCGCCGCGCACCGCGGGCACGCGGTCGGACCCGCCCGGGCCCTCCGAAGGAGTCAGGGCTGTCTCCGGTTGACTGCTGCTCGAGCGGATCACGATCGGCCTCGCCGGAGAACTCCAGTCGCACGCTGTACTCGGGCCGCCGGATGCTGGTCCGGGCGAGTCGGCGGTACACCTCTCGGTCGGCGACGGTGAGCGGCGGTTGGGTCAGCGAGCGTGGCCACAGTCGTTCGTCGACCACGACGTTCACCTCGGCCGCCAGCAGTACCAGCTGCGCAGCGACATACATCCACGTCAGGAGTGCGATGACGGTGGCGAAGAACCCGTAGACGTCGACGGCGCCGCGCAGCACCCTGTCCACGTACCACTCGCCGATCAGCTTGAGTGCGCCCCAGAACACCGCCGCCACCAGGGCCCCGAGTCGCACGTCGCTCCAGGACAGCCGCGCCGCCGTGAGCACCCTGAACGCGCCCATGAACACAACTGCGTCGATGAGCAGGGATACGAGGAAGGCGACGGGGCCGCGCCCCCACGCGAGTGTCGACACGGCGGCGCCGGCGACCGCCGATCCGATGATGGCGACGCCGATCGTCGCCATCATGGCCAGGCTGCGGAGCCGACGGCGTGCGAAGTTGGGCCACTGGGAACGCGGCACGTTCCAGACCGTGTTCATCGCCGCCTCCGCCGCGTGGCCGAGACCGAGTGCCCCGTAGAGCGTGCCCAGGATTCCAACCGCGAGCGCGACGCCGCCGCCGTCGAGCGGGGTCGCCGCATCGCGCAGCTCGGGACCTATCACGGGAAAGTCGCGCAGCGCCGAGTCGATGACGTTCCGGCGTAGGCCCGGGTGGTCCTCCAGCACGAGGCCGAGCACGGTGGCCAGCAACAACAGCAGCGGGAACAGCGCGAACAGGCCCTGGTAGGCGATCCGAGTGGCGAAGGCACCGGCGCGGTCGTTGCCGAACTTCTGCACCACAGCGACCGGGATCGCCAATGCGGCGTGCCGCTGCTGGAACCTGTCGACTCGGCGAAGAGCCCGTTCGGCCGCGTTCATGTCGTCGGCGCCACGCCCACTCAGCTCGGAAGGCGATCGGCGCTGGACGAAGGTGTCACCCGTTGCCTTCTCCGGTGGTGCCCTCGAGGACGTGGCGTTCGATCCGCGCGCCGGTCTCACCGAGGCCGCGAACCGTGATGCGGTCGTAGGCGACGAGACGGTCGGTGTCGGCATCGAAGTACAGCACCGTGCAGGTCAACGGCTCCGGCTCCTCGCCCCTCAGGCTCCTCAGGCCGGCGCCCCCGGTCGAACCCTCGACGAGCAGACGCGTCGTCCCGAGCGATCGTTCGCGCGCGGCGTGCCCATGCCCGGCGAGCACCAGTGGCACCTTGCCGCCGATCTCGCCGGCCATGCGGGCGTCGTGTACCAGCACGACGTCGACCGCGGGTGCGCCGTCCGACGCCAGCAATTCGGCGATCGTGGGTGCTGCAGCCTCGGCCTGGTCCCGTTCCTCGTCCTTGCCGGTGGGCTGATCCTTGTTCGGGGTGTACCGGGTGTCGGCGATGCCCCAGAACCGAATCCCCACCACCGTCACGGCGTCGCCGTCGAGGACGACGGCGTTGGGCTGGGCGGCGACGGCCCGCTGAGTCGTGCCCGAGTCGTGGTTGCCTCGCACCCACACGTACGGCACGCCCACGTCCTCGATGCGGTCGAGGAGCCGGGTCTCGGGTTCGGTGCCCCAGTCAGTGATGTCCCCGGTGTCGGCGACGGCGTCGATGTCGAACTGGTCGACGACAAGATCAATGAGGTCGTACGCCTGCGGGTTGTTGTGGATGTCACTCACGTGCAGGACCCGGACGGTGCCATCGTCGGGGTCGAACGTCGGCAAACCCTGCGCGGCGTGATACAGCGTCACCACGTTGCCGACGAGTTCGGTGAGCTGCGCCCGGTACTCCCCGAAGCGGTCCACCACTGCTTCGACATCGCCGACGGCGGTGGGTGCCACGGTCAGCAGGCCCGAGTAGCGGGGCTCGCCGATTGCGTCGGTGTCGAAGGTCGCCACCGTCGCCACGCCGAGCGCAGCCACCACGGCCGTGCCCGTCGCGGCACCGAACGCCGCAGAACGAAGGAGCGGGGACGCTGCGAACGCGGCGATGCTGCCGCCGATGACGGCCACGAGGAGCCCGCGCAGCCCCAGCAGCACCAGTGCCCGGCGGACGTCGTCGGCGATATCGTCCTCGAGCGAGTTCAACACGGCCGGGTCCCGGGCGATCCGCTCAGCTTCGTCGAAACTGATCTCGTCGACGCGCAGCTCCAGACCGAGGGGAGCGTCATGCGTGTCGAGCTCGATGGAGCCCAAGGGAGAGAGCCGCACGGCAGTGTGCCCGGTTGCCGAAGGGGTCAGCGACGCCGTCGTGTCGAACGGCCCCACCTTGGCCGATACATTGCCCGCTGCGAACAGCGCGACCGCTGCGCCGGCAACCGAGAATGAGGTGAGCCGCAACCAGGATGCAGCCCGGCGTCGCCGACTTCCTTGGGCGACCACCGGACCATACTCGCACCTGGGCTCGGCCCCTCGCCCGAGGGTGGGCGCCGCTCGAGCTGTGACACCGCCACCAAGCTCAGAGCGGTG
>DATLFQ010000064.1:0-5020 GCA_035540915.1 Acidimicrobiales bacterium
TGCTGACCCCGGTCACCGACCTCCTGGCCGGCCTCCTCCCCGGACTGGTCACCACCGAGCCGTAGCGGCCGACGGATGCGCCCGCCGGCGCGCCTGCCGCCGTAACCTGACCGGGCATGCCGGAGGCGCCCCTGTCCCCCGAGGAAATCGCCCACCGCAGCTTCCCGACCAGCTTCCGGGGCTTCGACACCGGCGAGGTGCGGGCCTACCTGGCCCGGGTGGCCGACGAGCTGCGGGCCGCCGAGGCCACCGAGCGCGAGCTCCATCGGCGGGTGGCCGAGGCCGAGCAGCGTGCGGCCAACCCGGTCCTCGACCAGGCCACCCTGTCCCGCTCCGTCGGCCAGGAGATGGCCCGCCTGCTGGCCAGCGCGCAGGAGGCGGCCCAGGAGCTGAGGGCCAAGGCCGAGGAGAACGCCGGGCGCATCCTGCGAGAGGCCCACGACCACGCCCAGCGGGTGCGGGACGCCGCCGAGCAGGTGCTGGCGGAGCGTTCGGTCGAGGCGGAGCGGGCCGCCGCCCAGATCACGGAGGCGGCCGAGCACGAGCGGGCAGCGGTGCTGGAACGGGCCGAGCGCGACGGCGTCGCCCGCCTGGCCGAGGTCGAGGCCAAGGCCCGCAAGCTGGTCGAGGACGCCCAGGCCGACCGCGACCGCATCCTGGCCGACCTGGCCCGCCGGCGCCGCATGGTCAACGCCCAGGTCCAGCAGCTCCGGGCCGGCCGGGGGCGCCTGCTGGACGCCTACCGCGTCGTCCGACGCACCCTGGACGAGGTGAGCGCCGAGCTGGAGCGCGTCGAGGTGGAGGCGCGGACGGCCGCCGACGAGGCGGCCCGCCGCCCGGTCCCGTCCGGCGACCGGACGCCCGATGACGAGCCCGGTAGCGCCGTCGACGAGGTGGCGGCGGGCGTGCCCGAAGCGGTCGAGGTTCCCGAGGCGGTCGACGTTCCCGAGGCAGCCGACGTGCCGGAGCCGGCCGGCGTGCCGGAGCCGGCCGGCGTGCCGGAGCCGCCGGTGGCGCCGCTGCGCATCGTGCGCGACCGGGAGCCGCCACCCGCGCTCCGGCGGCTCGACGTGGTGCAGCCACCCGCCGAGGTGGAAGCCGTGCGGGTGGTGGTCGCCGAGCCGGTCGCGGCCCCGGCGGCCGCGGCCGAGCGGGCCGCCCCGGCGGCCCGACCGGCTGAGTCGGTGGTCGACGACCTGTTCGCCCGGATGCGGGCCGAGCGCGAGGCGGCGGTCAGCCGGGCCCGCGACGTGCTGGCCCCGCCCGAGGAGCCGGTCACCGAGGCGCCCCCGTCACCGGCAGAGGGGGAGGTCGCCGCATCGACCGACGCCGTCGCCACCGACGCGGGGGTGGACACTGACGAGGCACTGCGGGAGCGGCGTGACGCCGCCGTCGAGGGCGCCCAGACCCAGCTGGCCCGCCGGCTGAAGCGGGCGCTGCAGGATGAGCAGAACGAGGCCCTCGACCGCCTGCGGGCCGGCCGAAGCCGCCAGTCGGTGGCGGTGCTGGTGCCGCCCGAGGAGCAGGCGGCGCGGCTGACCGGCGTCGCCCGACCGATGCTCGACGAGGCGTTCGCCGCCGGGGCCCGCTTCACCGACCCCCGCGCGGCGGTCGGTCCTGCGCCGGGCGCGGTGGGCGGCGAGCTGGTCGGGGCCCTGGCCGGGCCGCTGCGGCGCTCGCTCGAGGCCGGGCTGGCCGCCAGCGGCGACGACGACGCGGCGATGGTCGACCGCATCGGTGCCGCCTACCGGGAGTGCCGGGCGCAGCGCGTCGACGGCGCCGCCTCCGACGCGGTGGTGGCCGCCTTCGCGGCGGGCAGTCTGGCGGCGGCCGGGGGACCGCTGCGCTGGGTGGTGGACGACGACGGCCAGCCCTGCTCGGACTGCGAGGACAACGCCCTCGCCGGGCCGACGGCCGCCGGCGACGCCTACCCGACCGGCCAGCCGCGGCCTCCTGCGCACGCCGGCTGCCGATGCCTGCTCGCACCCGCGCCCTGACGGGCGGGCCGGGCTCGGCCGCCCGTCGCACCTGCCGACCCGGTTGTCCCTAGCATCGCCCCTGTGCGAGTCACTCCCGAGGCACCCCGGCGTGGCCGGCGCGCCTCCAAGCGCATCCTGTTGCTGGTCGCCGGCGTCGTGCTGTTCACCGGCCTGACCTCACTGCGGGGGATCGCGCACTTCTACACGAACTATCTGTGGTTCGACGAGCTGGGGTACACCAGCGTGTGGCGCGGCGTCCTGGGCAGCAAGCTCCTGCTGGCGCTGGTGTTCAGCGCACTGTTCTTCGGCCTCCTCCTCCTGAATCTCTGGATCGCCGACCGCGTGGCGCCCCGGTTCCGCGCCTTCGGGCCCGAGGACGAGCTGGTGCAGCGCTACCGCCAGGCGGTCGGCAAGCGGGCCGGGCTGGTGCGGGCCGGCGTGGCGCTGCTGTTCGCCCTGCTGGTCGGCACCGGCGCTTCGTCGCAGTGGAACAGCTGGCTGCTGTTCCGCAACTCGGTCGACTTCGGCGGCGCCACCGACCCGGAGTTCGGCCGCGACATCGGCTTCTACGTGTTCCGCCTGCCCTTCCTGTCGTTCGTCGTCAACTGGCTGTTCGTGGCCGGGGTGACCATCACCATGCTCACCCTCATCGCCCACTACCTGAACGGCGGCATCCGGATCCAGACGCCCGGCCAACGGGCGACCGCGCAGGTGAAGGCCCACATCTCGGTGCTCCTGGGGTTCCTGGCGCTGGTCAAGGCGGCCGGCTACTACCTCCAGCGGTTCGAGCTGAACTTCTCCACCCGCGGCGTGGTCGACGGCGCCACGTTCACCGACGTGAAGGCCCAGCTGCCGGCGCTCGAGCTGCTCATCTGGATCTCGCTGGCGGCGGCGGTCCTGCTGCTCGCCAACATCCGCCGTCGGGGCTGGGTGCTGCCGGTGATCGGCGTCGGGCTGTGGGCCTTCATCTCCGTGGTGGTCGGCGCCATCTACCCCGCCTTCACCCAGAAGTTCCGGGTGGAGCCGGCCGAGATCCGCCGTGAGGAGCCCTACATCCAGCGCAACATCGCGGCCACGCTCGAGGCCTTCGGTCTGACCGACGTGGTCAGCACGCCCTTCGCCTACGAGGAGGACCTGGCCGCTCCGGATCTGTCGGAGAACGTGGACACCATCCGCAACATCCGGCTGTGGGACCCCGAGTTCGTCGACGAGACCTTCCAGAAGCTGCAGGAGATCCGGGGCTACTACCAGTTCGGCGACGTGGACATCGACCGGTACGTACTCGACGACCAGCTCACCCAGACCATCGTGTCGGCCCGCGAGCTGAACCAGGAGAACCTGCCGTCGCAGTCCTGGGTCAACCGCCACCTGTCCTTCACCCACGGCTTCGGTGCCCTGGTGGCGCCGGCCAACGCGGTCACCCCCGACGGACAGCCCGACTTCACACTGGAGGACATCCCGCCCGTCGGCGTGCCGACCATCGCCGAGCCCCGCATCTACTACGGCGAGAGCACCGGCGGGTACGCCGTCGTGCGCAGCCGGCAGCGCGAGATCGACTACCAGCGCCAGGACGGCACGACGGAGTTCACCCGGTACGAGGGCACCGGCGGCGTGCCGCTGAACTCCATCGTCCGCCGGGCCGCCTTCGCCCTGCGTTTCGCCGACATGAACCTGCTGGTCTCGAACCTGATCACTACCGAGTCGCGGGCCATCTTCCTGCGCGACATCGGCAGCCGGGTGCGGACCGCCGCCCCCTTCCTGCGTTACGACAGCGACCCGTACCCGGTCATCGTGGGAGGCCGGCTGCTGTGGATCCAGGACGCCTACACCACGACCAACCGCTACCCCTACGCCCAGCGGGCCAACGTCGACCGGGTGCCCGGCGCCAGCGGACTGCGGTCCAACTTCAACTACGCCCGCAACTCGGTGAAGGTCGTCATCGACGCCTACAACGGCTCGATGACCTTCTACCAGTTCGACGAGACGGACCCCATCGCCCGGGCCTACGCCAAGGCGTTCCCGGCGCTGTTCACCCCGGGGTCGGAGATGAGCGACGAGCTGCGGGCGCACCTGCGCTACCCCGAGGACCTGTTCCGGGTCCAGACCAACATGTACGGGCGCTACCACATCGCCGACCCGGACGACTTCTACAACGCCTCCGACGCGTGGGACATCTCCCAGGACCCCGGCTCGGGGTCGCCGGCCGCCTCCCGCCAACAGACGGCCCAGACCACCCCCGAGGGTACGCCCGTGCCGGCGGCCGGCCTGGTGAGCACCACGCGCCAGGTGCGCATGGACCCGACCTACCTGCAGCTGCGGCTGCCCGGCGACAGCGCGGCCAGCTTCCTGATCCTGCAGCCGTTCGTGCCCCGTTCGAACGAGGACCGGCAACAGAACCTGACCGCCTTCATGACGGCCAAGAGCGACCCGGGGGAGTACGGCAAGCTCCAGGTCTTCGTCATGCCCCGGGGCGAGCAGATCGACGGTCCGTCCCTGGTGGACGCCCGCGTCGCGGCCGACTCGGAGATCTCCCAGGAGATCAACATCCTCGACCAGCGCGGCTCGGAGGTCAGGCTGGGCAGCATCCAGGTGATCCCCATCGAGAACTCGCTGCTCTACGTCCGGCCGCTCTACGTGCAGTCGGTCCGCAACCCGTTGCCCGAGTTCAAGAAGGCCATCGTGGTGTTCGGCAACAAGGTCGAGATGCGCGACAGCCTGCAGGAGGCTCTCGTGGCCATCTTCGGCGACGCCCCGCCCACGCTGGAGCAGCCCCGCCCCGAGGACGAGCCGCCCTCCGGCGACCCTGCTGCGCCCGGTGCGCCGGGTGCACCGCCCGGCCCAGCGGTGTCGGCCACCGTGCAGCAGCTGCTCACCGAGGCCCAGGCCGGCTACGACGCGGCCCAGGCCGCCCTGCGAGCTGGCGACCTGGCCGAGTACCAGCGTCAGATCAACCTGGTGGGTGAGCGCCTGGCCGCCGCCCGCCGGGCCACCGAGCCCGCTGCTGCGGCGCCGACCACGACGACGACGGCCCCGCCGGTCGC
>DATLFQ010000065.1:0-11623 GCA_035540915.1 Acidimicrobiales bacterium
CCCCCCGAGGCCCCGGTCGTCGACGCGCCTCCGGCCTCGATCTTCACGACCAGCGACCACAAGCGACTCGGGCTGGCCTTCCTCGTCGGCGCCCTGCTGTTCCTGCTCGTCGGCGGGGTCGTGGGGATGCTGCTGCGGGCCGAGCTGGTGGCCGAGGGGGTCGACGTCGTCGGCGGCAACTACCGCCGCCTCTTCGGGCTGCACGCCACCGTCTCCACCCTGCTCGTCATCGCGCCCGCCTGGATCGGCCTGGCCACGCACGTCGTCCCCCTGCAGATCGGCGGCGGCCGCATCGCCTTCCCCCGGCTGCAGGCGTTCGCGCTCTGGACGTTCCTGCTGGGCGGCGTGCTCACGCTGGTGGCCTACGTCGTCGAGCCCCCGGCCGGCTTCGGCTTCTCGAGCAGCACGCCGATCGCCGGCGTGCCCAGCGGTGCCGACGAGACGACCGCCCTTCTGATCGCCGGCGTGGCGCTGGTCGCCGCCGCCATGGTGCTGGCCGCCCTGAACCTGGCCGTCACGATCCTCAAGCTGCGGGCGCCGGGTATGACCCTGGCCCGGGTGCCTCTGTTCTCGTGGGCGACGCTGCTCACCAGCCTGGTCACCATGCTGGCCACGCCGGTGTTCCTGGCCGGTCTCACGCTGTTCTACCTGGACCAGCGCTTCGGCGGCACGCTGTTCGCCGGGAACGAGGGCGGCCAGGCCATCTGGCAGCACACCGTCTGGCTCTTCGGCCGGCCCGAGATCTACCTCCTGTTGTTGCCGGGCCTGGGGGCCGCCTGCGACATCGTCGCCACCCACGCCCGCCGCCCGCTGCTGAGCCACGACGCGGCCCGGGCCGCTCTCACCCTGTTCGCCCTGCTCAGCCTGGGGGCATGGGCCGCCGGCCGGGGCGGGCCGGGTCTCGGTCACGGTCACGGCGCTCTCACCCGAGGGGCACGAACTGGTCGAGCGCCATGGCGCCGAACAGCAAGGTGATGTAGGTGATCGACCACCCGAACAGTTTCATCGCCCGCTCCGGCGTGGCGTCGCCACCCAGGCGCACGGCGTGCAGGACGAAGACCGCTCCGAGCACGATGGCGCTGCCCCAGTAGACCAGGCCCATGCCGGCCACCTCGGCGAACAGCAGCGAGCAGGCCCACAGCGCCACGGTGTAGGCGAGGATCCGCCGGGCGACGGTGGCCAGCGAACTGACCGCCGGCAGCATGGGGACCTCGGCCGCCGCGTAGTCGTCCCGGTAGCGGATGGCCAGAGCCCAGAAGTGCGGCGGCGTCCAGACGAAGATGATGGCGAACAGCACCAGCGGGGCCAGGCCCAGGCTGCCGGTCACCGCGGCCCAGCCCACCAGGACCGGGACGGCGCCGGCGGCCCCGCCGATCACGATGTTGTTGGTCGAGGTCCGCTTCAGCCAGAGCGTGTACACGAAGACGTAGAAGGCGGTGGCGCTGAGGGCGAGGACGGCGCTGAGCAGGTTGACCAGCGCCCACAGCTCGACGAAGGCGACGACCTCCAGGGCCAACGCGAAGGCCAACGCACGGGACGGCTCGATCTCGCCGGTGACCAGCGGCCGGCCGCGGGTGCGGTGCATCAGGGTGTCGATGTCGCGGTCCACGTACATGTTCACGGCGTTGGCCCCGGCCGCGGCGAGGGTGCCGCCGACCACCGTGGCGACCATTAGCCCCAGGGGCGGCAACCCACCCTGGGCCACCACCATCGTCGGCACCGTCGTCACCAGGAGCAGCTCGATGATGCGCGGCTTGGTGAGCGCGACGTAGCAGGCGAGGCGCGACCGCTGGCGCAGCGGAGCGGTGGGGGCGGCCATCGGGGGACACAGTATGGCCGGGCCTCCCCCGCCGACAAAGCGAGCCCCCCGCTGCGAACCGCGTGGGGAACAGGGGCGGTTCCTGGTCATCAGGGCGGCCGGTTCGTCCCCTACGATGGCCCGGCGATGCGGTCCCTGCGCCTCTCGCCGGCCGGCTACCGGCGGGTCACCTTCGTCGCGCTGGCCGCGCTGGTCCTCATCGTGGTGACCGGCGGCGCCGTCCGCCTCACCGGCTCGGGACTGGGCTGCCCGGACTGGCCCAACTGCGCCGACGGCCGCCTGGTGGCGCCGCTGGAGTACCACGCCATGGTCGAGTTCGTGAACCGGACCGTCACCGGCCTGGTCTCGCTGGCCGTCATCGTCGCCGTGCTGGCCTCGCTGGCCCGCGTCCCCCGGCGACGGGACCTGGTCCGGCTGTCGTGGGGGCTGGTGGCCGGGGTGGTCGGCCAGATCGTGCTGGGCGGCCTCACCGTCCTGTTCGAGCTGCGGCCGCCCTTCGTCATGGCCCACTTCCTGCTCTCGATGGTGATCGTGGCCAACGCGGTCGCCCTCCACTGGCGGGCCGGCCTGGCCGACGAGGCGCTTCCGCGCGACCCCGGGGTGGGCCCGACCGTTCGCCGGCTGGGGCGGCTGACAGTGGCCACCGCCGCGCTGGTGGTGTTCCTGGGCACGGTGGTGACGGCCGCCGGCCCCCACGGCGGCGACGAGGACGTCCCGCGCCTGGACGTGCCCATCGGCGACGCGGCCCGGCTCCACGGGCTGAGCGTCGTGCTGCTGCTGGGCGCCGTGGTGGCCATGCTCGTGCTGCTGCGCCGGGAGGCGGCGCCGGCCGCCGCCGTGCGCCGGGGCCGGATCCTGCTGGGCGTGCTGCTTGCCCAGGCCGCCATCGGCTACGTCCAGTACTTCACCGGCGTGCCGGTCCTGCTGGTGGGCGCCCACATCGCCGGCGCCACCGCGGTGTGGGCCGCCGTGGTGCGCTTCCACCTCGGGGTGGCCGACCGCGGCCCCCGGCCCCACGGGTCGCCGGCCGCGGAGCCGGCCGACGCCGTCCTGGCCCCCGCGTAGCCTGGCCGGTGCCATGCCCTCGACCGCGACACCCGCCCCGGTCCGGGTCGACGAGCCCGGCTCCGACGAGCGCACGGAGCCGGACCGCCCGTGGGTGGTCATCGTGTGGAACGACCCGATCAACCTGATGTCGTACGTGACCTTCGTCCTGCAGAAGCTCTTCGGCTACCCCAAGGAGAAGGCCACCAAGCTGATGCTGGACGTGCACCACAAGGGCCGCGCCGTGGTCTCGAGCGGGACCCGGGAGCGGGCCGAGCTGGACGTCTTCCGCCTGCACGAACACGGACTGTGGGCGACCATGGAACAGGACGTCTAGGCCGCCGTGCTGGGGGGCCCGCGCATCAGGCGCACGGCCGGCGGCCGTATCAAGGTGCGCATCCGACCCGAGGAACGGGCCGTGCTGGCCGACCTGCCGGGCCAGCTGCGCGAGCTGATGACCGAGGGAGCCGAGGACCCCAGCCTGCGCCGGCTCTTCCCGCCCGCCTACCTCGCCGAGCCGGATCACGACCGGGAGTACCACCGCCTCATGGGCGACGACCTGCGCGAGCGGCACCTGGCGTCGCTGGCCGTCATGGAGGCGAGCGCGCACGCCGAGGAGCTGACCGACGAGGAGGCGGCCGGGTGGCTCTCGGCCCTCAACAACCTGCGCCTGGTCATCGGCACCCGCCTGGACGTCAGCGAGGAGATGGACGACGGGATCGACCCCGACGACCCCCGCGCCCCCGGCCTGGCCCTCTACGGCTACCTGTCCCTGCTCACCCAGCAGCTGGTCGACGCGCTGGAGGCCTCACTCCCGAGTACATAGGCGTCGGATTCCGACGCCTATGTACTCGGAACCGGGTACCACATGGCGCCGGCGGTGCCGGGGCCGGTGTGGACGCCGACGCTGGGGCCGACGCGGTAGCGGACCAGGTCGGCGACCTCATGGCGGCCGGCCAGGCGGTCCTCCAGGGCCTGCCAGAGGGGCGCAGCGGCGGCGTCGGCGATGCTGATGCCGACCCGCAGCGGCGCGGCGCCAGAGAGGGCACCGGCCAGGACCGTGCCGGCCATGGCGTCGGCCGCCTCGTCCACCGTGCGTACCTGGGCCACCGCCTGGTAGCTGCCCTCGACCAGCCGGAGCACGGGTATGGCGTCGCCGGTCAGCGCCTCGTCGGCCGCCCGGCCGAGCCGGCCGCCGGCCCGGGCCAGGTCGAGCGCCTTGACCACGAAGACGTTGTCGGTGCGACCCGCCACGTCGGCGGCCACGGCAGCAGCCCTCTCCAGGTCGGCCCCGGCAGCCAGGGCCTCGGCCGCCTCCCACACGCAGCACGCGACGGCGAACGAGGCGGTGCCGGTGTCGACCAGGCGGACTGGCACCGGAGCTGCCGAGGCCGCCACCCGCGCCGCGTTGAGGGTCCCCGAGATGGCCGAGCCGATGTGGACCGACAGCACCCCGTCGGCACCGGCGTCGGCCAGCGCCTGGTAGGCGGCCAGGAAGCGGCCCGGCGACGGGGCCCCGGTGGTGACCGCCGGCGGCGGCGAGGCGGCCATGCGGGCGTAGAAGGCGTCGGCGTCGAGCTCTTCGCCCTCCAGCAACGGCTCCCCGTCGACCGTGACGGTCAGCGGGACCACCGCCACGCGGTAGCGGGCCACCAGCTCGGGCGGCATCTGGGCGTTCGAGTCGGTGCACAGGCCGACGGTCACCCGACGCGCCCCCGGGCGGCCCGCGCCGCTGACCAGAAGCGCTGGAGGATGACCGCGCTCGTGGCCAGGGCCGACAACGGAAGGGCGGCGCTGGCCGGCGGCGCCCAGGCGTTCGGCCACCCCCGCCGCCACCACACCGTGGCCGCGCCCACCCAGGCCGACGACGCGATGGCCGTGGCCGTGAACGTGCGTGACCTCCACTTCGGCAGGGCGGTAGCCCAGGCCAGGCCGAGGTCGACCGGCACGTAGACCGGGAACGTGGCCAGGCACTGCCCCAGGCTGGCGGCGACCCCCTTGCCGCCGCGGAAGCCGTTCCAGACCGGGAAGCAGTGGCCGACCACCGCCGAGGTGCCGCCCACGTGGGCGCCCACGTCGCCGGCCAGGCGCCGGCCGAGGAGGCAGGCGCCCGCCCCCTTGGCGATGTCGGCGGCCATGATCCCGTAGCCCCAGGAGCGGCCCAGCACCACCAGCGCGTTGGCGCCGCCCGGGTTGCCGGTGCCGGCCGCCCGCAGGTCGGCGGTCCCCCCGGCCAGCCTGGTGGCCACGTCCGCCGACGGGACGGTCCCGAGCAGGTAGCCGCACGCCGCCGCCGCGGCCAGCCGCCCGCCACCCATGCCCGCGCACGCTACCCATCCGCCGCCACGCCCGCCTCCGTAGGCTCGGCGTCGTGGCAGCCGTCGTGGTCTCCTCTTCGCTCGCGGACCGCCGCCGCGCCCGACTGGCGTCGCTGCTCCCCGCGGGCGCCGAGGTGCGCTGGACCGGGCCCGCCGACCCCTTGCCCGGCCTGGGCGGTGCCACCGCTGTCGTGGTCGACGGGCCGCCCCTGGACCGGTCCGCCGCCGACATCGACGCCCTGGCCCAGGCGGTCCGCGGGGGCGCCGTTCTCCTCGCCATCGGGGCGGCGACGCCCGCGGGAGCGGTCCCGGTTTGGGACGCGCTGCTGGGCGCCGCCGCCGCCGGCCCGGCGGGCCCGGCCGGCGAGTACGTGGCCCGGGTCGACCCGGAAGAGGCCGGTATCACCGCCCGGCTCGGCCCCGACATCGCGGTGGCCGATCGGCTCCTGCCGCTGGTGGCCGAGGGCGCGGCCCGGGTGCTGGCGAGCGTGGGGTTCGGCGCCGTGGCGGCCGTCGTCGAGGTGGCCCGCGGCGCCGGCTGGGTGGTGGCGACCGGGCTCGGCACCACCGATGCCGCCCTGGACGCCGCCGACCTCGTCACCCTGTTCCGCCGGGCGCTGCGCCCACGCCCGACGCGGCCGCCGCGCCCCTCGACCCTCGCCGTGGTCGGGTACGGCCCCTACGGCGGGATGGGCCGCTACCACGGGTCCGCCGCCGAGGCCACGCCCGGCCTGGCCTTCGTGGCGACGTGCGACCACTCCGACGAGCGCCGCAAGGCGGCCGAGCACGACTTCCCCGGCGTGCGGGCCTACGCCGACCCCGGTGAGCTGGCCGCCGACGACGAGGTCGACGTGGTGGTGGTGGCCACGCCGCCGGTCCTCCACGCCGACCTGGTGCTGACAATGCTGCGCGCCGGCAAGCACGTGGTGTGCGAGAAGCCCCTGTGCCTCACGGTGGCCGACGCCGACCGGCTGCTGGCCGCCGCTGCGGCCGCCGGGCGCACCCTGACGGTCCACCAGAACCGCCGGTTCGACGCCGACTTCCTGGCCGTGCGGGCCGCCGTCGAGAGCGGCCGCCTGGGCGAGGTGTTCAACGTCGAGACCTTCGTGGGCGACTTCGCCCACCCGTGCCGGGCCTGGCACTCCGAGCTGGCGGTGTCCGGCGGGGTCGTCTACGACTGGGGCTCGCACCACCTCGACTGGGTGCTGGAGCTGCTGGGCGGCACGCCCGCCACGGTCCAGGCCCACGGCCACAAGCGCCTGTGGCACGACGTCTCCAACCTCGACCAGGTCCGGGTGCGCCTGCTGTGGGACGACGGCCGCGAGGCCGAGTTCTTCCAGAGCGACCTGGCCGCGGTGCGCCGGCCCAAGTTCTTCGTCCAGGGCACCGCCGGCACCCTCGTCGGCCACTACCGGACGGTGACGGTGGAGCGGGTCGAGCCGCCCTTCGGGTACCGGGCCGAGACCGCCCACCACGCCGAGGCGCCGGCCGACCTGCTGCTGGCCGATTACCAGGCCGGCTCGGGCATCACCGAGACCCGCCCGGCCCTCCCCCGGGTGGCGCCCTTCCCGTTCCACCGCAACCTCGCCGACCACCTCCAGCTGGGCGAGCCGGCCGCCGTCACCGCCGACTCGGCCCGCCGGCTGGTGTCGGTGCTGGAGGCGGCGCAGCGCTCCACCGACGGCGGCAACGCGCCGGTGCACCTGATCCCCGGGCCGACCGGTGACTGACCCGCCCGCCCGGCGGGGACAGTCGCCACGATGACGATGCTGCGAGAGCCCCGTGTCCTGGACAGCGAGACGGCGACCGACCTGGACGACCACCTGGCGAGGGGCGGCGGCCGGGCGCTGGCGGCGGCCGCCTCCCTCGGTCCGGCCGCCGTGATCGACGAGGTGGAGGCCTCGGGGCTGCGGGGCCGGGGCGGCGCCGGATTCCCGACCGGCGTGAAGTGGCGCACCGTGGCGCAGAACGCGTCGCCCGAGCTGGCCGCCACCGTGGTGGTCAACGCCGCCGAGGGGGAACCGGGCACCTTCAAGGACCGGGCGATCCTGCGGGCCAACCCCTACCGCGTCGTGGAGGGCGCCCTGGTGGCGGCCGGCGCCGTCGGGGCGGGCACCGTGGTGTTCGCGCTGAAGGGCACCTTCGAGCAGGAGCGGGCCCGGCTGCGGACCGCCATCGACGAGGTGCGCCGGGCCGGTTGGGCCGACACCGTCGGCCTGGTGGTGGTCGAGGGCCCCAGCGAGTACCTCTACGGGGAGGAGACGGCGCTACTGGAGGTCCTGGCCGGGCGCCCGCCCTTCCCCCGCATCGCGCCGCCGTTCCGCCAGGGCGTCGACGAGGTGGCCGTCCGCAGCAAGTCCCCGGCCCGTCGGGAGATGGCGGGGCC
This sequence comes from Acidimicrobiales bacterium, assembly GCA_035540915.1. Classification (GTDB taxonomy): domain Bacteria; phylum Actinomycetota; class Acidimicrobiia; order Acidimicrobiales; genus DATLFQ01. Next base: position 7,568 of record DATLFQ010000065.1, read on the forward strand.
CGAGGACGCCACGCCGGCGGCTCCGACCCTGGTCAACAACACCGAGACGATGGCGAACGTGGCCGGCGTGCTGGCCGAGGGCCCGACGTGGTTCCGCCAGGTGGGCACGGCCGAGTCCCCCGGCACCGTGGTGTGCACCGTGAGCGGCCACACCCGCCGCCACGGCGTCGGCGAGTTCCCGCTGGGCACCCCGCTGCGGGACGTCATCGAGGAATTGGGCGGCGGAGCCCGGTCCGGCGATGTGGTGGCCGTCATGTCCGGCGTGGCCAACGCCCTGGTCCCCGCCGCGCACCTGGACACGCCGCTCACCTACGAGCACCTGCAGGCGGTGGGCAGCGGGATGGGCGCGGCCGGCTTCATCGTGTTCGACGAGGCGACCGACCTGGCCGCCGTCGCTGCCGGCGTGTCGCGCTTCCTGGCCGTGGAGTCCTGCGGCCAGTGCACCCCCTGCAAGCAGGACGGCCGGGCGCTGGCCGCGCTGCTCGACGGCATCCGCCGGTCCGAGGCCGAGGAGCACGACCTGGTCGAGGTGGAGGACCGGCTTCGGACGGTCGCCGACGAGGCCCGCTGCTACCTGGCCCAGCAGCACGAGCTGGTGGTCGGCAGCCTGCTGCGGCTGTTCCCCGAGGCGCTCCGCGACCACGTGGCGGGGACGGTCGCCGCCGCCGAGCCGGAGCTGATCGCCCCGATCGTCGACCTGGTCGACGACCGATTCGTGCTGGACGAGCGCCACGGTGACAAGCAGCCCGACTGGAGCTTCGACGCCGTGGACTCCGGCCAGTCGCCGGCGGACCGGCACCGCTTAGTCTCCGGAGAGTGACCGACACCGCCCCGCCCGACTCCGCCGAACCCCAGCCGGCCCCGTCCGACCCGGGACCGGTCCGCTGGGGCGTTCTGGGCGCCACCTCCACCGTGGCCCAGCAGGCCGTGCTGCCCGCCATGGCCGCCAGCGCCGGCGCCACCGTCGTCGCCACGGCCAGCCGCAGCGATCGGGACGGCACCGGCTACGAGACCTGGGGAGCAGCCCGTACCTACGGCGCCTACCACGAGCTGCTGGCCGACCCCGAGGTCGAGGCGGTCTACGTGCCGCTGCCCAACTCGCTGCACGCCGAGTGGACGGTGCGGGCCGCCGAGGCCGGCAAGCACGTGCTGTGCGAGAAGCCACTGGCCACCGCGGCCGCAGAGGGCCGGGAGATGGTCGACGCCTGCGAGGAGCACGGGGTGCAACTGATGGAGGCGTACATGACGCCGTTCCACCCCCGCCATGCCCAGCTGGTTGAGATCCTCCGGTCGCGCCGGTTGGGTGTGCTGCGCTTCGCGCGCGCCTGCTTCACCGGTGTGCTGGAGGACGATGACGACCACCGCTGGCGGCCCGAGAACGGCGGCGGCGCGCTGCTCGACGTCGGCATCTACTGCCTGGCCCCACTGCTGCTGGCCGCCGGGCGCCAGCCCGTCGAGGTGGCGTCGGCCGGGATGCTGTCGCTCACCGGCGTGGACACGTCGTTCCACGGGTTCCTGGACTTCGGCAAGGCGTTCTCGGCCACCATCGAGTGCTCGTTCGAGGCGCCCGAGCGCCAGAGCCTGGAGATCGTCGGGCGGGACGGGTCGGTGACGGTGGACCGGGCGTTCACTCCCGGGCTGGACGACACCGTCATCCGCCTGCAGGGCCGCGACGGGACCGTCGAGGAGATCGTGTCGGAGGGGGGCGACCCCTACCGGGCCATGGTCGAGCACTTCGCCGCGGTCCTCCGCGACGGCGTCCCCATGGCCCGCCCGCCGGCCAGGTCCCTCGAGCTGCTCGGCCTGATCGACCGGCTGAAGAAGACGGCCCGCTGGGAGTGGTGACCCGCCGGACCCTCACCGGCGTCGGCGGGATCGACCTGGCCGCGCGGTGCTGGGACGGCGGAGCCGGGCGGCCCGTCCTCCTCGTGCACGGGCTGGCGTCCAACGCCCGCATGTGGGACCAGGTGGCCGAGCACCTGGCGGCCGCCGGCCACCCGGTGGCGGCGGTCGACCAGCGGGGCCACGGCCGCTCCGAGAAGCCGCCCACCGGCTACGACTTCGCCACCGTCGCCGCCGACCTGGCGTCGGTGGTCATCGAGCTGGGCTGGTGCCGGCCGGTGGTGGCCGGCCAGTCCTGGGGCGGCAACGTGGTGGTCGAGCTGGCCGCCCGCCACCCCGGGGCCGTCGGTGGAGTGGTGTGCGTCGACGGCGGCTGGATCGACCTGTCACGCCGGTTCCCGGTATGGGACGACTGCGCCGGGGCCCTGGCGCCGCCGGCGCTCGACGGCATTCCCGAGGCGGAGCTGCGGGCGAAGGTGCGGGCCGGTCACCCCGACTGGCCGGAGGCCGGCATCGACGGGTACATGGCCAACTTCGACGTGCGCGACGACGGGACGGTCCGGCCCTGGCTGAGCCGTGACCGCCACATGCAGATCCTGCGGGCGCTGTGGGAGCACCGGCCGTTCGACCTGTACGGCGACATCGACGTGCCCGTGCTGCTGGTACCGGCCGTGGGCGCCGGCGGGCCCGGCGGGATGGGCGGCGACGTGGTCGCCGCCGCGGCCGCCGCCCTGCGATCGGGCCGGCTGGCCGGCATCGAGGGGAACCACGACCTGCACGCCCACCGCCCGGCCGAGCTGGCCGGGCTGATGACCGCCTGGATGGCCGAGGCGGTGCGGGGATGACCGCCCGGCTGCTCGCCATCATGGGGTCGGGCGAGACCAGTCCCACCATGGTCAAGGTGCACCGGTCCCTGCTGGCCAGGCTCGGCCCGCCGCCGGTGCCGGCCGTCGTGCTGGACACGCCGTTCGGCTTCCAGGCCAACGCCGACGAGCTGACGGCGCGGGCGGTCGCCTACTTCGCCGAGAGCGTGGGCGCCGAGCTGGGGGTGGCCAGCTTCCGGTCGGCCGCAGGAAGCGCGCTGGAGCGCGAGACGGCCGTCGAGCGCATCCGGTCCGCACGGTACGTCTTCGCCGGCCCCGGCAGCCCGTCCTACGCCCTGCGCCAGTGGGACGGCACGGCGGTCGCCGCCGCGTTGGCCGACAAGCTGGCGCCCGCCGGGCCGGCCGGCGGCGGCTGTGTCACCTTCGCCAGCGCGGCCGCGCTCACCCTCGGCGTGGCCACCGTTCCCGTCTACGAGATCTACAAGGTGGGCGAGGATCCGCACTGGCTGGCCGGCCTCGACCTGCTGTCGGCCGCCGGCCTGTCCGCCGCGGTGATCCCGCACTACAACAACGCCGAGGGCGGCACCCACGACACCCGGTTCTGCTATCTGGGCGAGGAACGCTTGTCCCGCATGGAATCCAACCTGCCCGACGGCGCCTTCGTGCTGGGGGTGGACGAGCACACCGGCCTGGTGCTCGACCTCGCCGAGGGCACCGCGTCGGTGGTCGGGATCGGGGTGGTGACGGTGCGGCGGGCCGGTCGGTCCGAGGAGGTCCCGAGCGGGACGACGGTGCCCATCGCCGACCTGGCCCGCCTGGCGTCGGTTCGGAGCGGGGCAGCGGGTGCGGGTGGCCCCGCGGCGGCGCCGGTGGCGGCCGGTGCTGGGGTCGACGGGCCGGCAGCCACGTCGCCACTGCTCGACCGCGTCGCCGGGCTCGAGTCCTCGTTCGACGCCGCCATTGCCGCGGGCGACTCTGCGGGCGCGGCGGGAGCCGTCCTGGAGCTGGACGAGGAGCTGGTGTCGTGGGCCCAGGAGACGTTCTCGTCCGACGAGATGGCCCGGGCCCGGGCCGCCCTGCGCTCGATGATCGTGCGACTGGGTGCTGCCGCCGAGGGCGGCCTGCGGGACCCGGCCGAGGTGGTCGGCCCCTTCGTCGAGGCGCTGCTGGACCAGCGCACCGCGGCCCGAGCCGACAAGCGCTGGGCCGACGCCGACACCGTCCGGGACCGGCTCACCTCGATGGGCGTCGAGGTCCGGGACGGGCCGGACGGGACCACCTGGGTCCTACACTCGTCGCCCGGCTCGGAGAGCCGAGCCCCCATCGTCTAGTGGCCTAGGACACCACCCTTTCAAGGTGGCGGCACGGGTTCGAATCCCGTTGGGGGTGC
>DATLFQ010000066.1:0-22983 GCA_035540915.1 Acidimicrobiales bacterium
CGATGGGGCTGAGCGAGCCGCCTGCCGTCCTCCGCCGGGCGCTCGAGCTCCGGGGACTGCAGGGATTGACCAGCACCGGAACGAGGAACTGGCGAGCGAACGCATGAAAACGAGCCCGCCCCTTCCGACAGCGACCGGATCCCCTCGAGCAGAAGGAAGCAGATGACCGACATCGCTCGGAAGGTCGGAGCTGAGGCGCTGGGGACGTTCGTCCTCGTATCCGCTGCGGTAGGCGCGGCGGTGTTCGGATTCGACGTGGTCGGCGCGCTGGGGGTGGCGCTCGCCTTCGGCTTCGTCCTTGTCGCCCTCGCCTACACCCTCGGACCCGTATCGGGATGCCACGTGAATCCGGCAGTGACGCTCGGTGTCCTGATCCGCCGTGGAATCACCCCTCGTGAGGCGACGCTGTACTGGATCGCCCAGGTCGCCGGCGCCCTCCTCGCTGGCGCCTTCTTGAAGCTCATGACCTCTGACTTCGGGGAGGTTGCCGACCAGACAGGGGGACTCGGGACCAACGACTGGGGCCAGACGATCAGCGCAGGAGGAGCATTCGTCCTCGAGGTGTTCCTAACTTTCGTGCTCGTCTTCGTCGTTCTGCTCGTCACCGGTCGGGCGGCCGCTCCGGGATTCGCCGGCCTGGCGATCGGGCTGGTGCTCACCGTCGTGCATGTTGTCGGTATTCCCCTCACAGGAACCTCGGTCAACCCGGCGCGATCACTCGGCCCTGCTGTCTTCGAGGGAGGGTCAGCGCTGGAACACGTGTGGCTGTTCATCCTCGCACCGTTGATCGGCGGGGCCTTGGCGGCCTGGGCAACGGCGCTCTTCGATGGTCCGTCGACCGAGCTCGGGCGAAGCAAAACTAGCGACCCGACAGGCGTCATCGTGCCTGCGGACGACGAGGCTCCGAGCCGTATACCGGAACAGCCTCATATTTGATCCCGCCGTCGCCGCTGGCCGACCATGCCTCAACTGGGTGCATGCGGCCGGAACATCGCTGGTCTCGTGCGGCAGGGAGGCTCGCTGCAGAACCTGTCGGCGCAGTGGCCCGCGCCTGTCATGCTCTGTCGGGGCCGAGATCGTCCAACGGCAGCGAGCGCGCTGAGCCCGTGAGGCCGAGCGCCATGCGATCGATGCGTTCTCATCGAGGATCACGGTGAGAACGAACACGGCGGTAGCGACGATCAGCAGACACGCGGAACAAAGGGCATGGCTTCACCCTTTCAAGACGGTCTCAGGTGCTCTTCCGGGTCGACGAGCGCTTCGCCACCTTGGCCTTGACGGGAGCGGCGAGCTTCTTCGCTGACGCAGCGGCCTTGCGGGTCGCTTCAGCGGCGGACCATTCCTTCGTCGTCTGGTCCTCGATCTCGGCGGCGCTGGCCAGGCTCCGGACTGACCGTATCCCCCCCATGGCCGCCGCCTTCGAGCTATAGGCCTCGCTGGTGGCCACGATCTGCCCGTTCCTGGCCAGAAGATTGAAGCGAAACTTGCCGGTGGGACCCTTCTTGATCACGAACTTGCCGTCCACGGCAGTGCCCTTCTGTCGCTCGACTTGTGCGTGTCGAGGTTACCGGGGGCCTCCGCCGGAGCCGGGGATACCGCAGCGAAGGCGACTTCGATGCCGCGGTGAACAGCGAAACCAACGCTCCTCACCTCGGCCAGCGGTCGACCTGCGGGACTCGCCGGTCTCACGGGACCTCACGGTGCGGTCCGTGCTTCGACGTGTGGAGCCCGACGGCAGCCGGACGGGGACCGGCTCGCCGATGGCTGGGGTGTGCCGAGGAAGCTTCCGGCCACGCCGTTGTCAGCAGTCGCCGATGGTTCCCATGGAGCCGAGCCCTGGGTGCGGCCTGCCGACTTCACGTCGGCGCGCCTCGGAGGACCGCGTGCCAACCACCCGAGGGCGGTAGCGTTCGCCGATGCCCGTCCACCGGCTCGACAACGCCCGCTGGGGCTTCGTGTCGAACTGCTTCGTGTGCGAGCCGGCCAATGCGGGCGGGCTGCAGATCGCCTTCTTCCACGACGACGAGGACCAGACGGTGTCCGCCCGCTTCTCGCTCGGCGACCGCTTCTCGGGCACGCCCCGTTACCTCCACGGCGGTGTGGCCCTGGCCGTCCTGGACGAGGCCATGGCCTGGGGCGCCATCGCCCTCGCCGGCGTGTTCGCGCTGACTCGGTCCACCGAGGCCCGGTTCGTCCGCCCGGTGGTCCTGGATGCGCCGCACCGGGTCGAGGCCCGGCTGGTCGACCGAGCACCCCCGGGCGACGGAATCGGCGACCTCGCCATGGCCGCCGTCATCACCGACGAGGAGGGCGCCACCTGCGTCGAGGCCAGCGCCCGCTTCACGCCGATGTCGGCGGCATCCGCCGGCGGCGCCATCGGGATCCTCGGGGGCGACGACACCCGCTACGTGCGGGGCTGACAGCACCCGTGGCCGAAGCCTTCGAGTGGGTGGCCGACCGGCGCCGCCTCGACGACCTGGTCGACGAGCTGGCCGAGGCTCCCGTCTACGGCCTCGACACCGAGTTCCACCGGGAACGGACCTACCACCCGCACCTGGCGCTGCTGCAGCTGGCGGGTCCGGGCGGGATCGTTCTGGTCGACCCGCTGGCCGTCGACCCCGCCCCGCTGGCCCGGGTGCTGGACGGGCCGGGCGTGGCCGTCCTGCACGCCGCCGACCAGGACCTCGAAGTGCTGCAGCGGGCCTGCGGCACCGTGCCGTCTCGCCTGTTCGACACCCAGCTGGCCGCCGGCTTCCTGGGCATGTCGACCCTCTCGCTGGTGGCGCTGGTGGAACGGGTCCTCGGCCGGCGGCTGGTGAAGGGCGACCGCCTCACCGACTGGACCCAGCGACCCCTGACCGTCGAGCAACAGCGCTACGCCGCTGCCGACGTCGAGCACCTGATCGACCTCCGCGACCGGCTCACCGCCGATTTGGCCGCTCGTGACCGCCTGGGCTGGGCCGAGGACGAGTGCGAGTTGCTGCGTACCCGGGCCCGCTGGGCCACACCGGCCGAGACGGCCTGGTGGCGGGTCAAGGAGGCGCGGTCGCTGCGCGGCCCCGCCCGCGGCGTGGCCCAGGAGGTGGCCGCCTGGCGGGAGCGGCGAGCGTCGGCCGTCGACCGCCCCGCCCGCTTCATCCTCCCGGACCTGGCCTTGGCCGCCATCGCCCAACGGCCGCCGCGGCGAGTCGAGGACGTCGCCGCCGTGCGGGGGATGGACGGCCGCTACCTCAAGGGCGCAGCCGGCCAGGAGCTGCTCGAGGCCGTGGCCCGGGGCCGGGACCTGCCCGAGTCCGAGCTTCGACTTCCGCCCACCGACGACGTCGAGCGGCGGGTCCGCCCAGCGGTGACGCTGGTGGCGGCCTGGATCGGGCAACTGGCGAGCGACCTCGATCTCGACCCCGTCCTCCTCGCCACGCGGGCCGATCTCCACGCCTTCCTGCGCAAGGACCCCGACGCCCGCCTGGCGACGGGCTGGCGCAAGCAGCTCATCGGCGACGCGGTGGCCCGGCTGGTGGAGGGCCGGGCCGCCCTCGCATTCGACGGCCGCGAGCTGGTGCTGGAAGACCGAGCCTGAGCGACTGGGCGACGACCGAACCGGAGCGCCGCCCGCCGGGCTCACTTCGGACGGAGGTCGATCCGCAGGGTGAGCACGCCGTCCTCGAGCCGCCCCTCGGCGTCGGCGAGCATGGCGAAGTCCATGTAGTCCTGCTGCGCCTGCTCCAGGAACCGGCGGCGGTCCGGGCCCTCGACGGGCGGGACCCCGCGGCTGCGCACCGCCTTGGCGCGCTCCCGGAACCGCTCGATCATCGCGGGTACATCGAAGTCCTCGGGCATCGGCCCAACCCTACGTGGCGACCTGCGGCGGTGCCGCCGCCGGCTGGCGCGGTGTTGGGCCGCACGGTTGGTACGATGGGCCGCCGACTGCGTCCGCGAACCGGGGAGCTGCACGTGAAGAAGGGACGTCACCGGCGCTTCGAAGAGGCGCGTGCGTTCAAGTTCCGCACCACCGAGCTGGCCCCCGAGCCATGCGCGGAGTGCGGTGCCGACCCCGAGGACGACCACGCTCCCTGGTGCCTGGCCACCGAGGACGACGGGCTCGAGGAGGACGGTGTGACGCCCGGCCCGCCCGAGGAGGCCCATGGAGCCGCCAGCGCGGGTGATGCCGAACCCCGCTGACCGGCGGGGCGGCGGGCTGAAGTTCTGAAACAAGGGGGGCGGGTGCGGCGGAGCAGACCAACACCAGGGGCGGTCCGGGCCAGCGTGGCGCTGCTGTTCGTGCTGTCGCTGATCCTCGTCCTGAGTCACGAGCCGGCCTCACTGGCGGCTGACGGACCGGTGCGGCCGGCGGCCGTCGGGCCCGCTCTGACCATCCCGGCCCTGCCGCCCCTTCTCCCCGCGCCGGTCACGCTCCTGCCGGGCACGGCGCCGGTGCCCGGCACCGGCGACCCCAGAGTGCCGCAGGTGGGGGACGCCGGCCTGGACCCCTACCGAGGCCTGGGCACCTGGGTCGACGTCTACGACTGGAGCCACACCTTCACCGGCGGCCGGCCGACGGTGCGGCCCGGGGACATGGCGCGCATGGCCGAAGCCGGCGTACAGACCGTGTTCATCCAGGCGTCCAAGCACGACTCGCCGACCGACGTGCTGGAACCGGTGCGGCTGGCCTCGATCGTCGAGCGGGGCCGGGCCGCCGGAATGCGGGTCGTGCCCTGGTACCTCCCCACTCTCGTCGACGTGGGCAGGGACCTGGCCCGGCTGAAGGCGGTGGCCGCCTTCCCCGGCATGGACGGCCTGGCCGTCGACATCGAGGCACGCAACGTGCCCGGCGTGGCGGAGCGCAACCGCCGGCTCATCGAGCTGAGCGGTGCCCTGCGGAAGGCGCTCCCGGGCCGGGTGATCGGCGCGATCGTCATGCCGCCGGTCCAGCTCGAGGTGGTGAACAAGAAGTTCTGGCCCGACTTCCCCTACCGGGAGATCGCACCCTCCTACGACGTCTGGATGACGATGGGGTACTGGACCGACCGCACCACCCGGTCGGGTTACCGGAACCCGCACGCGTACACCAAGGAGAACGTGATCCGGCTGCGCCGCAACGTCGGCGACCCCAACCTCCCCGTCCATCCCATCGGCGGCATCGGCACGGGAACGAGCCGGGAGGACGTCGAGGGGTACAAGCGGGCGATCACCGAGGTCGGCGGCTTCGGCGGGAGCCTCTACGACTGGCACACCACCGCCGCGTCGCTGTGGCCGGCGCTGCGACCAATGCGGGTGGCTCGCTAGGGCGCTCAGCTCGGCGCCCGCTCCTCCGTCCGGCGGACCGCCGGGTGCGGCAGGGGCGTGCCGGCGGCCACCCGCTCGTCGAGGTAGCCGGCCACCTGTGCGTACGCCCACGGGCCCACCAGCGCCACCAGCTCGGCCTTCAGGACCCGGTAGACGGGCTCGGCGCCGGCGAACGCCTCCGGCGCCTCGGTGCACCACCAGGCGAACTGGGCGCCCCCGCCCCCCCAGTGGCGCCGGTCCCACTGGCGCACCGTCGAGGTGACGTGACCGGCGCCGTCGTCGGCGTCCTCCCGCCGCAGCGGCAGCTGCCAGCAGACGTCAGGCTTGGCTTCGTGCGGCGGTGTTCCGGCCTCCAGCGCGGCGCGGTGCAGGGCGCAGCCCGGCCCCCCCGGGAAGCCGGGGCGGTTCAGCATGATGCAGGCGCCGTCGGCCAGCCGAGAGACGATCTCGCCGCCGGCCTCCCGCTTGACCACCCCGTAGCGGCGGCCGCGGCGGGCGTACTGCCACTGCTCGTCGGTCAGCGTCGCGACCACCGCGAGGACCCGGGCCACGTCCTCCTCGCCGGTGAAGTGGGCGCCGTAGGAGCAGCAGCCCTGGGCCAGCTCGGGGGCGGCCGCCGTCAGCACGCCCTGGCAGCCGCGCCCGAAGACGCACGACCAGCGGCTGGCCAGGAACGTGACGTCGAAGACCCAGGTGCGCTCCTCCTCGGGGTCCTCGAAGCTGACCCATTCGTGGGTCGCCGCGGTCACCGGCCGGCTGCCGCCAGCTCGATCCACAGCTGGCCGGCGGCCAGCAGGCCCTTCCAGAACTGGTCCATCACCAGCCGCTCGTTCGGCGCGTGGAAGCGGTCGTCCGGCAGCCCGACACCGAGGTACAGCACCGGGACGTTGAGCACCCGGCCGAGCGCCTCCTCCGGCCCACTGCCGCCTTCGCGGGTGAACAGCGGCGCCACGCCCCAAACCGTCTCGACGGCCCGGCAGAGCGCGCCGACCGACGGATGGGTGGCCGGCGTGAGCGCGGGCGCCACGCGTCCCTCGCCCGTCACCGTCACCTCGACGCCGGGGCCGAACCGGGCCGCGACCCACACCTCGAAGGCGGCGGCGATGGCGTCCGGGTCCTGGTCGGCCACCAGGCGGAAGGTCACCTTCATGGTGCCGGTGGCGGGCACGATGGTCTTGATGCCCGGCCCGCCGTAGCCGACGGTGATGCCCACCACCTCGCAGGTCGGCCGGGCCCAGACCCGCTCCAGGGTGGACCGGCCGGCCTCACCCTCCAGGCGCCGGGTGCCGGCCTTGGCCATCCACTCGGCCTCGTCGAAGGGCAGCAGCCGCAGGGACGCCTCCTCCGCGTCGGTGAGCGGGCGCACGTCGTCGTAGAAGCCGGGTAGCGTGACGCGGCCGTCGGCGTCGTGGAGGGCGGCGGCCGCAGCGGCCAGCAGGTGGGCCGGGTTGGGCACGGCGCCGCCGAACACGCCCGAGTGCAGGTCGCCATCGGCGGTGCGGATCTCGACGGTGAAGCCGACGAGGCCGCGCATCCCCATGCACACCGAGGGCACGTCGGGCGCCCACATGGTGGTGTCGGAGACCACGACGACGTCGCACGCCAGCCGGTCCGCCTCCTCGCGCAGGAGGGCCTCGAAGTGCGGGCTGCCGATCTCCTCCTCGCCCTCCACCAGGAACTTGAGGTTGACCGGCAGCCGGCCGTCGCGCTGCAGCAGGCCCCGGGCCGCCTCGATCTCGAACAGCATCTGGCCCTTGTCGTCCACCGTGCCCCGCCCGAGGCACTCCCCGTCGACGAAGACCGGCTCGAACGGCGGGGACCGCCACAGGTCGAGCGGGTCGACGGGCTGGACGTCGTGGTGCCCGTAGACCAGCGCGGTCGGGGCGTCGGGCCCGGCGTGCAACCAGTCGGCGTAGACCGACGGGGCGCCGGCGGTCTCGACGACCTCGACGTGCTCCAGGCCCGCCTCGGCCAGGAGGCCGGCGGTGAACTCGGCGGAGCGGCGGACGTCGCCGGCCCGGTCGGGGTGGGCCGAGATGGACGGGATGCCGACCCACTCCAGGAGGCGCTGCTCGATGCGCGCCCGCTCCGCGGCGACGTAGCCGGCCAGGACCGGGGGAGCCGCCATGGCCGTCGAGGCTACCCCTACGCTGGCCGGCCGTGACCGGCACCGGTGACACCGAGGACATCCGCTCCCGCCTCGACGCCATCGCCGAGGAGCTGGCCGACCTGGCCTACGACGCCCTCCGGGCCCAGGCCGCCGGCGACGCCGCCGCCGCCGCCACCGAGCGTCGCCTCACCAAGGCCCGCCGCGCCGTCGAACGGGCCGCCGCCGCGCTCCGAGAACCTCTTTCGAGTGCATAGGCGTCGGATTCCGACGCCTATGCACTCGAAGTCGCGCTCGGGAGGCGGTTGAGGCGGTCGATGAGTTGGCGGAGGCGGCCGTGGCTCATGCGGTCGAAGCGGAGGGCGACGCGGGGCAGGGCGAGGTGGTCCTCGTCGGCCACCTCCGCCGGCAGCGGGGGTGAGGAGGCGATGGCGTCGCCGAGCACGATGTCGGCGAACTCCTCGCCCAGGCCCGCGACCTCTGCGGCGGTCGGCTCGCTGCGGAGGCGCAGGACCAGCTGGTCGCCCACGAAGCGGCGGGAGTGGTAGTTGGCGTAGAAGCCGAGGATCTCGGCCGACGCCTCCCGCACGTCGTCGGTGACCAGGTACAGGGCCTGGTCCTCGGGCGAGATCAGGCCCCGGGCCAGCACCTCGTCCTGCAGGAACCGCTCCCATGAACGCCAGTAGGTGCCTCCCGGCACCTCCAGCAGGACGATGGGGGCCGGGTCGGCCTTGCCGGTCTGCATCAGCGTCAGCAGCTCGAGCGCCTCGTCCAGGGTGCCGAAGCCGCCCGGCAGGACGACGAACCCGTCCGACTCCTTCAGCAGCATCACCTTGCGGGTGAAGAAGTACTTCATCTCGACCAGCTTCGGGTCGCCGGCGATGAACTCGTTGGCCCCCTGCTCGAACGGGAGCCGGATGTTGATGCCGAAGGACTTGTCCCGCCCCGCCCCCTCCATGCCCGCCGCCATGATCCCGGGGCCGGCTGGATGGTCATCACCGGCGCCGGCCCCTGCCAGCTGGGCGGCCAGGCTGCGAGCCTGGCCGTAGAGCGGGTCGTCGGAGGAGGTCCGGGCCGAGCCGAACATCGTCGCCTTGGGGACTTGCCGGTACGGCGCGAACACCAGGAAGGCCTTGCGCAGCTCCTTGAGCGCGGCGTTGGTGATCTTCAGGTCGAGGCGGTCGACGTCGTCGCCGGCCAGGCGCACCGCCGTGGCCAGGATCTCGAACAGCTGGTCCCGGTTGGCTGCCGGGCCGGCCGCGTCCAGCAGCTCCACCAGGCGGCGGTCGAGCTCAGGGTCGCCGGTACGGTGGCGGGGGAGGCGTTCGAGCACGGGAGCAGGTCTACCGCAGCCGGTAGCCTCGACCGCTCCGGATGACCTCGACCGCCAGATGACCGGCCTCCCCCTGGAGCTCGACGCCGAGCAGATGGCGGCCCTGGGCGACGCCGCCATGGCGTTCGCCTCCTCCTTCGTCGCCGAGCGGGCCATCGCCCCGGCCTCCAACCAGGGCGACCCGGCCCTCCCCGAGCTCCTGGCCGCGCTCGCGGCGTCACCCGGCGAGGCGGGCCGACCCCTCGCGCACCTCCTGGACCTGGTGGGCCGCGCCGCCGCCCACGGGGTCGACACGGCCGGGCCGGGCTACCTCGGGTTCATCCCCGGGGGTGGGCTGTTCAGCGCCGCCGTCGCCGACTTCGTGACCCTGGTGGTCAACCGGATGATGATGGTGCCGGCGCTCGGGCCGGCGCTGGCCCAGATCGAGGCGACCGCCGTGCGCTGGCTGGCCGACCTGGCCGGCCTGCCGCCGGCCGCCGGCGGCATCCTCACCAGCTGCGGCTCCATGGCCAACTTCTCGGCGGTGGTGGCCGCCCGGGTCGACCGCCTGCCCGAGGACTTCCGCGCCGGCACCCTCTATGTCACCGACCAGGCCCACCACTCGGTGGCCAAGTCCGCCATGCTGGCCGGCTTCGCAGCAGCCGCCGTGCGCCCCGTGCCGACCACCGCCGACCTGCACATGGACCTCGGCGCCCTGGCCGCCATGGTCGCCGACGACCGCCGGGCCGGCCGGCTGCCCTTCGCCGTCGTGGCCAACGCCGGCACCACCAACACCGGGGCGGTCGACCCGCTGGACCGGCTGGCCGACCTGGCCGCCACCGAAAACCTGTGGCTGCACGTCGACGCCGCCTACGGAGGCATGTTCCTGCTGACCGAGCGGGGCCGGGCCCGTTTCGCCGGCATCGCACGGGCCGACTCGGTCACCCTCGACCCCCACAAGGGCCTCTTCCTGCCCTACGGCACCGGGGCCCTCGTCGTGCGGGACAGCGAGCTGCTGCGCCGGTCCCACCGGGTAGCGGCCCCGTACCTCCCCGACGCCGACCCGACGTGGTCGGTGCCCAGCTTCGCCGACCTGTCGCCGGAGCTGTCCCGCGAGCTGCGGGGCCTGCGGGTGTGGCTGCCCCTGCAGCTGCACGGCGTCGCCGCCTTCCGGGCCGCGCTCGACGAGAAGCTGGACCTGGCTGCCGCCGCCCACGGGGCGCTGCGCCAGGTGCGCGACCTGGAGCTGCCCTGGCGGCCCGAGCTGAGCGTGGTGGCCTTCCGCCACCGCGACGGCGACGGGGCCACCGACGATTTGCTGCAGCGCGTCAACGCATCGGGGCGGGTGTTCCTGTCGAGCACCACCATCGCCGGCCGGCGGACGATCCGGTTGTCGATCCTGAGCCACCGCACCCATGCCGACCGCGTGGAGGAAGCCGTGAAGCTGGTGGCCCAGGCCGCCTCTGGCCGAGGATCCGGCGGGCGCTAGACCGGCGCCGGCACCCGCCCGTAGAGGGTGGTGCGCTGCTCCAGCGGACGGCCCAGGGGCGACACCACCTCGGCGAGCTCGGCCCGGCCGACACGCTGGCCGTGCAGCGCGCCCGCCGCCCGCGAGATGTTCTCGTCCATCAAGGTCCCGCCGAGGTCGTTGGCGCCGGCCTGCAGCACCTGGGCCGCGCCGGCCAGGCCGAGCTTGACCCACGAGACCTGCACGTTCGTCAACACCGGGTGGTAGGCGATCCGCCCGACCGCGTGCATGAGGACGCACTCCCGGAACGTCGGTCCCTGACGGCTGCGCCCCTGGAGGTACATGGGCGCCGCCATGTGCACGAACGGCAGTGGGACGAACTCGGTGAAGCCACCGGTCTCCACCTGCAGCGCCCGGGTCCGCAGCAGGTGACGGGCCCAGTGCACAGGCCGCTCGACGGCCCCGAACATGATGGTGACGTTGGACCGAAGCCCCACGCCGTGGGCGGTGCGGTGGGCCTCCAGCCATTCGTCGGTGGTGATCTTGTCGGGGCACAGTTCGGCCCGCACCTCGTCGTCGAGGATCTCGGCCGCCGTGCCCGGCAGCGAGCGCAGGCCGGCCTCGACCAGGCGCCGCAGGTAGGAGGGCAGTGGTACGCCGAGGCGCCGGGCGCCCTCGGTCACCTCCAGGGCGGTGAAGCCGTGGATGTGGATGGTGGCGGAGGCGGAGCGCACGGCCCGGATCACGTCGAGGTAGTAGTCGCCGTCGAAGCTGGGGTGGATGCCACCCTGGAGGCAGACCTCGGTGGCCCCGGCCGCCTCGGCCTCGGCCACCCGGCCGGCGATCTCGTCCAGGGTGAGCAGGTACGGGTCCCCTCGCAGGTTCAGCGACAGCGGGCCCTTGGAGAAGGCGCAGAACCGGCACTTGAACGTGCAGACGTTGGTGTAGTTGATGTTGCGGTTGGCCACCCAGGTGACCGTGTCGCCGGCGGTCGCCCGGCGCAGGTCGTCGGCCGCCTCGGCCACTGCGGCGACCTCGGGGCCGCGAGCGGCGAACAGCGCCACCAGCTCGGCCTCGCCGGGCACCTGGCCCAGCGCCACCCCGGCCAGGACCTCGCCCACCGCGCTGACGGCCCGGGGCGTCGCCGGGAGCACGCGGGGCGGTGCGGTTCCGGCCCCCGCGCACCACGGCGTGCCGTCGCGCCCCAGGCCCTCGGCGTCGCTGCGCCGCAGCACCGCCGGCCGCATGGCCGGCGCCAGCCAGCGGTCGGGCCGGCGGACGTACTCGGGATACGCGGTGAGGCGGGGCGCCAGCGTGAAGCCGCGCGCCTCGGTGACCTCCCGCAGCCGCTCGACGGCAGGCCACGGGCGCTCCGGGTTGACGTGGTCGGGGGTGACCGGCGAGACGCCGCCCCAGTCGTCGATCCCGGCGTCGAGCAGGCGGCCGAAGTCGTCCGACAGGTTGGGCGGCGCCTGGACGTGGATCTCGGCCGGCAGTATCAGGCGCGCGGCGGCCACCGACCACAGGTGCTCCTCGGCCGGACAGGCGGGCGTGCCGCCCATGGCCGTCCCCGGCTTCGGCACGAAATTCTGGACGATCACCTCCTGCACGTGGCCGTGGCGGCGGGCCGAGGCGGCGATGGCCTCCAGGGCGGCGACGCGGTCGGCCCGGGTCTCGCCGATCCCGCACAGGATGCCGGTGGTGAACGGGATCGCCGACCGCCCCGCTGCGTCGAGCGTGGCCAACCGCCGCTGGGGCGCCTTGTCCGGCGCGCCGGCATGGCAGGACAGGTCGGCCCGCAGCGACTCGACCATCATCCCCTGGCTGGCCGAGACCTCCCGCAGCCCGGCCAGGTCGGCGGCCGCCAGCGCCCCGGCGTTGGCGTGGGGGAGCAGCCCGGTCTCGTCGCGGACCAGGGCGCACATGGCCACGAGGTAGTCGACGGTGGAGGCGTAGCCCCGCTCCGCCAGCCAGGCGGCCGCCATGGGGTAGCGAGCCTCGGGCGCCTCGCCCAGCGTGAACAGCGCCTCGTGACAGCCTGCCTCGGTGCCGCTGCGAGCGATGGCGAGCACCTCGTCGGGCACCAGGAACGGCGACGCCACCCTGGCCGGCGCGGTGGCGAACGTGCAGTAGGCGCAACGGTCCCGGCACAGGCGCGTCAGCGGGATGAACACCTTGGGCGACCAGGTGACCCGCCGGCCGTGGGCCTCGTCACGGACGGCTGCGGCCCGGGCCATCAGCTCGGCCAGCGGTGCCGCCAGCAGGTCGGAGCCCACTCGCTCACAGTAGGCCGGGCGCGAGGATGGGCGACCTGGGCCCGTTCGTGCCGCCGGGCGTGGCTCGCCCGGCTGCCGGACGTCCCGGCCGAGCGGGCCGCGTGCAGCTCACGGCGCAACGGCAACGGAAAGTCGCGGTGTCGACGTGGTTATGCGACATGGGGTTGACGCCGGTCGCTTCTTAGGGTTACCTAAGAAGCAGTGGAAGGGTTTCCTGAGGCGTCCGGGTTGGGGCTCCGTCGAATCGGCTTCGTGCGGATCATCCTGGGTGAGGGCACGCCCCGCTGCGAAGCGGTGGGCATCTCCCATCGCCAGACGGTCACCCGGCTGATCCCCCTGCGAGCCGCCATGGCGCTGGTCCGGGCCGGCGTCCCGTCGGTGGTGCGCCGGCCAGGCGCGACCGGCGACGGCCCGCGAGCGGAGACGAAGTCCATGGTCGGTGCCGGGCGGAGGGCGTAGCGGTGTACATCTGCCACTGCCGGGCAGTGACCGACCGCACCATCCGGGCCGCCATCGGGTCGGGCGCCACCACGGTGTCCGAGGTGGCCCGGCGCTGCGGCGCCGGTGCCCGCTGCGGTGGGTGCTGGCCCGCGCTGGCCACCCTGCTGGCCGAGACAGTCGACGAGCAGCGCCGGCCCGCCTCGCCGGCTGCATGACCCATCAACCGGCGAGCTAGGTTCGCCGCCGTGCGAGGCGACCCCGGGATCATCGAGCTGCTGAACGACTGCCTGACCGCCGAGCTGACGGCCATCAACCAGTACTTCGTGGACGCCAAGATGTGCGAGAGCTGGGGCTACGAGCGCCTGGCCGCCACTTTCAAGGCCGAGTCGATCGACGAGATGAAGGACGCCGAGGCGCTGATCGACCGGATTCTGTACCTCGACGGCGTCCCGAACCTGCAGCGCCTCGGCACGGTCCGGGTCGGCGAGACGGTGCCCGAGAAGCTGGTGGCCGCGCTGGACCTCGAGAAGGCGGCCGTGGCCCGGCTCAACGACGGGATCGCCCGTTGCGTGGCCGTCGGCGACAACGGCAGCCGGGAGCTGCTGGAGGGCATCCTCACCGGCGAGGAGGCCCACGCCGAGTGGCTGGAGACCCAGCTCGCCCTGATCGCCCAGATCGGCGACGCCCACTACCTGGCCCAGCAGGTGCACCCCGGGTAAGCAGCCTGAAGCCGGACGTAGCCATCGGTGGGTAGCCACCGGCGGGGCAGGGGCCCGCCGGGCGCAGCGGGCGTGTTCCGAAGGAACCGGGTGCCCGCCACCGTGATCAGTCGGCGGGTCGGACGCCCAGCTCGACCAGGCGGTTGTCCACCCGCTCCTTCTCACGCAGCAGCGCCTGGCGCTCGGCCTGGTTGAGGGTCTGGCCGGCCAGCTCCTTGTCGACGAAGTCCAAGATGTCCTCGATGGCGGCCCGGACCGCCGGCGCCGTCCCCGGTGGCAGCACGTGGCTGGTCCGGTCCGCCGTCACGACGTCGGCGTCGTGGGGGATGACGCCGGCGAGGGGCACGCCGTACTCGGCGGCGACCTCCTCGAAGAACTGGCGGTCCTTGGGCAGTTCGGCCTTGTTGCCGACGCCGAATACCCGGGGGATGCCCAACTCCCGGGCCAGGGCGATGGTACGGGCTGCGGTCAGGATCGACTTGCGGGTCGGCTCCATGATGACCAGGAGGACGTCGGCGTAGGCCAGTGTGCCGCCGGCTCGGGACAGGTGCTCCAGCCCGGCCTCCATGTCGACCAGACAGACGTCGGTCTCCTCCTCGATGGCGGCCCCGAGCAGGCTGCGCACCGTGGCGTGGCTGGTGCAGGTGCAGCCGGCGCCCGCCTGGGTGACCGCCATGGCGTTCAGCAGCGTCACACCGGTGGGGGTGTCCAGGGCGTACTGCTCCAGGAGGTCGGCCGGGCTCATGGCCCCGCTGCCGGTGCCGACCACCAGCGCCCGGGGCAGGATCGGCAGGTTGTCGGCCGTGTCCGGGTCCAGGCCCAGGCTGAGGGCCAGGTTCGGATTGGAGTCGGTGTCCACGGCCAGCACCCGCAGGCCCCGGGCCACGTAGGCCTGGGCCACGAGCGTGGAGGTGGTGGTCTTGCCCACGCCGCCCTTGCCCACGATGCCGAGCTTCATGCTGGCTCCCTTCCGATGACCGAAGCTGTCAGGCTAGCGACCGGTCACGCCTACCGGGGCCGCCGCCTGGTCGACCAGCCACAGGACCCGGTCGGCCTCCACCCGCCCGGCCGGCAGGTCGGCCCCGTCGACGAGCTGTTGCAGCGCGTCGCGCTTGGACTCGCCGGCCACCGTGAACACGGCCAGGCGGGCCCGGGCGATGCCCGAGTAGGTGAGCGTCATGCGCCGGTGGGGATTGGCGCCGGAGGGGTCCTCGTTGAGCACCACCAGCCGGCCCGGGTCGGCGTCCAGCGCCGGGCTCCCCGGGAACAGCGACGCCGTGTGGCCGTCGGGACCGAGCCCCAGGTGCACGACGTCGAACCGGCCCAGCTCGCCGACCCGCATCTGGTAGGGCTCGGCGCCGTCCTCGCAGCGCATGGGATGGACCGAGCGGGCGGCGCCGACCCGTTCCAGCAGGGCCCGCCGGCCGAGCGCCTCGTTGGAGTCGGGGTGGTCGGGCGGCACGCAGCGCTCGTCGCCCCAGTAGACGTCGACCAGCCACCAGTCGATCCGGTTCCCGGCGTCGGCGGCCAGGCGCTCGTAGCAGCGCCGGGCGGTGTCGCCCCCGGAGAGGGCGATCGAGAAGACCTCGGCGGGCCGGCGCTCGAAGGCGTTGACCACCACTTCGGCGAAGGCCGCCGGGACGTCGGCCACCACCGACAGTTCGCCCTGCATCGGGAGGACACTACGCCCCCCGTGGCCGGCGTCTCAGGTGAGCGCCAGCGCCGCCTGGAGCGCCTGAGCGTGGGCCCGGTCCCGCCGGAGATGGGTCAGCGCCTCGGCCAGCGACCAGGCCATCGAGTCGTCGGCCAGTGCCAGTCGGTCCTCGGCGACGACGTCGCCGTCGACCTCGGCGCGCGCCCACACCGCCCGCTCGCCCTCGGTGCGACCGACCGAGACCGCAGCGCGGCACCCCCCGTACCGGGCATGGACGGTCATCGCCGCATGGCGGCCGCCCGACAACTCGACGGCACCTGCCGGCAGGCCCAGGCGAGACACCAACCAGCCGCCCAGGAGCAGGCGGGCGCCCGCCTTGCCGCCGACCTCGGCCCGGTCGACACCTCCCAGGAACGGTCGCAGGGTGGGCAGGTCGAACAGCCCGGCGAGGAGCGCCCGCCAGGGCGTGAGGCGGATCCAGGCCAGGTCGAGCACGGTGTGGCGGTGGTCGAGGGCGGCGACCGCTGCGAGATGCGCAGCGGCCGGCTCCTTCGTGTCGACGACGACCGCGTCGGCGGCGGCCAGCAGCGGCTCGGAGGGGCCCGGAGGCGAGCCGGTGAACCAGACCACCACCGGCAGGTCGGGAAGGGTGAGCGGCTCGATCAACGAGTCGAGGTGCTGCCCGAGAGGGCCGCTCACCCACAGGCGCACGTCCTCGGACCACACCTGCCGGCCCTGCACCTCACTGGCGTGGAGCAGGACGTCCGCGTCGAGGCACGGGCCGGGCCCCGGCCGGCAGAGCACCATGACGGTCCTCCCGGGATGGTTGCCGGCCAGGTCGTGCACCGCCGCCGCCGCCCTGGTGGCCAGGCCCTCGTCCGGTGCCACGACGACCAGGTTGACGACGCTGGTCCGCGTAGCGGCGTGGGAGGCACTGCGCCGCAGGCCCTGGAGGGCCTCGACGACCTGGCCCATCCCCACGCCCTCGCCGTGCCAGGACCCCAGCTCGGTGCTCACCGGCGCCGCGGCGTCACGGCCTGCGCCAGGCGCGGCCGTCGCGCTGGACGAGCTGGTCGGCCTCGCTGGGCCCCCAGCTGCCGGCGGCGTAGGTGGGCAGCGGGGTGGTTTCTCCGGCCCACGCCTCCTGGAGCGGCGCCACCACCCGCCACGCCTGCTCCACCTCGTCGGCCCGGATGAACAGCGTCGGGTCGCCCACCATGGCGTCCAGCAGCAGGCGCTCGTACGCGTCGGGCGGCTCCTCCAGGAAGGCCGCGCCGTAGGAGAAGTCCATGGAGACGCTTCTGAGTCGGAACGCCTGGCCGGGGACCTTGGCGCCGAAGCGCAGCGTGATGCCCTCGTCGGGCTGGATGCGCAGCACCAGCGCGTTTGGCCCCAGGCCCTGCGCGTCGGTCTGCGCGAACGGCAGGTGGGGCACGTCGCGGAACTGCATGGCGACCTCGGTCAGTCGCTTGGGCAACCGCTTGCCGGTGCGCAGGTAGAACGGGACGCCGGCCCAGCGCCAGTTGTCCACCTGCACCCGCATGCCGAGGTAGGTCTCGGTCCGGCTGCCGGGATCGACGTCGGCCTCCTCCCGGTAGCCCACCACCTCCTCTCCCTCGACCCATCCCGGGCCGTACTGCGCCCGGACCACCTCGGTGGCGACCTCCTCGGGGGCCAGGATGTCGACGGCCCGCAGTGCCTTGACCTTCTCGTCTCGGATCCCCTTTGCGTCGACGGTGGCCGGCGGCTCCATCAAGGTGAGCGCCAGGACCTGCAGCACGTGGTTCTGGACGATGTCGCGCAGGGCCCCGGCCGTCTCGTAGAAGCCACCGCGGTGGCCGACGCCGAGGGACTCGGCCACCGTGATCTGCACGTGGTCGACGTAGCGGCGGTTCCACACCGGCTCGAAGATGGAGTTTGCGAAGCGCAGGGCCAGGACGTTCTGGACCGTCTCCTTGCCCAGGTAGTGGTCGATCCGGTAGATCTGCTCCTCCCGGAAACAGTTGTGCAGGCGCTCGTCCAGGGCCAGCGCGCTGTCCAGGTCCCGGCCGAAGGGCTTCTCCACCACCAGGCGGACGAAGGCGTCGTCCGCGGCGGGCCGGTTCATCCCGTGCTCGGCGAGGGACGCAGCCACGCCGGCGAAGACGTCGGGCACGGTGGCGAGGTAGTGGACGCGGTTGCCGCCCGTGCCCAGCTCGGCGTCCAACTCGTCCAGCACGGCTGCCAGCCGGTCGAAGGTGTCGTGGTCGGTGTAGTCGCCGGTGACGAAGCGGAAGCCGGCCACCAGCCGCTCCCAGACGGCGCTGGGCTTGGGCACCGCCTTGAGCACCATCGCCCGGAACTCCTCGTCCGACATCGGTGTGCGGGCCACGCCCACCACCGAGAACCGGCCCGACAGCTGGCGGTTGGCGGCCAGGGTGGCCAGGGCCGGCACCAGCTTGCGGCTGGTCAGGTCGCCCGACGCCCCGAACACGACCAGCACGCACGGCGGCGCCCGGCGCTCGTTCTCCAGGTCGTCCAGCAGCGGGTTGTCGTGCAGCGTCCGAGCGCTCACTGGCCGCTCATCCACCGGGCGCGGGGGTGTCGTCGGTGATGATGCCCTCGGCATCGTGCTGGGGCGCCTTGGCCTCTTCGGCCGCCGCAGCTTCGGTGAAGAACTCGTGGCCGCCGAACTGGTTGCGCAGGGCGGCGACGATGCGGGCCCCGAACCGCTCGTCGTCGCGGGAGGAGAAGCGGGCGAACAGCGAGGCGGTGATGGCCGGCGCCGACACGGCCCGCTCGACCGCCTCCTGCACCGTCCACCGGCCCTCGCCGGAGTCCTCGACGAAGCCCCGGATGTGGTTGAACTCCTCGGGCTCGGCCAGTGCCAGCTCGGCCAACTCGAGAAGCCACGATCGCACCACCGAGCCGTGGTTCCAGAGGGCGGCCAGCTGGTGCAGGTCCAGCTCGAGTTCGGCGGCGGCGTCGAGGAGCGCGAACCCCTCCGCGTAGGACTGCAGCATCCCGTACTCGATGCCGTTGTGGATCATCTTGCTGTAGTGCCCGGCGCCCGACGGCCCGACGTGGGCCCAGCCGTCGGGCGGCGCCAGGGCGGTGAACACCGGCTCCAGCCGGGACACCGCCTCGGCGTCGCCGCCGACCATGAGGCAGTAGCCGTTCTTGAGGCCCCACACTCCACCCGACACCCCGGCGTCCACCATGGCGACGCCCCGCTCGCGCAGCCGCTCGCCGGCCCGCTGCGCCTCCCGGTAGTTGCTGTTGCCGCCGTCCACGATGGTGTCGCCCGGCTCGAGCAACCGGCCGAGCTGCTCGACGGTGGAGCGGGTCGGCTCGCCAGAGGGGACCATCACCCAGGCCGCCCGCGGCGGCGCCAGCTTGGCCACCAGGTCCTCGAGGTCGGCCGCGCCCCTCGCTCCTTCGGTCGCCTCGGCCTCGACCATGGCCGGGTTGCGGTCGTAGGCCACCACCTCGTGCCCATGCTCCAGGAGCCGCCTCGTCATGTTGGCCCCCATCCGGCCCAGCCCGATCATGCCCAACTGCATGCTCAGGCTCCGGTGGGATGCAGTTCGCCAGCCTTCTGGCTCAGCGCCGAGATCAGCTCGTCGAAGGACTTCTCGAACGACGCCACGCCCTCGCGTTCGAGCACCTCCGCCACGTCGTCCACGTCGACACCGACACCGGCCAGGGCGTCCATGGTGCGACGAGCGTCGTCGACATCGGCGTCGACCGTGCGGGCCAGCACGCCGTGGTCGACGAACGCCGCCACCGTGGCGTCAGGCATGGTGTTGACGGTGTCGGGCCCGATGAGGCTGTCGACGTAGAGCAGGTCGGGATAGGCCGGGTTCTTGGTGGACGTCGACGCCCACAGCGGCCGCTGGCAGTGGGCGCCGCGGGCAACCAGCGCCTCCCAGCGCTCACCGGCGAAGCGCTCGGCGAACAGCGCGTAGGCCAGCTTGGCCTGGGCGACCGCGGCCCGGCCCCGGAGGGCCAGGGCGGCCTCGCTTCCGATGCCCTCGAGGCGACGGTCCACCTCGGTGTCCACGCGGCTGATGAAGAAGGAGGCGACGCTGGCGATGCCAGAAAGGTCACCGGAGCGCGCCTCGAGTCCCGACAGGTACGCCTCGATGACCTCGCCGTAGCGGGTCAGGCCGAAGATGAGGGTGACGTTGATGCTGCGGCCGTCGGCGACGAGGCGGTGCACGGCGCCGACCCCTGCGGTGGTGGCCGGCACCTTGACGAACAGGTTCGGCCCCTCGATGCGGTCGTCGAGGTCCCGGGCGGCGGCCACCGTGCCGTCGGTGTCGTGGGCCAGGGCGGGCGCCACCTCCAGCGACACGTAGCCGTCGGCGCCGCCGCTGGCGGCGTACACCGGGGCCAGCACCGCCATGGCGTCGACGATGTCGGCGACGACCATGTCCCAGTAGGCGTCGTCGACGGCCGCCCGGGACCGGAGGAGGTCGGCGAACTGCTCGTCGTAGTCCGACCCGGCCAGGATGGCCTTGGCGAAGATGGTCGGGTTGGAGGTCACCCCCCGTATGCCCTGCTCCACCAGCTCGGCCAGCCGGCCGGTTCGGAGCAGGGGCCGGGAGAGGTTGTCGATCCAGGGGCTCTGCCCGTGGTCGTCGTAGAGCTGGTGCAGGCGGGTCATGGCCCGGTGTCTACCCCGTCGTGCTCAGTCCTGCTCCTCCTCGGCCAGGGCGGCCAGCAGCGCCTTGGCCCGCTCGGCGACGTTGGCGGGGTTCATGCCCAGCTCGGCGAGGGCGGTGGCGCCGGGGGCGGAGGCACCGAAGCGGTCGATCGACACCGAGTCGTCCGCCCACCGGTCCCAGCCGAACGACACCGATGCTTCCACGGCCAGGGACGGGATGTCGGACGGCAGCACGGCTTCGATGTAGTCCTCGTCCTGCTCCTCCAGCAGCTCCCACGACGGCATCGAGACGACGCGGGCGTCGATTCCCTCGGCGGCCAGGAGCTCGGCGGCCGCCAGGCAGACGTGCACCTCGCTGCCGGTGCCGATGAGCAGCAGGTCGGGATCGTCACCGCCGTCGCGGAGCACGTAGGCGCCACGGGCCACCCGGTCGACCGCCTCGGCCGTCCCCTCCAGCACCGGCAGGTCCTGGCGGCTGAGGAGGAGTGCGGTGGGACCGTTGGAGTTGAGGGCCACCCGCCAGGCGTGCGCCGTCTCGTTGGCGTCGGCCGGCCGGAGCACCCGCAGGCCCGGAATGGCCCGCATGGCGGCGATGTGCTCGACGGGCTGGTGCGTCGGCCCGTCCTCGCCCAGACCCACCGAGTCGTGGGTCCAGGAGTAGACGACCTTGGCCTCGCTGACTGCAGCCAGGCGGACGGCCGGGCGCATGTAGTCGCTGAAGATGAAGAAGGTGCCGCCGACGGGGACGACGCCGCCGTGCAGGGCGGCGCCGTTCATGACCGAGCCCATGGCGTGCTCGCGGATGCCGAAGTAGATCAACCGCCCGCCGGGGTCGGCGGCCGACTGCACCCCGTTGTCCTTGAGGAAGGTGCCCGTGTTGTCGGTGAGGTCGGCGCCGCCGGACACCAGCCCTGGCACAACGTCGGCCACCGCCTGCAGGCACTGCCCGCTGGCCTTGCGGGTGGCCAGCTTGGTGCCGGCCTCGAAGGTGGGCAGCTGGGCCTCCCAGCCGTCGAGGCCCCGCCCGTCGAGGCACGCCTCGAGCTGCTTGCGGTCGCCGCCCCAGCCGTCCACCCGGGCCTGCCACTCCTTGCGCAGCGCCTGGCCCCGGGGGATGCACTGGCGATAGAGGTCCCGCACCTCGGCAGGGACCCAGAACTTCTCGTCCGGTGGCAGGCCGAGCAGCTCCTTGGTGACCCGGATCTCGTCCTCGCCCAGCGGGTTGCCGTGGGCGGCGGCGGTGTCGGTGTACTTGGGGGAGGGCCAGCCGATGTGGCTGCGCAGCACGATGAGCGACGGCCGGTCCTCCACGGCCATGGCCCGGCGCAGGGCGTCCTCCAGGGCGGCGGTGTCGTTGGCCACCTCGCCGATGGGGTCGACGTGCCATCCGTAGGCCTCGAACCGCTTGGGCACGTCGTCGCTGTAGGACAGCGCGGTGTCGCCGTCGATGGTGATGTGGTTGTCGTCGTACACGTACACCAGGCGGCCGAGGCCCAGGTGGCCGGCCAGCGAGGCGGCTTCGTGGCTCACGCCCTCCATCAGGTCGCCGTCGCTGCAGAAGACGAAGGTGTGGTGGTCGCACACCTCGGGACCGAAGCGGGCCCGCAGCCACCGCTCGGCGATGCCCATGCCCACCGCGTTGGCGAAGCCCTGGCCGAGGGGGCCGGTGGTGACCTCGACGCCCTTGGTGTGGTGGACCTCGGGGTGGCCGGGGGTCCTGCTGCCCCACTGGCGGAACTGGCGCAGGTCCTCCAGCTCCAGGTCGTAGCCGGTGAGGTGCAGCATGGAGTACAGCAGGATCGACGCATGTCCCACCGACAGGACGAAGCGGTCCCGGTCGGGCCAGTCCGGCTCGCTCGGGTCATGGCGCATGACCCGGGTCCACAGCACGTGGGCCAGGGGCGCCAGGGCCATGGCCGTCCCGGGGTGGCCGGAATTGGCCTTCTGCGGGCCGTCCATGGCCAGGCCCCGGATGACGTTGATGCCGAGCTGCTCGAGGTCGGTCTCGCTCATGGGCCAACCCTATGACGGCGGCTTCCGGCCTGCGAAATGGCTCCGGGTGTCAGGCGGCCGAGTCCCGGAAGAGGGCGACCGAGGCGGTGAAGCTGTGGAGGAAGTTGCGCTGGCCGACCGGGCCGAACTCGCCGGCGGCGAAGATGCCGGCGGCCGGAGCGCCAACCCGCTCGTGCAGCACACCTGCGTCGTGATCGGGCGCGTCGAAGAGCTGGACGCCCCGGCCGTTGCACGTGAACAGCAGGGCGCCGTCGGCCCGGCGGCCGTCGAGCAGCTGGCGCAGGTCCTCGTCGGCGGTGGAGGCGTCGCGGATGTGGAACTGCACCGTGGAGCCGACCTCTACCAAATGGTCGACGACGATCCCGCCGGTCGCCTCGTCGGCGCCCAGTACGCCGCCGACCAGGAAGTCGCCCCGCTGGAAGTCCAGCTTCTTCTCGTCGATCACCCGGCCCAGGTGGAGGCCGGCGTTGATGCTGTCGATCTCGTCCTCGCTCATGCGCCGGCTCATCTCGACGAGCCGCCCCAGTGCCGGCTCGCCGGCCAGCTCCAGCAGGTGGTTCCGCTCCGCCTTCGTGACGATGTAGGGCCGGCCGATGGGGCGGCACCCCTGCGAGACCACCGTCTCCACCTCCACGCCCGGACCGACCAGCACCCCGACCGCGCCGTCGGTGTGGAGCCGCCCGTCGAGGACCAGGCGGTTGCCTCCCGGCCCCCGGGCCGCCGACGCGTTGCCGCCCACCACCGGCAGCCCGGGATGGCGCCCGGCCAGATCGGCGTAGAACGCCTGGGCCGGGAAGGAGAAGGGGTCCGCCAGCAGCAGCAGGGTGCTGGGCTCGAAGGGCAGCGACACCGGCCAGCCCTCGATGACCGGGCCGTCCGGCCCCGGTTCGGCCAGCAGCCGGACCGGCGCAACGGGCCCGAAGCGGCCGGCCCACAGGCTCACGGCGGCGTCCTGCTCGACCTCCCGGTCGGTGCCGACCACCGAGACGGCCGCCCTTCTCGGGTGCGCGGCCGTCTCGGTGGTCGGCACCGACCGGGAGGCCGAGCAGGACGCCGCCGTGA
>DATLFQ010000067.1:0-15570 GCA_035540915.1 Acidimicrobiales bacterium
CCGGTTCTTCCTCGACCACCGCCACGGCTCTTCCGGTGCCAGGAACCGCCCGCACGTCAACGTCGTCATCGACGAAGAGGACCTGCACACCGGGTCCGGCGCCACCGTGGTCGACGGGCCGAAGCTGGACTCCGCCACCGCGTCGCGGCTGCTGTGCGACTGCCAACTGCACCGCCTGGTGCGCTCTGGGCGCTCGGAGGTGCTGGACTACGGCCGCTCCACCCGCACCATCCCGGTGGCGCTGTGGAACGCCCTGGTACTGCGCGACCAGCACTGCCGCTTCCCCGGCTGCGACCGCCCGGCGCACTGGACCGAGGGCCACCACGTGCGCTGGTTCTCCGAAGGGGGGCCCACCGCCATCGCCAACCTGGTGCTGCTGTGCTCCCGCCACCACCACCGGCTCCACCTGCCGGGGTGGAAGGCGAAACTGTCGCCCGACGCCGCCTTCGAGGTCACCGATCCGGCCGGGCAGGTCCGGGTGACGCGACCACCGGGCGCCGACCCGCCGCTGCCGCTACCGCTACCGCTGGTGTCGTGACGGCGCCGCCCGCCGGCCCGTCCCGGAGCGGCCGCTACCCTCTCGCAGGATGGGCGCCGGGCGGGAGGGCTTCGGGTCGGACGCGGCGCCGCTACCGCCGGTCACCTATCTGCTGATCGACGGCGAGAACCTCGACTCGACCCTCGGTGGCAGCGTGCTCGGCCACCGCCCCTCACCCGAGGAACGCCCCCGGTGGGAGCGTGTCGTGCAGTTCGCAGGCGCCACCTACGGCCAACCCGTCAAGACGCTCTTCTTCCTGAATGCCAGCTCGGGTTCGATGCCGATGCCGTTCGTCCAGGCGCTGTTGGCCATCGGGGTCCGGCCGATCGCCTTGTCGGGCCCGAGCACCATGAAGGTCGTCGACGTCGGCATCCAGCGGACCCTGGCCGCCATCGTGGATCGCCCCGGCAACGTCGTGCTCGGCAGTCACGACGGCGACTTCGAACCCCAGATCGCCTCCCTGCTGACCGGCGACCGCAAGGTCGCGCTGCTCGGCTTCCGGGAGTTCGTGAGTTCGAAGTACGCCGACCACGTCGCGGCCGGCCTGGAGATCTTCGACCTCGAAGAGGACGCCCAGTCCTTCAACCAGGTCCTCCCGCGGGTCCGCATCATCGACATCGATCAGTTCGATCCCGTGCGTTTCCTCTAGGAGCGCGGGTCGGCGAGGGCCGCCTCGTAGAGGGCGGCGGTGGCAGGGTCGAAGGCGACCAGGCGGGCCAGCTCGACGGCGGTAGGGGTCGAGCGCAGCGTGGTGACGGTGATGGCGGCGGCCTGGTCCTTGGGGTAGCCGTACACGCCGGTGGAGATGGCCGGGAAGGCGACCGAACGGGCGCCGAGGTCGTCGGCCAGGGCCAGGCAGGACCGGTAGCAGGCAGCCAGGACCTCCGCCTCGCCAGCGGTGCCGCCGCGCCAGACGGGGCCGACGGTGTGGATGACCCAGCGGGCCGGGAGGTCGTAGCCGGCGGTGGCCCGGGCCTCGCCCGGGAGGCAGCCGCCGAGTGTGCGGCACTCCGCCAGCAGGCCGGGCCCGGCGGCCCGGTGGATGGCCCCGTCGACCCCGCCGCCCCCGAGCAGGGTGCGGTTGGCGGCGTTGACGATGGCGTCGACCGCTTCCCCGGTGATGTCGCCGACCACCACCTCGCAGCGGATGCTCACTGCATCTCCTCTTGCGCCCGGCCGCAGAAGGGATCATGATGACATCCTTGTAACTACATCGGTGCGATACCGCGAGGGAGGCAGCCCGATGCACTCCATCAGCTTGCTGATGCTCGACCGCCTGGCCGGCGACGACCGGCCCCCGACCTGGAAGGACCGAGCCAACTGCATGGGGGTCGACCCCGATCTCTTCTTTCCTGAACGGGGGGCGTCGACGCGGGAGGCCAAGGAGGTGTGCCGGGGCTGCATCGTGAAGGAGGACTGCCTCGAGTTCGCCATCGCCAACGGCGAGAAGTTCGGCATCTGGGGCGGGATGAGCGAGCGGGAGCGTCGCCGGGTCCGCCGGGCCCGAGCCCTCACCCGCAGGGGCGACGAAGCCGCCTCCTGACCCTCCTGCGCTGAACCAGCGCCTTCCACGATCGGCGCTGGTTCACGCTGGCAGCTCGAGGCCCGCCTCCAGGAGGCGGGCCTCGATCGTGCGGTCGGCGGCCAGGTCCAGCTCGGCCCACCGCTCCGGCGGTGCGGCGTCGAGGACGGCGGCCGGCACCAGGCCGACCAGCTCCGCCCGCTCCACCGGTACCTGGGCCGCCACCAGGTCGTAGGCCTGCACCGGCCCCACCTGGCCGGGCTCGACGAGGTTGCACGAGACCTGGGCCCGGCCGCCGAGGTCCAGGCCCAGGGCCCGCACGGCCGGCCCCCTGATCGCCCGGGCCACGGCCCGGGCGACGTCCGGGCCCACGCCCGCCGCCAGCCACAGGTTGTAGGCCACCAGGACCGGCCGGGCGCCCACCGCCACGGCGCCGGCGGTCGGGTGGGGGGCGGCCGGCCCCCGGTCGGGGGTCAGCCCGGCGAACGCCAGCCGGCGGACCTCGGGCAGCGTCCGGTCGGGGCCGTAGAGGAAGCAGGGCAGCCCGAGCGCCTTCGCCGCCCAGGCGGCGAAGGCGTCCCGGGCGGCCAGCGCCGTGATGAAGGGCGCCCGGCCCAGCGGCACGAAGGGCACCACGTCGGCCGCCCCGAAGCGGGGGTGGGCGCCCTGGTGGAAGCGCAGGTCGATGCGGCCGACGGCCTCGGACACCAGCCGCCGCACCGCCGCCTCGACGCCCGGCCCGGCCAGGGTGAACACCGAGCGGTGGTGGAACCCGTCGGTGTGGACGTCCAGCAGGGCGTCGCCCGCGGCGGCTGCCAGCGCGGCGAGGACGGCGCTGTCGCGCCCCTCGCTGACGTTGATGACGCAGGCCAGCACGTCGCTCAGCCTGGCACCGGCGGCCCGTACGCTGCGGCGGTGCCCCGACTCGGCCTGGCCCTGCCCAGCCGGCCGGCCAGCTGGGCCGCCCTGGTGGCGCTGGCCCGGGAGGCCGAGGCGCTGGGCCTCGCCTCGCTCTGGTTGCCCGACCCCCCGCCCGGCGATCAGGACGCGCTCGACCCGCTGACCGCCCTGGCCGGCCTGGCCCGGGCCACCACCGCCATTCGCCTGGGCACCCTGGCGCTGGACGCCGGCCGCCGGCCGCCGGGCGTGCTGGCCAAGGCGCTGGCCACGGTGGACCGCCTCAGCGGCGGTCGCCTCACCGTGGGCCTGGCGCCGGCCGACGCCACCGGCGAGGCGGTCGAGCAGCTGGCCGAGGTCGTCGCCGTCCTGCGGGCCGCCTTCGCCGGCGGGCCGGTGGACCACACCGGGCGCTTCCACCGCCTGGAGGGCCTGCGGGTCGAGCCCGGCCCGCTCCAGCGGCCCCGCCCGCCGCTGTGGGTGGTGGGCGACGGCGACGGCGTTCGCTCGCTGGCCGTCGCTGCCGCCGACGGCTGGCACCCGGGCACGTGGCGGCCCGGCCCGCTGCCCTCCGGTGCCGGGGACGGAGGCCTCGCCGGGGCCTGCCGCGCCGCCGGTCGCGACCCGGCGACCCTGGACGTCGCCGCCGGCTGGGTGGCGACGGGCGGGCGCCGGGAGCTGTCCGCCGCGGTCGCCGCCTGGGCCGCTGCCGGCGTCGACGACCTCGTGGCCAGCCCGGGGGCGCTACCGTTCGGGGAGACGACCACCGGCGACCTTCGGCGGATGGCGTCGGCTATCGAGTAGGAGTCTGCATGGGAAGCATCGGAGCCCCTGAGCTCATCATCCTCCTCGTGATCGTGCTGCTGGTCTTCGGATCCACCCGCCTGCCCAAGCTCGCTCGCTCGCTGGGCCAGGCGTCCAAGGAGTTCAAGCAGGGCGTGAACGAAGGTGGAAAGGTCGGCGACGCGGACGAGACGGCACGGGAGAACAAGCCCGGCGCGTAGGAGTCGCCGCCTTGCGACCGGGCGAGGCACCGGCCGGGAACTCCCTCGCTGTCGCCGTCGTTCGCCATGACGGAGACGGAGGAGAACCCGGTCCCCGACTGGGAGGAAGTGGCCACTCGGTACGGCCGGTTCCTCTACACGGTCGCGTACCGGCTCACGGGCAACCACGACGACGCGCAGGACCTGGCCCAAGAGGTGCTCCTCCGGGTCCGCAGAGGGTTGGAGACCTACCGGCCCGGTTCGATGGAGGGGTGGTTGAGCCGCATCACGACCAACGTGTTCCTGGACGAGGTCCGGCGCCGCCGGCGCCGCCCCCTCGACACCCTGCCCGACGACCCCGACCGGGTGCTGCCGGCGGCCGTCTCGGCCGATCAGGCGCTGGCGCAGGAGACGTTGCCCGACGACGTGCAGGCCGCCATCGCCCGCCTGCCCGAGGAGTTCCGGGTCTCGGTCGTGCTGTGCGACGTCGCCGGCCTGCCCTACGAGGAGATCGCCCAGGCCGTCGGCGTCCCCCTGGGGACCGTGCGCAGCCGCATCCACCGGGGCCGGGCCATGCTCCGGGCCATCCTGTCGCGCCAGGGGAACCGGCCGTGACGGCCCCCCGGGGCGAGGGAATCGGCCGCCCTGACGAGCATTTCCCGGGCCGGGCGGCCAAGGTGGCATGGTGAACGGGCCCACCACCCCTGCGCATCTGGGCGACGCGCTGAGCGCCCTGGCCGACGGCGAGCTGGACGCCGCCGAGGCGGCCGCCGCCCAGGACCACCTGTCGTCCTGCGCCGAGTGCGCGGCCGAGCTGGCCCTCATCACCCAGGCCCGGACCCTGGTGCGCAACCTGCCCACGCTGGACCCGCCCAGGCCGCTGGTGCTCGGCCGCCTCCAGCCCGTCCCGCCCCGGCGGTGGGCGGCGCCGGCCGCCGCCGCCGCCGCCGCGGTGGCCATGGCGCTGCTGGCGGCCGTGGGGGGCGACGTCGCCCGGGACCCCGCGCCGATGGGCCGGCTGGTGCAGGTCCACGCCACCTCGGCCGTCAACGCCGACCCGGTCAGCCAGCTGGCGCCGTCGGCCATCCCGATCTCCTTCACCGGACCGTGACGGTCCGGCCGGCGGTCGCCTTCCGGGCGGCGTGCCGTCGCCGGGGCTCCGCCAGCGCCGCCGTGCTCGCCCTCGCGGTCGCCGCGCCGGCGGCCGGGTGGCCGGTCGTGCTGCCGGCCGGGTTCGCCGGTCCGGTCGAGCCAGCCGGCCCGGTCGAGGCAGCCCGCCAAACCGCCCGTTCGGCCGCCTTCTCGGCCAGGGTGGAGGTCGAGTGGGTCGACGGGCGCGGCCGCCACTCGACCAGCGTGGACGTGCGGGCCGGCGACGGCCTCGTCCGGGTGGCCGGGGTCGAGCCGGCCGATCGGGCGGCGCGGGGTGCCAGCCCGCTGGTACTGGGCGACGGCTGGCTGCTGGTGGCCCGGGCCGAGCCTGGGGCCCCGGCCGGCACGCTGCCCCCCGCGGCGGCGGCGAAGTACGACATCGAGCGCCTGCCCGGGCCGGTCGTCGCCGGCCGCCCCACGGCCATGGTGGTCCTCAGCGCCGACGGGGCGGTCCGCGAGCGGCTGGCCATCGACGAGGAGAGCGGGCTGGTGCTGCGCCGCGAGCTGTTCGGCGAGTCCGCCGATCGCCCGGTCCGCTCGGTGACGGTGACCGAGCTGGACACCACGCCGCCCTCGCTGCCGCCTGGGCCGGCGCGCGCAGAGGGGGCCGACCCCGTGGCCCCCGACCGGCTCGGCTCGGTCTACCGCACGCCCGAAGAGCTGGAGGGGGGCTATCGCCGGGTGGGCGCCTTCCGGCGGGGACCGGTGGTCCACGTCCTCTACAGCGACGGCCTCCACGGCCTGTCGCTGTTCGTGCAGCCGGGCCGGCTGGATCGTGAGCGGCTCCCCGCGGGTGGCGAGGCGGTCCGCCTGGGCCGGGCCGACGCCCTGCGCTACACCTGGGCCGGCGGGGAGATCGTCACCTGGGAGTCGGGGCCGGTGGTCCGGACCCTGGTGGGCGACGCGGCCAGAGCCGAGATCATGGAAGCGGCCCGGTCGGTGCCCTCGGCGCCGAAGCCGTCGGCCCTGGAGCGCCTGCGCTCGGCCTGCCGCCAGATGGCCGAGGTGCTCGGCGCCGGCTAGCTGGCCGCCGCAGCCCGGTCGAGGCGCCGCTGGCGGGCGATGCGCCGCCGCTCACGCTCCGATGTGCCCCCCCACACCCCGTGGTCGATCCGGTTGCGCAAGGCGTACTCCAGGCAGGGGACCTTCACGTCGCACGTCGCGCAGATCCGCCGGGCCACCTCGACGCCGACACCGTCGCTCGGGAAGAACGTGGTGGGCGGCTCCTCTCGGCATCTGCCGACAGCCATCCATTCGGTTTCCATGGCACCTCCGTGCCCGTTGCAACGCTGGCGTAGCGGTCGACGTTCCCGGGAACCTGTCCGGAGAGGTTGACGTTGGCGGATGGGGAACGTGACGCCGACGTTGCGAGAGTCGGCCGGCCGAACGTCGGCCGGCCCGGGTTCCGGCGAACGTTCAGGAGGCGAAGTCCGTGGGTGAGACGCCGAGCGGCAGGTGGTCCTGGGGCGAGCCGGACGACAACGACGCCGACGATTCGTCCACCGTGTCGGCTCCCACCGCGCCGGCCGACGAGCCGACCTACCTCGACGAGCCCGTGACCGCCAGGACGCCGGCCGTCGAGGTCCCGACCGACGCTCCGCCCGAGCCGCCCGTCCCGGCGCCCCCGGTGCCCCGGCCGTCGCCGCCGCCCGCCGCACCCGCTCGTGGGCCGCGATGGGCGATGGTCGCCCTGGTCGCAGGCCTCGTCGGCGCCCTGGCGGGCGGCGCGGTGGCCACCGTGCTGGACGACGAGGGCGACGGCGGCGGCACGGCGGCCCCCACCTTCGGGGCCAACACCAGCCGCATCGCCCGGCCCGAGGACATCCAGTCCATCCTGGCCAGGGTCCAGCCCGGGGTGGTCTCCATCCGGACCGAGGCGTTCCAGGAGGGCCAGGGCCTGTTCGACTTCGGCCTCACGCCCGTGCGGGGCGCCGGGACGGGGATGCTGCTGTCCACCGACGGCGACGTGCTGACGAACGCCCACGTGGTGGCCGGGGCGGTGACGATCCGGGTGACGCTCTTCGGCGAGACCGAGGCCCGCCTGGCCGACGTGCGCGGTGTGGACGAGCAGGCCGACCTGGCGGTGGTGCGCCTGCGCGACACCGGCGACCTGGCCGGGCGGCCGGTCACCTTGGGCTCCTCGGAGGAGATCCAGGTGGGCGACGCGGTGGTGGCCGTCGGCAACGCGGTGGCCCTTCCCGGCGGCCCGACGGTCACCCAGGGCATCGTGTCGGCCAAGGACCGCACCATCGACGTCGGCGGCATCCAGCTCTCGGGGCTGCTCCAGACCGACGCCGCCATCAACACCGGCAACTCGGGCGGCCCGCTGGTCAACGCCGACGGCGAGGTCATCGGCATCAACACCGTGGTCATCCAGCGCAGCGGTGGCGCCGCCGTCCAGAACATCGGGTTCGCCATCGCCATCGACACCGTGAAGCCGTTGCTGGACCGCCTGCGCAGCGGGGCGCCGGCGGCGCCCCAGGGCTTCCTGGGCGTCAGCACCGTCACCCTCACGCCCGAGATCCGTGAGCGCTTCTCGCTGGCGCCCGAGGCCGGGGCCATCATCATCGACGTCGTCCCCGGGTCGCCGGCCGCGCTGGCCGGCCTGGAGCGCAACGACGTGGTGACCCGCCTGGGCGACGAGGAGATCGCCACCAACGCCGACCTGACCGACGCGGTCCGCAGTCACGCGCCGGGCGAGTCGGTCGAGGTCGAGTTCTCCCGGGACCGGGAGTCGCGCACCACCACGGTGGAGCTGGGCACCAGGCCGGCCGGCGGGTAGCGGCCGGTAGGCTGGCCGGCCATGTCGACCATGCCCGAAGAGCCACAGCAGCCGCCCCGCGGGCACGTCCGCATCCTCTACCTGGGCCCGGTGGCCCCCCACTGGGAGCTCCAGTCGAGCTTCGGGGAGCGTTCGCTCATCGAGGAGTTCCGCCAGCGGGCCCTGGCCCGCCTCGTGCTGCTCCCTCCCCACGACCCCCAGTTCCGGCGCAACCGCGAGCGGGTGGCCCGTGACGCCGAACGGGAGAACCTGCTCCTGGAGTGGGACCTCGGGGTCCCAGAGGACGACGACGAGGTCTAGGGTGCCGGCTTCGGCGCCGGGTCGCCGTGCCCCGCCAGGGCGCTCGCGCCGCTGGTGGCCAGGTGCACGGTCCGCTGCGGGAAGGGGATCTCGATGCCCGCCCGGTCGAACGCCTTCTTGATCCGGGCTCGCAGCTCCCGGGCCACGGTGTACTGCTTGTTGGGGGCGGTCTTGACGACCAGCCGCAGGGCGATGCCGTCGGCACCCAGGTCCTCGATGCCCCAGACCTCGGGCTCCTCCAGGATGGTGCCCTCCTCGACCGCCTCGGACCAGAGCGTGTCCGCCGTCTGCTTCATGACCTTGGTCGCGTGCGGGATCTCGGTGTCGTAGGCGACGGCGACATCGATCACCGCCCGGGACCACTGCTGCGACTTGTTGCCCACCCGGGCGATCTCGCCGTTGGGCACGAACCACACCGTCCCGTTGACGTCGCGCAGGCGGGTGGTGCGGAGGCTCACGCTCTCGACCGTGCCGGTGGCCTCGCCGACGTCGATGATGTCGCCGACGCCGTACTGGTCCTCCACCAGCATGAAGATCCCCGACACCAGGTCACGGACCAGGTGCTGGGAGCCGAAGCCGAGGGCCACGCCGACGATCCCGGCTCCGGCGATGAGCGGGCCGAGGTCGAGCCCCAGCTCCGACAGCACCATCAGCAGGGCCACGCTCCACACCGCCACCGACGTCACGCTGCGCAGCAGCGCGGCGATGGTCTCGGCTCGCTGCGTCCGGCGCAGCGACGAGTTGCCGTCCGACAGGACGGCGGTCGGCCGCCGGTCGCCGCCGTGGGGGTCCGGACGACCCTCGTGCTCGCCGCGCATGGCCGGCGTGACCCGGGCGATGAGCCGGCGCAGGAGCCGCTGGGCGACGTAGGCCGCCACCAGGACGACGATGATCTTCGCCGGGCGGACCACCAGGACATCGGAGGCCTTGGCCAGGAAGACGTTCTCGGTGGCCCGGAACACGCCGACGCACAATGCGCTCGCCTCGTCGGCCGCCCCACAGGGGTCTGCGGCCGGTTCCCCGGCGGCATGGGCGAGCTGTTGAACGGCCGGAAATGCGGGCGCGACAGAGAGCACTGCGGTCCTCCTCGGATTTGTGGTCCAGGGCGGTCCTACCCGGTCGGCTGCCGGATCACGCGCCCTCTCGGCCAGCCTTTACGATGGCGTCACATGGTTGAGCTGACCGCCAGCGCGGCCGTGGCGCTGGCGGCCGGCGCGGGCGCCGTCGTCCTGGTCCTGCTGGTGCTGGCGGTGACCGCCCGTCGCCGCACCACCGCCATGAACCGTCGGCTGGCGGCCATCACGGCCCGGCTCGAGCAACCCGGTGCCCGGCCCCGCCAGGAGCGGGACAGCATCGGCCGGCTGGAGCAGCTGGCCGAGTCCAGCGTGCTGCGGAGCGTGGAGGCCGAGGCCGCCCAGGCCCGGCTGGCCGGCGCCCTCAGGGGCGTGGGTGTCGGGGTGGTCGTCTGCGACGAGACCGGCGCAGAGGTGTTCCGCAACGACGCCGCCCACCCGCTTGCCGAGGTGCCCGGCGGCGAGGCGGAGCTGGCCGGGATGCTCCTGGCGGCGCTGGCCGGCGAACGGCCGCAACGTGAGTTCGAGGTGTTCGACCTCTCGGCGCGCCGCCTCGTGGTGACCGCCCATCCCCTCGACGACGGCACGCGCCCCGTGGGCGCAGTGGCCGTGGTGGAGGACCGTTCGGAGGGCCGGCGCCTCGACGGGCTGCGCCGGGACTTCCTCGCCACCGTGACCGCCGAGCTGCGCGGGCCGGTCGCCGCCCTGGAGGCGCTGGCCGCCACGGTGGCCGACGACCTGGCCGGCGACGTGGGCGCGACGGCCGATCCGGCGGTGACCGGGCGGCTGGCGGTCCGCCTGGCCACCGAGGCGCGACGGGTGGGCCGGGTGATCGACGACGTGGCCGAGCTGAGCCATCTGGACGCCGCCGTGGCGCGGCCGGCGGGAGCGGTGCCGGTGGGTCTCCTGGTGGCCGAGGCCCCCGCCGCCACCGCCTGGGCGCCGTCGAGGGCCTCGGCCACCAGGAGACCCACCGGCACCGCTCAGCGTGGTGGGCGGCCGGCGCCACCTGGTCTCGGCGCTGCGGCACCTGGTGGAGAGCGCGGCCCGCCATTCGCCGGCCGGCGGCGTCGTCACGGTCCAGGCGACCGAGGAGGACGGTTGGGTGCTGGTGGCCGTGACCGACCAGGGGCAGGCGGGAGCCGGCCGGGACGGCCTCGGGTTGGCGATCGCCTCACGGGCGGCGGCCGGCCACGGGGGCGAGGTCCTCGTCGACTCCTCGCCCGGTACCGGCTCGGTGGTCACCTTGAAGCTTCCGGCCGGTCCACAGCCCGCCACATAGGATCCCGGCGTGGGGAGCGACGAGGGCTGGCAGCCCTTGAGCCGGCCCCGCCGGCCCGTCGAGGTGAACCTTCCGGCCAGCCCGTTCTCCCGGCTGGCGGTGACCCACGCCTTCGCAGTGGCGGGCGACTCCCTGGTCACGATGGCGCTGGCCGGCTCGCTGTTCTTCAGCATCTCCCCCGGCGAGGCACGGGGACGGGTCGCCTTGTCGCTGGTGCTGACCATCGCGCCCTTCGCGGTGGTGGCACCCCTGCTGGGGCCGATC
This sequence comes from Acidimicrobiales bacterium, assembly GCA_035540915.1. Lineage (GTDB taxonomy): Bacteria > Actinomycetota > Acidimicrobiia > Acidimicrobiales > DATLFQ01. The sequence continues at coordinate 10,794 of DATLFQ010000067.1, forward strand.
CTCGACCGCGTCCGCGGCGGGCGGCGGCTCATCGTCTTCGGGGCCGCCGGCGGCCGGGCGGCAGCGGCCGTGGTGGCCGCCCGTGTCATCGACGGGCTGCTGCTGTTCCCCGTCGCGTTCGTGCTGCTGGTCCTGTCCAAGGCCCACGCGGTCGCCAAGAGCTCGCTGGTGCCCACGGTGGTGGAGTCCAAGGAAGAGCTGGTCGAGGCGAATTCGCGGTTGGCGCTCCTCAGCGCAGTGGTGGGCCTGGTGGCCGCCATCCCCGGGGTGGCGGTGCTGAAGCTGCTGGGCAGCGACTGGGTGATGCGGGCGGCTGCCCTGTCGTTCAGCGCCTGCGCGGTGACCTCGCTGCGGGTGGTGCAGGTGCGGCCCGACGACCCGGCGGTGCGGGCCGCCGCCAGCGCCGAGCTGCGGGACGCCGGCATCCGGCTGGCCGGCACGGCCATGGGGGTGCTGCGCGGCTCGGTCGGCTTCTTGACGTTCCTGCTGGCCTTCGGCCTTCGCCGGGACGGCGCCCCGGCGTGGGTGTTCGGCGCCGTGCTGGTGGCCAGCATCGCCGGCACGCTGGTCGGCAACGCGGTGGCGCCGGCGGTCCGTCGGTCCATGGTCGAGGAGCGGCTCCTGGCCGGCTCGCTCGGGGTAGTAGTTGGCGCCGGGCTGACGGCGGCCTATCTGGGCGGCCGCGTCGGGGCGGCGGCGGCGGCCGCGCTGCTGGGCGTCGCGGCCAGCGGCGGAAAGCTGGCCTTCGACTCGCTGGTCCAGCGTGACGCCCCCGATGCCGCGCAGGGCCGGTGGTTCGCCCGCTTCGAAGCGGTGTTCCAGCTGGCCTGGGTGGCGGGCGCCCTCCTGCCCGTGGCCTTCCCGGTCGGGTTCACCGTGGGCTACCTCACGCTGGCCCTGGCCGCCGGTGCCGCCGTCTTCGTCTACGTCAGCGGGCTGCGGGCGGTGACGGCCCGGCGGCACAGAACCGCGTAGCGGTCAGTCCGCGATGTCGATGCGGGCCAGCCACAGCCCGGGCGCGTCGACCTCGGCGGGGGTGGGAAGCTCCCGGGCCGAATGCCACAGGCGGGCCAGGCCCGCGTCGCCGGCCCGCTCGACCACACCCCGGACGAAGGTCCGGCCCCGCTCGAACTGGTCCTGGCCCAGCTCCAGGCCGAAGAGCCGCTCCACGACCCGCTCGCCCTCGTTGCGCTCCACCCGCCGCCGCTTGCGGGCCTCGCCCAGGGCATCGGCCGAGGTGAGCAGCCGCGCCCCGGCGGCGTCCACCACGTGGTCGACGTAGCCGACCAGGGCGGCGACCACCGCCGACAGGCGCCCGAGCACCTCGCGCTGCTCGGGCGTCTGCATCACCCCCAGCAGCTCGGTGGGGTCGCCCACTGCGGCCTGCATGGACAGGGGGTCGGTGGGATCGAAGCTGCCGAGCCGTTCCTCCAACGCGATCGGGTCGGGCCGGAAGCCCCGGGCGTACTCCGTGAGGAGCTGGTCGAGGCGGTCCCGCACGTGCGCGCGGCCCAGGACGGCGTGGGAGGTGATCTCGCTGAGGCAGACCCACATGCGCACGTCGTCGACCGGGAGGCTCCAGTCGGTGGCGAAGGTGGTGATGTTGACCGGCACGACCAGCAGCTCGTCGGAGGCGGGCCGGGGGATCGGCAGGTCGTACTGGCCGAAGCTGTGGCCGGCCAGGTGGCCGACCATCGACCCCGCCTGCATCCCCAGCAGCAGCGGCCCGACCATCTGCGTCACCCCGCCGAGCAGCTGGGCGGTGGGATCGTCGTCGTCCCCCTCGTCGCCGTGGGCGTCGGTCCCCGGCAGCCCGGCGGCGGACAGGCCGGCGGCCAGGGCCTCCAGGAGCGGGCGGTAGGCGTCGAGCGTCCGGGTGGCCCACTCGCCCCGGCCCACCGCTCGCGCCCGCAGCACCCCGCCCGTCACCGTGGTCGCCAATCCGGTGGCTTCGGCCACGTGGAGGTCGGCCACCCGGAGCAGCTCCTCGAACCGCATCCGCTCCAGCGGGTCGACGTTGGCCTCGGGCTGGCCCTGCAGCGCCAGCCACTGCGCCATCTGGCGGGCCATCTCGAGGTTGACCGGCCCCTGGCCGGAGAACAGCTTGGCCAGCTCGCCGAACAGCCCCTCGAACGGGTTGCCGCCGCCGAACGGACCGGGCGTGCTCACCGCGCCAGGCTAGGCCACGGCGGTGGCAATCAGCGTGGGCGGGCCCGCTCGCCGAGGCGGACGCGCACCGACCGGGGTCCCTCGGGGCCGACGATCGACAGGCTGACCGTCCCCCCCGGGCGATGGGCCCGCAGGAGCGCCTTCAGCCCGCTCAGCGAGCGCACGGGCAGCCCGTCCACCGAGGTGACCACGTCGCCCGCCTCCAGGCCGCTGCGGCTGGCCGGGCTCTCGGCGGTGACGGTCTTGACGCGCGCACCGCCCGAGAGGCCGAGCGCGCTGGCGCTCGGCCCGTCCAGGTCCTCGCCCTCGATGCCGAGCCAGGCCCGGGCCACCCGGCCGGTCTCGATCAGTTGCACGGCGACGTCGCGGGCGGCGTCGATCGGCGTGGCGTAGCCGACGCGACCGTCGCGCGGCGTGCTGCCGGCCAGGTCGGTGGTGATGCCGATGACGGCGCCGGCCGCGTCGACCAGCGGCCCGCCCGAGGCGGCGGTCGTCACGGGCAGGTCGGTCTGGATCATGTCCGGCAACGCGGGCCGCCCGGCCGCCTCGACCATCAGGCCGAGCGCCCGAACCACGCCGACGGCCATGGTCGGGCGCCCGCCCTCGGCCGGGGCGCCGAGCGCCAGGGCCATCTGGCCCACCCGCAGGGTGGCCGCCGACCCGATCACGGCCGAGGCGACGTCGGGTGACGGCGGGCGAACCTTGACGACGGCGACGTCGGTCTCGGCGTCGCCCCCCACGACGGACGCGCCGAGCTGCGACCCGTCGGCCATGACCACCACCACGGTGCGGGCCCCGTCCACGACGTGGTGGTTGGTGAGCACGTGGCCGTCGCTGCGGAAGACCACCCCCGTCCCCTCGCCGGGGCCGCGGGCGCCGTCCGCCCGTACCTTGACCACCACCGGGCGCAGGTGGTCGGCGATGCCGACGAGCGCCTCGGGCGGTGCCGTCATCGGCCCGACCGAACCGGGCGCCACCACCAGCTCCACCGCCGGGACCGGGACCTGGCGGGCCGGCCGCCCGATGCCGCTCAGCGCGGCCAGGCCGGCGCCGACCAGTAGGCCACCCAGCGCCCACAGGGCCACGCCGGGAAACCAGGCGCGGCGGCGCGGTGGTTCGTCCTCGACCCGTGACGGGCCGTGGCCGCCGACCTCGGAGGGATGGCGCCAGATGCGGTCGTCGGGCGGCAGCAGCGGGGGAACGGGCTCGTCGTCCCCGGGCCCCTCGTCACGCGCCACCGGCGAAGGATATCGACGGCTCCCGCTCCGCCGAGGTCGGGGCCGTAGCATGGTGGCGTGGTACTTCCCCGGCCGCGCGAGGACGCCTGCGACTGGACCGGCATCGGTCCCGAGCCCCTGCCCCTGGCTGACGCCGTGGCGTGGGCGGAGGGCCCGGCCTGGGGGGCGCTGGTGGTGTTCGCCGGTACCGTCCGCGACCACGCCGAGGGCCGGCCGGGGGTGACCGGTCTCGAGTACGAGGCGTACGAGGAGCCGGCGGGGCGGCGCCTGGCGGCCATCGCCGGCGAGGCGCGGGCGCGGTGGCCGCAGCTGGGGCGGTTGGCCCTCCTGCACCGGGTGGGCGAGCTGGCCGTGGGCGAGACGTCGGTGCTCGTGGTGGTCAGCGCCGCCCACCGGGCCGAGGCGTTCGACGCGGCTCGCTGGTGCATCGACACGCTGAAGGCGACGCTGCCCATCTGGAAGCGTGAGCGCTGGTCGGGCGGCGACGACTGGGGCACCGGTGCGGTGCCCGTCGGGCAGGTGCGGCCGTGAGTTCGCTGGCCTACGTCCTGGTGGCGGTGGGGTTCAGCGTCGCCTGCTCGCTGGTGGTGTGGTTCCGGCGCAACCGGCCGCGGTCGATGGAGTTCGGCATCGACGAGTTCCAGCGCGAGCTGCGGGCGCTGGCCCCGGAGCGGCGCGACCAGTCCGCCCCATAGTTCGTTGCCGCGCGATCTCGCCATCGACCTCGGCACCGCCAACACCCTCGTCTACGCCCGGGCACGCGGCATCGTGCTCAACGAGCCGACCGTGATCGCCCTCAACGAGAAGACCCAGGCGGTGCTGGCCATGGGCCACGACGCCTGGCAGATGATCGGGCGCACGCCCGGCTACATCGTCGCCGTGCGCCCGCTTCGCAAGGGCGCCATCACGGACTTCGACATCACCCAGCGCATGATCCGCCTGCTGCTCAAGCGGGCCGGCGTGACCCGCCTCAACCGGCCCCGGGTCCTCATCTGCGTCCCGTCGGCCATCACCGAGGTCGAGCGACGAGCGGTCGAGGAGGCGGCCCGGCGGGCCGGCGCCGCCGACCCCTACCTCATCCACCAGCCCATGGCGGCCGCCATCGGCGCCGGCCTGCCCATCCACGAGCCCCTCGGCAACATGGTGGTCGACGTGGGGGGCGGGACCACCGAGACGGCGGTCATCTCGCTGGGCGGCATCGTGGCGCTCCGGGCCATCCGGGTCGGCAGCTTCGACTTCGACTCGGCGATCCAGACCTACGTCCGGCGGGACTACGGCATCGCCATCGGCGACCGCACCGCCGAGGAGATCAAGCTGGCCATCGGCAGCGCCTACCCGGTCGACGACTCGGTGAAGGCCGAGGTCCGCGG
>DATLFQ010000068.1:0-2002 GCA_035540915.1 Acidimicrobiales bacterium
TTCACGAGCACGCCGGCCAGAACGACCGTGATGAGGGTCAGCACCACGGAGAACGAGGCTTGACCCCGCTCGGACCTGGTGGGCCACCACCGCTTCGTCATGAATTCTCCCCTTCTCAGATGGACCGGGCACGCACCGGGGCGGCCAACGCGGTCTGGGGGGAGCGGACCGACGACCGGAAGAGCTGGCCCCCGAGTTACCCCAACCGGGAGAGCAGGCCCGCCTTGCGCCTTGCTCGCCCGCCACCTGTCGACGTTGGACTGCCTCTGTGTGCTCAGACAGATGCCCCGAGACGGGAAAATATTCGAAGATTTCTCGGTTTCTTCTTCGTTTCGACCGACTTCGTGCCGATACGGCCCGTCTGTCCGGGCCCGGACGCGCTCGTGGCGCCCCCGGAGGGGCGCCACGAGCGCAAACGGCTGTACTCGGATGGTCCCCGGTGGGAGACCGACTACCGGCGGACCTTGGTCTTGACGAAGTTGACGATCGTGTCGGTGGGCGTCTGCACCTTGTGGACCTTCCGCACGTGGTCGGCCACCTTGGCGATCAGCTCTTCCTCAGAACCCGCTCTTCCCTGCCAACGGCAGGCGTGGTCGGCATCCCTTCACCTGAACTCGGGCACTACGACTCCTTTGTGGTTGGTGTGAGCACGACGGCCACCCGATGGTGGGACGTGCGGGGATCATCGAACCTCGGGCTAGGCGCCGAGCGCCCGGGCCCGGCCCGGTGCCCGCAGGGCCCGCCGCGTGGGGCCCTCGCCGAGCAGGTCGGAGAGGGCTCCCTCGATGGCCTGGGTCTGGCGGTGGATGTCGCCGACCACGGCACCGATGGGCTCACATTGCATGGCGATGGACCGCACGCCGATCAGGACCGTGCCCACCGTGAAGCTCACCTTGTTGAGGGTGTAGGCGATGATGATGAGGTAGAGGGCCACAGCCCCTACCCCGAGGAACACCCCGATGAGGGTGACGACCGTTGCGAGACCCATGCCCCTTACCTTTCCCCGTGGTGGATTGACGTGCAAACTGCCGGAACTGCCATCACAGCACCTGCTTGAGGGCGCCGACGTAGCGGCCGGCGGCCGCGTGGGCGGTCCCGGCCAGCTCGCGGGTGCGAACCAGCTTCGGCACCGCGTCGAGAGCGGCGGTGATCCCCACGCCGTGCTCGAGGATGTCGTTGGCGTACGCGTTGATCTCCATGATCTGGCGCAGCAGGCGGTTGAGCAGCAGGAGCACCAGCGGCACCACCACCACGAGCAAGACCAAGTTGCCGATCCACCACAACAGCACGGCAAACCCCCGTTCCGGTATCGATGTCGGCACCGCCGACGACGTTCATTGTATGTTGCCAACCTATAGAGCGAAAGCCGCTATGACAAGCCATTCCTGTTTTTCGGCTGCCCCCATGATGCCCGACCCGGCCGCGCCGTGCCGGTACGGGTGGGCGTGGGCGGCGACTTGACGGCGTCCGAGCCGGTGCGCGACGCGCTCGCCGAGCTCGAGTCCCTCAGGAACGACCGCCTCGAGGACGCGGTCAGGTTCGACCTCGTCCTCGACGCCATGCCCGACGCGGTGGTGCTGGTGGACGACCGCGGCGTGATCACCCGGGCCAACGCGGGCGCCGGTCGGCTGGCCGGCCTGGAGGCGTCGGCGCTGGTGGGGCGGACGCTGGCGTCGCTGCTCGGCGAGCGTGCCCCCGCCACCCCGATGCAGCTGTTCGAGCGGGCCCCGGAGGGACGGTTCACCTTCGACGCCGCCGTCGAGAGCGCCGCCGACCGTCCCCCGGTGCCGGTGAGCGTGTCGTGCTGCCTGCTCCGGGACACGTCGGCACGGGTGGTCGGCGCGGTGTACGTGGCCCGGGACCTGAGCGAGACGCGCCTGCTGGTCAGCCGCCTCGAGCAGGCCGAGGCGAGGTGGCGCCTCATCGCCCAGCTGGGCGATGAGGCGCCACCTCGCCTCGGCCTGCTCGAGGCGGCTGACCAGCAGGCGCGTCTCGCTCAGGT
>DATLFQ010000069.1:0-9466 GCA_035540915.1 Acidimicrobiales bacterium
ACCACCACCATCTTCACGTCATGGCGGGTCGGCGTCATCGGCACCGTGGGCACCATCGGCTCCGGCGCCTACCAGCGGGCGGCCGTGAGCCACCGCGCCGGCGTGGAACTGCACTGCTGCGCCTGCCCGGGGTTCGTGGAGTTCGTCGAGCGAGGCGAGACCGACAGCGAGCAGGTCCATGTGCTCGCCGAGCGGCTCCTGGCGCCGCTCCGCCGGGCCGGGGTGGACACGGTGCTCCTCGGCTGCACCCATTATCCCTTCCTCGCCCGCACCATCGGGGACGTGATGGGCAGGGACGTCGTGCTCGTCTCGTCGGCCGAGGAGACGGCGTTCGAGGTACGAGCCATCCTCGACGACACCGGCCTGGTGCGCCGGACCGGGGGGAAGGGCTCGCACCGCTTCGTGTCCTCGGGGGACGTGGCCCTGTTCCGACGCCTCGGGAGCCGCCTGCTCGGCCCCGAGCTGGAGGACGCGGAGGGGTGGGCGTGGCCCTGACCCTCACCGTGCTCGGCTGCAGCGGCAGCTACCCGGGACCCGGTGCCGCGTGCAGCGGCTACCTGGTGCGAGGTGGCGGCGCCACCGTGTGGCTCGATGCCGGGTCGGGCACGCTCGCCAACCTCCAGCGCCACGTGGGACTGGGTGACGTCGACGCAGTGGTCCTGTCCCACGAGCACCCCGACCACTGGAGCGACGTGGAGGGCTACCGCGTGGCGTGCGCCTACGGGCTGGGGAGGACCGGCGTCCCCGTCTACGCGCCGGCCGGGCTCGATGCCCGCCTGTCGGCCCCGCCCGGGCCCACGTTCGACTGGCGGGTCGTGGCCGACGGCGACCGGGTGACGGTCGCCGGCCTGGGCCTGCGGTTCTCCCGGACGGACCATCCGCCGGAGACCCTGGCCGTGCGCATCGACGGGGAGGGCCGCTCCTTCGCCTACTCGGCCGACACGGGCCCGGGATGGTCGTTCTCGGCGCTCGGCCCGGGGATCGACCTCGGCCTGTGCGAGGCCACCTACCTGGACCGCTCGGGTGGACCGCCGTTCCACCTCAGCGCCTCACAGGCCGGCGCGGCGGCCCGCGAGGCCGGCGTCGGCCGCCTCCTGCTCACCCACCTGTGGCCGGGGCTGGACCGGGAGGAGAGCCGGTCCGAGGCGTCGGCCGCATACGGTGGACCCGTGGAACTGGCCCGCACGGACGAGACCTACCCCGTATGACAACCGAACGCAGCTACGGGCGCAAACCCGACGACCTGCGCCCGATCCGCTTCGAGCGCGACTACACCGACTTCGCCGCCGGCTCGGTGCTGGCCTGCATGGGCCGGACGCGGGTGCTGTGCACGGCCTCGGTCGAGGAGAACGTACCCCGCTGGATGAGGGGGAGCGGCAAGGGATGGGTCACCGCCGAGTACTCCCTGCTGCCCGGCTCCACCACCGAGCGCGTCGGCCGCGAGGCGGTCAAGGGCAAGCAGTCGGGCCGCACCCAGGAGATCCAGCGTCTCATCGGGCGCAGCCTGCGGGCCGTCACCGACCTCGCCGCCATGGGCGAGGTGTCGGTGGTCCTCGACTGCGACGTGCTGCAGGCCGACGGGGGCACCCGCACGGCCGCCATCTGCGGCGCCTACGTGGCCCTCCACGACGCCCTCACCCGGCGGACCCTGGCCAACCCGAACCGGCTCCACCCGATCACCGAGGCCTGCGCGGCAATCTCCGTGGGCGTGGTCGACACGGTGCCCCTGTTGGATCTCGACTACGCGGAGGACGTGCGGGCCGAGGTCGACATGAACGTGGTGATGACGGCGTCGGGCCGATTCGTCGAGGTGCAGGGAACCGCCGAGGGACTGCCGTTCAGCCGGGCCGAGCTCGACGAGCTGCTCGGGCTCGCCGAGCTGGGCATCACCGAGATCCTCGAGAGCCAGGCCGCCGTGCTGGCCGAGCCGCCCGCGCCCCGCTCCTAGGTCCGCGGCGGTGCGACTGGTGGTGGCGTCGGCCAATGCCGACAAGGTGTCGGAGATCGCCGCCGTCCTCGACGCGGTGGAGCTGCTGCCCCGGCCATCGTGGGTGGGCGAGGTCGTCGAGGACGGGCTCACACTCGAGGACAACGCCCGCATCAAGGCCCGGGCCGTCATGGCGGCCACCGGCCGGGCGGCCGTGGCCGACGACACCGGCCTCGAGGTGGCCGCCCTCGGGGGAGCGCCCGGCGTGTACTCGGCCCGCTATGCCGGTCCCGACGCCACCTACGCCGACAACGTGGCCGCCCTGCTGGGCGCCCTCGACGGCGCGGCCGACCGCACCGCCCGCTTCCGCACGGTGGCGCTGGCCTGCTTCCCCGACGGCCGCGAGGTGGTGGCCGAAGGGGTGGTGGAAGGCGAGATCGCCACCGCGCCGCGGGGACCCGGAGGCTTCGGGTACGACCCCGTCTTCGTGCCCAAGGAGGCCGGCGGGCGGACCTTCGCGGAGATGACGGCCGAGGAGAAGAACGCCGTGTCGCACCGCGGCCGTGCCTTCCGGGCGCTGGCCGCCCTCCTGGCCGACGAGGAGCCCTGACCGGCCCGGCCCAACCGCACCCCGCGGCGGGTTATCCCTTCATCAGGCGCCGGTAGCGGGCCTCGATGAACGAGTACAGCCCGTACATGAACAGGCCCACCGCCACCAGCCCGAGCAGCCAGGGGCCATAGGGCCGGTCGGCCAGGCGGCTCAGGGCGCCGTCGACGCCGACGGCCTCGTTCGGGTCGTAGCGCACCGCGGCCCGGACGAGGAAGGTGCCGATCAGGCTGTAGACCACGAGCCGGGCGAACAGGCCGGCGGTGGCCACCGCGACCACCCACTTCTCGGCGGCGGGGCTCATGCGGTGGGTCCTGAGCTTCTCCGTGTACTTGCGGGAGACGGCCCGGTACCCGTTGTAGAGGCCGCCGGCGATGATGGCGAGGCCCACGACGGCGACCACCACCCGGCCGAAGGGCGCGTGGAGCACCATGGCCGTACGGTCGGCCTCCTTGCTCTGGTCGTCGCCGTTGGCCCCGACGATGATCCGCACCGTCGTGACGAAGAAGCCCACGTACAGCAGGCCGCGCGCCAGGTCGCCGGCCCGGCGGGTCCAGCCGGAGAAGTCGCTGCCCTCGCCGTCGGTGTCCAGGATGGCCTCGACCAGGCGCCACGCCGCGTAGCCGGCGAACCCGACGGCCACGGCCACGAGGAGCACCTTGCCGAGTGGCTGGCTGGCCAGCGAGCCGAGGGCCCCTTCCTTGTCGGCCTTGCGGCCCTTCGATCCGGTGGCGATCCGCAGGGCGAGGGCGCCCACGGTGACGTACATCACGCCGCGGGCCACCAGCCCGGCCCGGGCCAGGCCCTCGATCCAGGGGCTGTCGGCCGCCTTGTCGGCGAGGTTCTCGTCGGCGTCCTGACGCTCGACCCGGTGCAGGCGGCTGACGTCGTCGGCGGTGAGATCGGTCACGTCGGCAACTGTGCCCAAGAGGCGGGCGGCGGAACCGCAGCGGGTGGTGGCGGGCAGAATCGCCCGGCGGTTGCAGCCGCGTCCGGGCGGGTAGGACGACGAGGACCAAGAGAGCAGTCGCGAGAAAGGGGTCCACGATGGCCGACGAGGAAGAGACGACGCTGGGTGAGCGAGGTCGCCGGGCACCGGACGGCGAAGGCATCTCGGCTCCCACGGCGGCCGAGGGCGGCGGGCCTCCGCAGACCTCGATCTTCGACGGGGCCGGCAACGAGAGCGTCGTGGTCCTCGACCAGGACGAGGACGGCCGGGTGGCCGAAGGCGCCGGCGCCACGAAGGCGGACGCGCTCGAGGACGCCCAGGAGGGCGACACGCTGCTGGGCGACGCGTTCAGCCCCGGCAGCCCGAAGAACTGAGCTCCGCCGGCGCCCACGCGTCGACGTCCGACCGGGTAAGAGGGGCGCTCTCCGGAGCGCCCCTCGTGCTCACTCCGCGTCCGGCCCGGCCGCTTCCCGTCCGCGGGCGTGGGCGATGACGGCCGAGTAGTCGAGGGCGCCGAGGCCGGCCCGGGCGGCGTCCTCGAACCACGATCGGGCGGCCGCGGCCAGCCTGGGCTCCGCCCCGGCCGCCTCCGCCGCCTCGACCACCAGGCGGAGGTCCTTGGCGGCGAGGGCCAGCTTGAAGTTGGGGGGATAGCGGTCCGACTCGATGCGGGACCGTTTGCCGCGGGCGGTCGCGCCGATCGGTGAGTCGGCGAGCACGTCGAGCACGGCGCCCTGGTCGAGGCCGAAGGCGTCGCCGAGCACCATCGCCTCCGCCAGTCCGGCCATCAGCGCCCCGAGGGTGGAGTTGACGACCAGCTTCATGGCCGCGCCGGCTCCCAGCGGCCCCAGGTGGTCCACCCGGCCCAGGAGCGCGAGGACGCCACGGTGGCGCTCGACCACCTCGTCGTCACCGCCGACGAACAACTTCAGGGTGCCGTCGGTCGCCTGGGGGACGCTGCCCAGCACCGGGGCGTCGAGCATCGAGACGCCCGCCGGCAGCCGCGCCGCCACTGATCGCACGGCCGCCGGCCCGACGGTGGACATCTCCACCAGGGTGGCGCCGCCTTCCAGTCCGGCGCGCACGCCGTCCCCGCCGAAGACCACCGCCTCCAGCGCCTCCGGCGTGGCGAGCATGGTGATGACCGTCGCCGCCCCCGCCGCCGCGTCGCGGGGCGAGTCCGCCCACCGGGCGCCCGCGTCGACGAGTGGCGCAGCCCGAGCCGCCGAGCGGTTCCAGACCGCGACGTCGAGGCCGGCCTCGACGAGGCGGGCTGCCATCGGTGCGCCCATCTGGCCGGTCCCGCAGAATCCGATCGTCGCCATGCGCCAGTGTGGCTCACCGACGGGTCCTGCCCGGGCGAGGCGGCGGCGGCGACGACGGCCGGGCCGCGGCCGACGAGCTCGTGCGGGCGAGAGGACTCGAACCTCCATGCCTTGCGGCACCGGGACCTAAACCCGGCGCGTCTACCAGTTGCGCCACGCCCGCGAGCTCGGGAGCGCCCCGAGGCTACCGGACCCAGGATCGCGCGGATCGTGGGTTCCTCATTTGGATGTATCGGACATTCCTTCCCGGCAGCCACTCAAGGTGACCGGGACCTGGGTCGACACCTTTTAGGACAACACCGACCGACGAAACGGCAACCCCGGAGAAATCCGGGCGACGCAAAGCCACGGGCCTTCAGCGAGCGCTGCTCGACAGGTGGCCGGGCTACCGACCGGGGGAGCGCCGAGCTCTCCACTGAGGAGGGATCGCTGTGCCCAGGTTCGCAAGGGGACTACTCGTCCTGACGCTGGTGCTGTCCGGGTTGGCAATGGCCGAGCCGGCTGGGGCCACCCAGGCCGACGAGCAGCTCTTCGTCTCCAAGCTCAACGACCTGCGGGCGTCCCGCGGCCTGCCCCGCCTCAGCGTCGACGTGCGCCTCACCGACGTGGCCCGCCAGTGGTCCGCCCGGATGGCCTCGGCCAAGGAGATGTCGCACAACCCCAACCTCGCCGCCCAGTCCCCCCGCGACTGGCAGAAGCTGGGTGAGAACGTGGGCTACGGACCGTCGGTGTCGAGCCTGCACGACGCGCTGGTCAACAGCCCGCCGCACCTGGCCAACATGGTCGACTCCAAGTTCAACGCGGTGGGGCTCGGTGTGGTGATCTCGGGGTCGACGATCTGGGTGACCCAGGTGTTCATGCAGGCGGCCAACATCGTCGTGGCCTCCCCCTCGACCCCGGTCGCGGCCTCGGGCACCGACTGGTACCGCCTGGCCGGAGCCGGCGGCGAGACCCATTCGTTCGGGGCGGCCACCCGCCTCGCCGGCGTGCGCAGCTCGTCCCCGGTCGTGTCGATCGCCGCCACCGCCGACGGCTCGGGCACGTGGACGGCGGCGGCCGACGGCTCCGTGTTCGCCCAGGGCACGGCCGGCTACTTCGGTTCCATGTCGGGCCGGGGCCTGAGCCACCCCGTCGTGGGGATGGCCGTGACGCCGTCGGGGAAGGGCTACTGGCTGGTCGCCCGGGACGGCGGGATCTTCGCCTTCGGCGACGCCGCCTTCGCCGGATCGACGGGCGCCATCAGGCTGAACCAGCCGATCGTCGGCATGGCGGCCGACCCCGACGGCGCCGGCTACTGGTTCGTCGCCGCCGACGGCGGTGTCTTCGCCTTCGACGCACCCTTCGCCGGCTCCGCCACCGGGAAGCTCACCGGCGACGACAAGGTGACGGGCATGGCGGCCCACCCGTCGGGCCAGGGTTACTGGCTGGTGACGGCCCGGGGCACGGTGTTCGCCTTCGGCCCGGCCGAGGCCCACGGGGACGCCGCCGGCACCGCCCGCTACATCGCCGGCGTCACCGCCCATCCGGGCGGCAAGGGCTACTGGATGGCCGCACGCCGGGCTCTCACCCGGCCCCCCGACGCCCGCCTCAGCGGCGCGGCCGACTCCATCCGGGCGAGCCAGGGCTCGTCGTGCTGGCAGCCGGGGCCCTCGGCCGCCCTGTGCGCCGACGTCTTCGAGTTCCCGGCCGACGCGTCGATCCTGAACGTCCGCCGGGGCGAGGTGGTCACCGTTCGCTTCGATGCGGCTGATCCGCCCATCGCAGCCCGGGTCCTCCGCTACGACGCCCCCGCCACCGAGGCGGGCAGCGTCCGCGAGCTGACGCCCTCGGACGCGGTCACCTTCACCGCCGACTACCCCGTTGGCCTGCACCGCATCGCCCTGTCCACGGGGTGGGCGCAGGGCAGCTCCAGCTATCTGTTCCGCCTGAACGTCCGCTAGCGAAAGATAGCCGCTCCCCGGCGCCGCCCGCGGGGGAGGGTCCGGCGACGGCCGTTCACAGGAGGCCGCGGATCCGGCTCCATGCCCGCCGGGGAGCGTCCACGACCTCGCTCGCCCGGCGGACCACGACGTTGCTGTCACCAGTGGCGACGAACCACAGCTGCTCCAGCGTGTGTGGGCCGATGGCCACCATGTCGTCGAACGGCGCACGGGCGCCGGACCGCCTGGCGTACGCCGCCGTCAGGGCCGAGGTGCGACCCACCCCGCCGCCGCAGTGCACGAAGACGCGCCCCGGCGCGCTCTGCACCAGCGCGACGAACCGTCCCACCTGCGCCGTCGACGGGACGTGGCCGTCGGCAACGGGCAGCGACACGTAGGCAATGCCCAGGGACGCGAGCAGGCTGGGATCGTCGGTGTTCGGGTCGTCCGCCGCCCCCGTGCGGAGGTCGACGACGAGCCGAACACCGCGCGCCGCCAGCACCCGGTACGCCTCGGCGTCGGGCTGGCCACCCGCCCACAGCCGCTCGTCCACCACCCGGAAGTTGGGCACGGCGACCATCGTGGTCGTCGGGTCGTTGCCGGCGGCACGGGCGGCGAGGACACCGGTCCACACCAGGGCCTGGGTCACCACGACCACCCCGAGGTAGAGGAGGGCGGCGCGGACGCCCCGGCGGCGCCACCGCGGGCGCCGGTCGGCCTCGGCGGCCGAGCGATGCGAACTGGCGAGCGGGCTCGACAACATGAGGTGCCCCCACCCATCGGTGCCCGTCCAGTATGCACCGCTGGCCGGGACGGGGAGGCCGCTGCGTCGTCTCCGGGCCTGGCCGGAGGGCTCCGGCCACGGACGGTCGACGCGCCGACCGGGACCGGCCAGCCCTAGAGGTAATCGTGGCTCTGGCCGCCGGCCTTGCGAGGAATGGCAAGCTCGGACCGACCGGGGCTGGTGGACACTCCGTATCCGGTGCCTCCGCCCGAGCCCGTCCCGCGGACGCCGGGGATGGCGACCTCGCTCGGGCGGGTGCCCGGTCCGATCCGGCCGGGACTGCTGCTGAGCCCGAGGGCGGCGGCCGACGCTCCGAGTCCGAGGGCCGCTACGACAAGGGCGGCGACCAGTGGGCGCCGGGCGGCTGTCCGGATGGCGTGGCGAGGGGCGGCGGTGCGAGGTGAAGTGGTCATGGCCCCGATGATCCGGTCCCGGCCCACCCGGCCGCATCGGCGCAACGGTGCATTCCGGAACCGGCGCGTGGGTCGAATCACCCACATTCCCCGTGAGTGCTACTCAGACCCCCATGGGCTTCGCCCGCCACGACGGATGAGAATGGTGCGTGCTCGGCCAAGCTCGGCTTTCCTTGGTGCAGCAAAGCCCGATAGTCAGACTGATGCGGGGGCCTTCTCGGCACCACGAAGTGTTCACTGCGAAGACGTGTTTCAGCGTCGTTGACTCGGTTGGCCCCGCCGGGCACCTCATGGAAGCGATCACGGAGGTGTGCCGGTGGAGAGGATGTTGGAGCGATGCGCGGGGCTCGACGTGGCCAAGGACGAGTTGGTGGCCTGCGTCCGGACGCCCGACAGCGACGGTGGGCGCCGTCAGGAAGTCCGCACCTACCCGACGTTCACGTCGGGCCTGGAGGGCCTGGCCGACTGGCTGGAGGCCGAGGGCGTGACCGAGGTGGTGATGGAAGCCACCGGCCAGTACTGGAAGCCGGTCTGGTACGTGCTGGAAGAGCGGGGGTTCGAGCTCAAGCTCGTCAACGCCCGCCACGTCAAGATCCTCCCCGGCCGCAAAACCGACGTGGCCGACGCCGCCTGGCTGGCCGAGCTGTTGGAGCACGGCCTGCTGCGGGGCAGCTTCATCCCGCCGCCGGCCATTCGCGAGCTGCGGGATCTCACCCGCTACCGCAAGCGCCTGGTCCAGGCCCACAGCTCGGAGTGCCAGCGGGTGCAGAAGACCCTCGAGGACGCCGGCATCAAGCTGGATTCGGTGGCCTCGGACGTGCTGGGGATGTCGGGGCGGGCCATGCTCAAGGCGCTGGTCGCCGGCGAGCGCGAACCCAAGGTCCTCGCCGAGATGGCCAAGGGCCGCCTGCGGCCCAAGATCCCCCAGCTCCGGGAGGCGATGCGAGGTCGCTTTCGGGACCACCACGCCCTGCTCATCCGCCTCGCCCTGGAGCACGTCGAACACCTGGAGGCCGCCATCGCCGCCCTTGACGACCAAGTCGAGTCGGTGATGGCCCCTTTCGCTGAAGCCCGGGACCGCCTCGACACCATCACCGGGGTGGGCAAGCGGGCCGCCGAGTGCATCATCGCCGAGATCGGCACCGATATGTCTGTCTTCCCGACCGCCGGGCACCTCGCCTCCTGGGCCGGGCTGTGCCCGGGCAACAACGTCACCGGCGGCAAACGCCGAGCCGGCACCACCAACAAGGGCAACCGCTGGCTGGGTGAGATCCTCAACCAGTGCGCCTGGGCCGCCGCGCACAGCCGCAACACCTACCTGTCGGCCCAGTTCTGGCGTCTGGCCAGGCGGATCGGCAAGAAGAAGGCGGCCGTGGCCGTCTCCCACTCCATCCTCATCATCGCCTGGCACCTGCTCACCGAGGGCTGCGACTACGACGACCTCGGCGGCGACTACTTCGTCAAGCGGGACGCTGATCGAGCCCGCCAACGCGCCTTGGCGCAGCTTGAGGCGCTCGGTTACCGAGTCACCCTCCAGTCCGC
>DATLFQ010000070.1:0-5179 GCA_035540915.1 Acidimicrobiales bacterium
CCCCAGATCGGTGCCGCCGACCCGCGCGTGCTGTGAAAGCGAGCGCGGCGCCGAGGTGCGCCCGAGAGGCGGCCGCCGGTAGTGTGCCGGCCCAACCGCACCCGGCTCCCCCTGCCGAACAAACCCTGGAGGTAGCTCAACTCATGGCTCGGTACCGTTGGACCACGGAAAGCACGGTGGAGCTGAACGCCCGCTCGAGCGTCCACCCCGTCCACGCCTCCGTCAGCGACCTCGAAGGCGAAGTCAACGTCGACGCCTCCGGCGGGAGCTTCTCGCTCAGCCCGGCCCCGTCCGGCTACGTCGAGATGCAGGTGGACTCGCTCAAGTCCGGCAAGAAGCTGGAGGACATGGCGCTGCGCAAGGTGCTCGACGCCAAGAAGTTCCCGGCGATCCGCTACGAGCTGCGCTCGGCCGACGGCGGACCGGACCACTTCAAGATTCGCGGCGCCCTCACCTTCCACGGCACCACCCGGGAGTTCGACGAGGAGATCAGCGCCAAGCTGGAGAACGGCAAGCTGGTCGTCGAGGGCGAGCACGAGTTCAACATCGAGGACTGGGGCGTCAAGGCTCCCAAGATCCTGTCGCTACAGGTCTACCCCGACGTCAAGATCAAGGCCCGCCTGGTCGGCAAGGAGGGCTAGCGTCGCAAGCGCAGCCCCGAGTCGATCGCATCAGCGGCCGGCCCGACCGGGCCGGCCGCTGGCGCGTCCCGCGGCGGCAGGCATCGAGCGGTCGACCCGCGGGCATAGCGGGGCCATGGACGCCATCACCCTGCTGAAGAACGAGCACAAAGCCGTCGAGACGCTGTTCAAGCGGTTCGAGAAGGCCGGGCCGTCCGCCGCCAAGACCAAGGGCGACGTCGTGGCACGGATCATCGAGGCGCTGTCCAAGCACGCCGCCATCGAGGAGCAGGTCTTCTACCCGGCCGTGCGGGCGGAGCTCCCGGACGAGGAGGACACCGTCCTGGAGGCCCTCGAGGAGCACCACGTCGTCAAGTGGACGCTGTCGGAGCTGGACGGCATGGACCCGACCGCCGAGCGCTTCAACGCCAAGGTCACCGTCCTCATCGAGACCGTGCGCCACCACGTCGAGGAGGAGGAGACCGAGCTGTTCCCCGCCGTGCGCCAGGCCATCGGCCGCAAGCGGCTCGGCGAGATCGGCGACGCCATGGAAAAAGCCCGTCGGCTGGCCCCCTCGCGGCCCCACCCCCGCTCGCCCGACACGCCGCCCGGCAACCTGGCGACCGGCGTGGCGGCCGGCGCCGTCGACACCGTCGTCAAGGCCGGTCGCAAGGTGGCCGGCAAGAAGTAGCGCAGTCGCCGCCCGGCTACGCCGGCGGCCATGGCAGACTGCCGAGGTGGCTCCCGAGCGGCCCCTGCTCCACCTGGTGATGCCCCGTTGGCAGGGCACCGGCATCCACATGGCCTTCGGCCACCGGATGCCGCCCATGGCGCTGCTGGTGCTGTCGGCCCTGGCCCGCCGGGCCGGATGGCGCACCCGCATCGTCGACCACAACTTCGACGCCATCCCGGCCGAGCGCCCGGACGTCGCCATGCTCGCCGTGTGGACGGCCATCGCGCCGGCCTCGTACCGCCTGGCCGACAGCTACCGGGCGCAGGGCATCCCCGTGATCCTGGGCGGCGTCCACGCCTCGCTGCTGCCCAACGAGGCGCTGCGCCACGCCGACGCCGTGGTCTGCGGCGAGGCAGAGGGAATTTTGGCCACGGTGCTGGCCGACGCGCTGGCCGGGCGCCTGCAGCCGCTGTACCAGGGCAGTTGGCAGGGCATGGATGCGGTGCCACCGCTGTGGGAGTGGGCCGACACCTTGCGCTCGTGGCCGCTCACCCGCTACGCGCCCATGAACACGCTGCAGACGACCAGGGGATGCCGGTTCAACTGCGACTTCTGCTCGGTCATCCGCATCAACGGGCGCGGCTCTCGCCACCGCGATCCCGACCACGTGGTGGAGGAGCTGCGCGTCCTCAAGCGCGTCGGGCAGCACCTCGGCGAGTTCGCCTACGTCTTCTTCCTGGACGACGACCTGGCCGCCGACCTGGACTACACGCGGGAGCTGTGCGAGACCCTGGTGCGCAGCGGCGTGAAGATGACCTGGGGCGCCCAGGCCTCAATTGGGCTGGCCCGCGACGACGAACTGCTCGACCTGGCCGTCCGGGCCGGCTGCCGGGTGGTGTTCACCGGCTTCGAGAGCGTGTCGCGCGAGGCCCTCATCGAGTGCAACAAGAAGAACCGGCCCGGCGAGTACGGGGCGTTGATCGACCGGCTGCACCGCCGGGGCGTGGCCGTCGAGGGCGGCTTCATCTTCGGCTTCGACCACGACGAGCCCGGGGTGTTCGAGGAGACGGTGGAGTTCGTCGACAAGATCGGCGTGGACGTCGCCCACTTCTCGATCCTGACGCCGTACCCCGGCACCCACACGTACGCCCGGATGCTCGCCGACGACCGCATCACGTCGTTCGACTGGAAGCGGTACAACATGTACCACACGGTCTACCGGCCGGCCCGCATGACCGCCGAGGAGCTGGACGCCGGCCTGCGCCGGGCCTACCGGGGCTTCTACGGCCGTTCCCGCCGGGCCCGCCGCTTCCTCCGTGAGGTGCGGGGGCGCGACCCTCGCTTCCACCTGGCGCTGACGGCGGCCAACGTCAACTACGCCACCCGCTACCGCCGGCCGGGCCTGTCGCCCGAGCCGGGGTACGACGCGTGGCCGGAGGACATCGCCCGCCTCGCCGCCGCCAGCCAGGCGCCGGCGCAGGAGGCGCTCAACGTGGCCTTCAGCTCGGCCCGGGCGGCCCTGCCCGTGGCCGGTCCTCCCGCCTGACCCGTGGCCGGGTCGATGCACGCCGTCCTGCGCAGCGACGCGCTCGCCCCCGGCACCGCGGCCGCGCCCGGCCTGGTGCGGGCCCGGGCCGGCGGCACCGACGTGCTGGTGTGCCGCACGGAGGACGGCACCGTCGTCGCCTTCGCGACCACCTGCCCGCACCAGCAGACGCCGCTGGACGAGGCGTCGTTCTTCGAGGGCAGGCTGCGGTGCGTTCGCCACCTGTACCTCTACGACCTCGCCAGCGGCGAGAACGTCATCCCGGCGCGCGACGCCCGGCCCGAGAGCCTCTGGAAGCTGAAGCCCGGCTACCTGCCCGTCTACCGGGTCGAGGAGCGGGACGGCTGGATCTGGGTGGCCGACCAGCCCGAGCCGCCGCCTCCATCCTACGACCCGGCTCGCGAGCTGCGGCCCGGGTCGCCGGGCGCCGCCCTGCCGGCCAGCGCAGAGCCACCGCCGGTGCCCGACGACGAGCCCGGGGACGGCCCCGAGGTCCACCGGCTTCGGGTCGGCGAGACGGTGGACCTGCTCATCCCGTTCATCCCGGCGCCCAGCCACCTGTGGCGGCTGGAGGGGACCGGCTCGGTGGTCGCCATCGAGGGCGACCGCTTCGAGCACACGCCGGTGGTCCGGCACCGCTACACACTGCGGGCCGTCGCTCCCGGCGAGGTGCAGGTCACCGCGACCTACACGATGCCCTGGGGCGGCCAGCCGCGCGAGGTCCGGTCCTACACCGTGGTGGTGGAGGCCTGACCGCGCCCGGGGGTCAGGAGTTGGGCGGAGCGGCGCTGATGTCGGCCAGCGCCGAGTCGGGCTCGCGCTCGATGCTGAGGTCGCCGAGGGTGATGATGCCGACCGGCCGGCCACCCTCGACCACGGGGAGGCGGCGGATGGCCTGGCCCCGCATGAGGCGCAGGGCGTCCTCCGCCGTGTCATCGCTCGTGATGCAGGTCGGGTCCAGGGTGCCGACGTCGCCGGCCCGCAGCTGCGAGGGGTCGCCGCCTTCGGCGACGGCCCGCACCGCGATGTCGCGGTCGGTGATGATGCCGCACACCTGGTCGCCGTCAACGAGGATGACGTCGCCGACGTCGTTGTCGCGCATGACCCGGGCGGCCTCCACCACCGACGCGTCGGCCGGGAGGGTGGCCGGACTGGGGGTCATGATGTCGCGGATCGTCTGTCCCATGGGATGTCCTCCTGGGTCGCCGTCGCCCCGCCCCTACCCGGCTGGGGCGCCCCGAAACTGTGCGAAGCTCGGGCCCGATGGGTGAGACCACGGCACGCCCGGTGACCCGCAAGATCTACGTGGAGACCGACGGCGGCCTGCGCGTGCCGGTGCGGGAGGTGACGCTCGCCGATTCGCCCGACGGGACCGCCAACCACCCCGTCCGCCTGTACGACACCAGCGGACCGGGCTCGGACCCGGCGGCTGGCCTGCCGCCGCTGCGGGCGCCCTGGGTGGCCGCCCGGGGCGACGTGACGCGCTACGCCGGCCGGCCCGTCCAGGCCCGTGACGACGGCCGGGGCAACGCGAACGGCTCCCGCCCCGCCGAGCAGTACCGGGGCGAGCGACGGCCACCGCTGCGGGCGGCAGCCGGCCGCTGCGTCACCCAGCTCCACTACGCCCGCCGCGGCGAGGTCACCCCGGAGATGGCGTTCGTCGCCGCCCGGGAGGGATGCCCGCCCGAGCTGGTACGGGACGAGATCGCCCGGGGCCGGGCCATCCTGCCGGCCAACGTGAACCATCCCGAGTCCGAGCCGATGGTCATCGGCCGGCGCTTCCTGGTGAAGATCAACGCCAACATCGGCAACTCGTCGGTCACGTCCTCGATCGCTGACGAGGTGGACAAGCTCACGTGGGCGACGCGCTGGGGCGCCGACACCGTCATGGACCTGTCGACCGGCCGGGACATCCACACCACCCGCGAGTGGATCGTGCGGAACTCGCCGGTGCCCATCGGCACCGTGCCCATCTACCAGGCGCTCGAGAAGGTGGACGGCCGGGCCGACGCGCTGACCTGGGAGCTGTACCGCGACACCGTCGTCGAGCAGGCCGAGCAGGGTGTCGACTACATGACCGTGCACGCCGGGGTGCGGCTGGCCTACGTGCCGCTGACCGCCGCCCGGGTGACCGGTATCGTCAGCCGCGGCGGGGCGATCATGGCCGCCTGGTGCCTGGCCCATCACCAGGAGAACTTCCTCTACACCCACTTCGACGAGCTGTGCGAGATCTTCGCCGCCTACGACGTGGCCTTTTCTCTGGGTGACGGCCTGCGGCCGGGGTCGGTGGCCGACGCCAACGACGAGGCCCAGCTGGCCGAGCTGGCCACCCTGGGCGAG
>DATLFQ010000071.1:0-10022 GCA_035540915.1 Acidimicrobiales bacterium
CCTCGGTGTGCGGTGCGATGGTGCGCACGACCTCGCCGGCGAGCCCGTGGAGGGCGGCCGGATCGAGGACGGGCCACGGTGCCTCCGGTGGCTTCTCGGTGCCGTTCATCGACGGCGGGCCGAAGGTGGCTGGCGGTACGACACTGAAGGGGTCCGGGCCGCTCATGCTGCAGCCCACCAGGCTCGGATGGCCTGCGCCGCCTGGGAGTGATCGCCGCCGTGTTCGAGCACCGCGTAGGCGCCGAACTTGCTGTACGCCCGGTCGGGCTCGAACGGCGTCGAGCTGGAGAACACGTAGAGCACGCCGTCGCCGTCCTCGTTGATGGTGGCGCTGGTCGAACTCCGCTTCCCCGGCCGGGTCCAGTGCTCGTTGTCGCCAACTGTCCGCCAGAGCCGCCAACCGTGGCGCTCCAGGATCTCCGACCAGCTGGCCCGGGCGTTGAACTGCTCGATGACGCTGTCGCCGGTGTAGGGATGCGGCCGTCGCGCTGGTCGTGGAACCGGCGTCGGCATCTCGTCGAGGGACCGTGCGACCGCCAGGAGGCTGTCCCACTCCTCGGCCGCCAGCGTTGGGATCGTGGCGAAGCCACCGGCCACCAGCCGGTACGACCGGCCCGAGGGATGGGTTCTGCCCCCGCTGGGCGCGACCACCGCCTGGCCGCCCTCGCCTCTGGTCTCCAGCAGGACCTTCACTCGGTCGCCGGGGTCGATCATCTCGTCCCCCCGCTTCGGTCGTCGGGCGAGCTTCTGATTGCCACCAGGACCACCGTCGACATGCACGAGCCAGTGCGTCCCGCCGCTCGGGGTCAGTTCCAGGTAGCCAAGGTCCAGCCTCGCCATCACGCCCGAGAGGCCGGCACCACCGGCTGCCTCTCGGAGCTGGTCGGCCACGCCGATGTCGTCGGACTCCAGCAGCGCCACGTCGCCGCTGATGGCTCCCGTGACCACGCACAGGCCCTCGGCTCGTTGGAAGACAGCGGCAAGGTGGCCCGGATCAAGCCGGGCATGCGTGAAGTGCTTCCACCCCCGGGGCGGTCTGCGCTCCTGCTGCGCCCGGTCGCGACTGTCGACGCAGGGACGCTGGTCGCAGTCAATGGGAATCGGGAGAGCCAGCGGCACCTTGCTGCCGTCACGGCGGGCAGGAAGGACGCTGGCGCCGGCCGCAAGGGCCTCCATGGCGGCCCCGAGGATGGCGGTCACGCCGGCCAGCCGTGCTTGTTGTGCAGCCCGACGAGCACTGCGTCGCTGGCAGAGCAGTCGACTTGATGGTGCATGGTCAACTGCGCCGTCCGGCCCTTTCGGATAACGCGCCAGCGGGCGCCGCAGTCACACGTCCCAGTGAGGCTCGCTCGTCGCCGTCGATCGACTGCATTGAGCACCTCTGGCGCCAGGCCCTCGATGAGCTTCGGCAGGACGACAAGCATGGAGGCCTTCTTCCAGACCTCGTAGTACGCCCCGAGAGGCCGCAGATACGTCGGCGGCGCCGCGGCTGCCTCACGGACAACGGCTTCCACGCAGCCAGCGCCGATGTGCCGACGCTGCTTCCGGCCGGCGCTCACGACGCCCGCCAGAACGCGAGTCCGCTGTCGATGGCCTGGTCGAGCTGCTCGTGCCACCAGCGCCGATAGCCCGCCATCGCCTCGACGTGGTTCGGCTCGTCCCACCCGGCGCCCACCAACGCGTCCGCTGTGCCGAAGCTGTCAACGGCGACCATCCACGTGATGGCCTCGATGGCGGCGAGCCGCGCTTGGATCGGCCGGCACGGGATGACCGGTGGCAGCGGCAATCGGGCTGCCTTGCTCGACGTAGATGCGCACTGGCGCAGGGCGGTGAGGCTGGCTCGGCGGTCAGGCGGTACGCTGGGCACGCCCGCTCCTCCTCGTGGAAGCCGAGGTGGCGGCGGTGGTGATCGAGTCGGCTTGGCCCCGTCTCGGCGGGGCCTCATCGCGCCGAGCCATCACGCGGACCTCCGCGTCTGGAGCCAGCGCTCGACGTCGCTGAGGCGGTAGCGAACCGCCGCCCCGATCTTGTGTGCGGGTGGGCCGGTGCGCTCGTACCGCATCTTGCGGACGGTCTTGCCGGCGACGCCCAGGAACGCCGCCAGCTCGTCCGTGCTGAGGAAGGAGTCCGTCACGAGGTGCCGCCGCGCAGCTCATCCAGCAGGGCCACGTAGGCCACGAGTAGAGCGCCGCGCGGTGTCCGCTCACCCCGCTC
The DNA here is from genome assembly GCA_035540915.1 of Acidimicrobiales bacterium. Classification (GTDB taxonomy): domain Bacteria; phylum Actinomycetota; class Acidimicrobiia; order Acidimicrobiales; genus DATLFQ01. The sequence goes on from DATLFQ010000071.1 coordinate 2,215, forward strand.
CCAGCGGCTGACGGTCTCCCTATGTATCGGCGGCTGGAACGCCTGGGCGATGTCCTCCTGCGACAGACCCGAAGCCTCTCGAATGGCCCGCCTCATCGCCGGTGCGGGCAGGCCTCGCTTCGCCTGGCGCTTCTCCTGAATGGCCACCATCCTGAGCATGGCCACACCGTGGCACGGTGTTGGTGGTTGCTGGTGCACCGTGCCACCCGAACCAATACCGCGCCACGGTGTTGCCTATCCGGTCCGCTAGCGGTACGGTGAGCGGGTGCGGCTGCGCCGGATCGAGGACCTCTTCGCACCTTGGGACCTGGCCTGCGTGGTTGCCTCAGCGGAGAAGCCGGGGGCCTTTCCGATCCTTAGCTGGATCACGTGGGACCGGCCCGTTCCCGACGGCGGCCTCGATAGCTCTATCGAGTGGTGGCACGCCGCTTCCGAAGCAGAGCGCGAGCTACTGCTGAGCCAGTTAGGCACCTCTGCCGTCTCCGAGGCGCGCGTCCGAGTTCTAGCTCGCGAGATTCATCGTGATAATCGAGTCGCGGAGCGGTACGTGCTGGCCCCGATCGACGGTTGGATTGCCTATGAGGCGCCTCTTGAAGAGCCAGGCTGGCACCTCAGCACCCTCTTCGTACGAGACGGCGAACGGCTCGTCCTTGCCGAGTTGAAGGTGTTTCCTGGTACAGATCGTTCGGTCATCAGACCGAGGACAACATGGCAGGAATCGGCCAGCGCTGTGAATAGTGGTTACCTCCGTTCACTTGGGTGGGAACTCGCCGGTCAATGGTCCGGTGACATCGCCGGGCAGGACTGCGGCGGGATTACGGCCCGCATGCTGAGAGCCGAGCTTCGACTCAGTCCCATCCAGCAGCGCGTCGCCTACCTGACATCTCAAGCGGCGGAGCTGACATTCCAGCTAGAGCCTGACTTCGGGGCTTTGGACAGACCGGTGGCGACCGGGGGACGGTCGCCTTCCAACGTCAGTCTCGCCATGTGGGCATCCCGCTATGTCGAGGCCCTCTCGGTCACGCGATCCCCGAACAAGACCGTCGGTGAGCGCCATGGACTGACCGCAAGCCAGGTCCGTGATCGCGTCAACCGTGCACGGAAAGCCGGGCTGCTAACGACCGGCGGCGGTCGGGGCCGCCAGGGCGGAGAACTCACCGAGAAGGCGCTTCAGATATTGAGCCGTGAGGGTGACAAGCGAAAGGACCTTGGCTGACGTGGCGCACATTCAAAGGATCAACGGGAAGTACCAGGCTCGTTTCCGAGGCCCCGACCGCAAGGAGCACGCCAAGCGCTTCGCTCGCAAGGTGGACGCCGAGAAGTGGCTCGCCGAGCAGGAGACCGAGAAGCATCGAGGCACCTGGATCGACCCCCGGCACGGGCTCACGCTGTTCGCCGATTGGGTGGACGAATGGCGAGCCACCACGGCCGCCCTGCGCCCATCCACGAGGGCCCGAGACGAGTCCTACCTGAGGACACACATCCTGCCGGCTTTCGGCAGCGCTCCCGTGGGGGCCATCGAACACATGGCCGTGCGCCGCTGGATAGCGGAGATGACCGCCGCCGGGAAGGCGCCGGCCACCGTCCAGAAGGCCCACCAGATCATGAGCAAGGTGATGGCCTCGGCGGTGGACGCTCGGCTGATCGCCGCCTCGCCATGCCTCAAGGTGAAGTTGCCGCGGATCGAGCGCGAGGAGATGCGCTTCCTGTCCCCTGACGAGATCGCTCGCCTGGCCGGCACCATCCACCCCATGTATCGAGCGCTGGTCTTGCTTGGTGCGTACAGCGGTCTGCGTATCGGCGAAATGGCCGGGCTCAAGCGGGCCCGGGTCGACCAGCTGCGGCGTCGAGTGGACGTCGCAGAGATCGTCACCGAGGTCCAAGGCCACCTCGTGTGGGGCCAGCCGAAAACACGAGCCGGCCGGCGACAGGTCCCGCTCCCTGGCCCCATCATGGACGAGCTGACCGGCCACCTGGAGCGCTGGGCCGGGCCGGAGTTGGTGTTCACCGCCCCCGAGGGCGGCCCGCTCCGGGTCAACGCCTGGCGACGACGGCAGTGGGCACCAGCGGTGGCCGCAGCGGACCTCGCTCCCCTACGCGTTCACGATCTCCGACACACCGCCGTGGCTCTCTGGATCGCCACGGGCTCACGGGAGCTGGAGGTGTCCCGGCGTGCCGGCCACACGTCGACGTCGTTCACGCAGGACCGCTACGGCCACCTCTTCCCATCGGCTGAGGACGATTTTGCCGAGCGCCTGGCGCGGCTGGTGGCGCCCATGCCGGAGCTCGCTGACGTGCTGCCAATTCGGGCGGCCGAGGGCTGATTTCCCTCCGGCCGACGTCACCCGCAACGCGCCCGGATGCAGGTCGAGGACGAGGGCGAGCCCTAGCCGAGGAGCCGGTCTCAGGGGGCTGCGGACACGGCTCTGCGGACAATCTGCGGACAATGTGCGGCCCCGAGCTGCTGAACTGGCCCCACTCGGCACCCGAAGTACCATTGACCTGCGTTTTTACTGGTGGGCGTAACAGGACTCGAACCTGTGACCTCTGCCGTGTGAAGGCAGCGCTCTAACCAACTGAGCCATACGCCCCGGTGGCCGTCGAGCGTACCCGAGGGCCGTCGAGAGGACTGCGGCCGACTCCTGGCGCGACACTGACGCCGTGCGGATCGCCGTCATCGCCCCCCCATGGACCCCGGTGCCGCCGGAGCTCTACGGCGGCATCGAGGTGGTGATCGACCAGCTGGCCACCGGCTTCGACCGCGCCGGCCACGAGGTGCTGCTGTACACCACCGGGGACTCCACCTGCCCGGTGCCCCGAGCCCACCTGCTGAACACGGCCGAGGGCGAGCGCATCGGCATGGCGGTGCCCGAACTGCGCCACGTCATGGCCGCCTACGACACGGTGCAGGGGTTCGACATCGTCCACGACCACACCATCATGGGCCCCGTCTACGCCGAGCGGTTCCCCGACCTGCGGGTGGTCACCACGATCCACGGGCCGTTCAACGAGGAGCTCGTCGACCTCTACCAGCGAACCGCCCATCGGGTGCCGATCATCGCCTGCTCGCACGCCCAGCGGCGCCCGGCACCGCAGATCCCCATCGCCCGTGTCATCCACCACGGCGTGACGGCCGGGAACTTCCCGATCGGGCAGGGCGACGGGGGGTACTGCCTCTTCCTGGGCCGCATGTCCCGGAGCAAGGGCGCCCACCGGGCCACCGAGGCCGCTTACAAAGCGGGCCGCCCGCTGATCCTGGCCGGCAAGATGCGCGAGTCGTGGGAGCACCAGTACTTCGACACCTACGTCCGCCCCTACCTCAACGACGAGATCCGGTACGTCGGCGAGGTGGGCCACCAGGACAAGCTGCGCCTGCTGGCCGGCGCGTCGGCCCTGCTCTTCCCCATCCGGTGGAACGAGCCGTTCGGCATGGTCATGATCGAGGCGATGGCCTGCGGCACGCCGGTGCTGGCGTTCCCCGAGGGCGCCGCGCCCGAGGTGGTGGTCGACGGCCGCACCGGCTTCCTGTGCCACGACGTGAACGACATGGCCGAGGCCATCGGCCGGATCGGCACCTTGGACCGCGGCGCGTGCCGGGAGGCAGTGGAGGGATACTTCTCGTCCGACCGGATGGTGGCCGAGCACATCGACCTCTTCGAGCGCCTGGCCAGCGGCTGACGGACCGGCGGACGACCCCGCCGGTCCGCCGTTTGCCCGCTCCACCGCAGCGGGTACGCAGCGGCCATGGCTCAATTCGACGACATCAAGGGCAGGGTCAAGGAAGGCGTCGGGGAGGCGACCGACGACAAGGACCTCGAGCGTGAGGGCAAGGTCGACCGTCTCACCGGCAAGGCGAAGGACGCCGCCGAGAGCCTGTCGGACAAGGTGAAGGGCGCCCTGCACCGCAAGTAGCAGCCGGAACACGCACCGACTCAGGAGGGGCCGCTCGCGGCCCCTCCGTCGCGTCCGCCGTCGGGCGGCGGTGGCGGGGGCGGCGTGCCGATGTCCAGCGCCCCCGCAGTGACGAGCACCGTCTGGCCGGGGCCCTTGACCCCCTCACGCCGCAGGCGGTCGCTGATGCGGCCGCGCAGCTCACGGGCCACCCCGTACTGCTGGCGGGGCGCCGTCTTCACCACCAGGCGGATCGTCAGCCCGTCGGTCCCCATGGCCTGGACGCCCCAGACCTCCGGGGGCTCCAGCACCGACCCGCCCCAGGCATCCTCGGCGGCGAACTCCTCGGCCACCTCCCCGATGACCCGGCAGGTGTGGACGACGTCGGTGCCGTAGGCCACCAGCACGTCGATGAGGGCGCGCGACCACTCCATCGAGGAATTGCCGACGCGCTTGATCTCGCCGTTCGGCACGAACCACACCGTGCCGTCGGTGCCCCGGATCCGGGTGACCCTGAGGCTGACGTCCTCCACCGTCCCCGACGCGTCGCCCAGGTTGATGACGTCGCCGACGCCGTACTGGTCCTCGACCAGGATGAACAGGCCGGACAGGAAGTCCTTGACCAGGCTCTGGGCGCCGAACCCCAAGGCGATCCCCGCAATGCCGGCGCCGGCGAGAAGCGGGCCGAGTTGGACGCCGACCTCCCCCAGGAGCAGCAGCACGACCACCGTCCAGACCACCACGCGGACCAGGCCGGCCAGCACATCGCCCACCGTCGACGCCCGCTGGGCGGCGCGCGCCGACCCGCTGCGCAAGGGCGAGCGGGCCTGCAGGGAGCGCACCGAGCGCCGGACGGTTCGGGCACCCAGGCGCGTCACAACCAGGCCGACCACCACGAGCATGACGATCTTGGCCGGGCGGACCAGCACGAACTCGCCGGTCCTGGCCTGGAAGTCGGTGAGGCCGAGCTCCAGGAGCAGGTCGTACACGTAGCCGTGCTCGTCCACCGGGCCAGCCTCGCACGCCGCCCGCGCCGGGAGCGGGTGGCTGAGTACCGTGGGAACCGGTGGCGCCCCGTTCTGCAGTCACCCGGGCCGGTCGGTGAACCCGCTCGATCAGCGCGAGGTCCGCCTGGCCACCCGGGGCGCCATCGTCGCCGCGGCGGGGTTCGTGGCCCTCTACGCCACCACCGGCTTCAGCGACGTCGCCTACGTCGTGGGCGCCGCCATCGGCGTGGCGGTGGCCGGCCTGCTGTTCCTGGCGGCCCGCTCGGGGCGGCGGATGCTGACCGGGCTGGCCGCGCTGGCCGTCGGCCTGGGGCCGTGGGGCGGGGCGTGGGTCCTGGGGGCACCGTTCCTGCTGCTCGGTGGCTGGCTGCTGTTCCGGGCCCGACCCCGTGAGCGCCGGCCGGCGGCGGGCGAGGACGCGGGCGAAGGCGCAGGCGAAGACGAGGGCGGGGACGACAGCAGCGGCGACGCTCCGACCGGTCGCCGCCGGTGGCGCCGATCGCCGGCGCCGGCGCCGGCAGCCGAGACGACGGCGCGGCGACCGCCGACAGCCAACAAGCGCTACACGCCTCCGGCGGGCCGGTGACAGCGGCGACAAAGCGGGCATTCCGGCCCCGAGCCAGGTCCGGCGGCCAGAAGAGACGAATAATCCCCGGCATCGGGCCGTCTCTCATCGGACAGGGCTGAATGACCTCCTTCGAGGAATTTCACCGACTGAGAGCCAAGCATGCACTCCACTACGCGCGCGCCATCCTCGGTTCCGACGCCGCCGAGGACGTCTGCCAGGAAGCATGGATCAAGGCGTGGCGGGCTTGGGGCGCGGCCGACCCGGCCAAGCTGGACAGCTGGCTGCTCGCCATCGTGCGGAACTGCTGCTACGAGCGGCTCCGGGCGGCCCGGCCCACGGCCGTCCTCGAGGACGATGCCGGTCTGCCGACGACCTCGCACGAAGAGGTGGTCGTCGCCGCTCTCGAGCTGGCGGCCGCGTGGGTCCTGCTGCAGCGCCTGGCCCCTCCCCTGCGTGAAGCGCTCTGGCTGCGGGAAGTGATGGACCTCAGCTATGCCGAGATCGCCGAAGTCCAACAGGTTCCGCTCGGCACCGTGATGTCGCGCCTGCACTCCGCCCGGCGCAAGGCCGCCCGCCTCCTGGCGGCGCGGAATCGCCGATGATCCTCCGACCCCACCCGCGCGGCGTCGACCTGGGCGCCTGGTTCGACGGCGAGGGGCCCGACCGCGTCGGCTCGCACGTCGCCCGCTGCCACCGCTGCCAGCGCCGGGTGTCGGAATTCGGCCGGGTCCGGTCGTGGCTGCGGGCCCAGCCCTTCGTGGCGATGACCGAGGCCGGCGAGGAACCTCGCCAGCCCCGTCGGCTCTGGCGCCCGATCGCCGTGGCGGCCGCCGTCCTGACCGGCGTGCTGTTCGTGTCGGACGGTGAGGACGGCGCCCGCGGCCCGGGATCGGTCGCCCTGGGCGGCGACGGCGCGCCCGCCGGCGGGTCCACCGGGGAAGGCGCCTCTCCCGGCCGGGGCGGCCAGGCGCCCGCCCCGGCCGTCGAGGCGGTGCCGGGGCCCACGCTCGACGGGGCGTTCGATCCGGGCGGCCGATTGCCGCCCACCACCGCGCCGTCGCCGCCCAACTCGCCGAGCGTGCCGAGCCTGTCCCCCGACGCCACGCCGGTGCCGGCCGGCCCGCTGCGGCTCGGGCTGGTCGTACCGACTCGCGGGGCGCAGGCCGCGGAGGGCGCCACCGTCGAGCGGATCGTCCGCCAGCGGGTGGTCGCCGCCAACACGGCGGGCGGGGTGGCCGGGTTCCCCGTCGAGCTGGTCGTGGTCCCCGCCGAGGACGCCGCCGCGGTCCAGGGTCTGGCGTCGCGGGTCGACGCGCTCGTGGGCGGGTTCGGCGCCCCGCCGCCGACCGGCGTGCCCTGGCTGCTGCCGGCCGACCCCTCCATCAACGGTCCCGGGGTGGTCGCCGCCGAGGCGGCTCCACGCGCCGCCGGAGTGCAGCTGGCCCATCTGCTGCGCCGCAACGGGCTGCGTGGGCAGATCGGAATCGTCGTCGGCACCGGCCCGGACGCCGGCCTGGCCGCAGGGCTGGCCAGCGCGGCGGGCACGACCACCGTGAACGCCCGCCCCGGCGGGACGTGCGCCGCAGAGATCCAGAACCTGGCGGCCGCCGGCGCCACCGCCCTCGCCATCGCCGGCGACGCCGACCTGGCGGCCCGCTGCGTCAAGGCACTGGCCCGCTCCACCTGGCGGCCGGCGTACGGCACCGTGCTGGCGCCTTCGGCCGCCTACGCAGGCATCGAGAAGGTGCCCGAGGCGATGGGCGCCCGCACCGTGCTGTCCCTGCCGTGGCCCACCTCCCTGCTGCCGGGGGCGGCCCGCTTCCGGGCGACGGCCGAGTCCACCTCCTACCGGGCGCTGGTCTCCTACGCTGCGACCGAGCTGGCCATCGATGTCGCCCGCCAGGCGGGCGACCTGTCCGTGGCCTCGGTGGCCGCAGGCTCGTGGCGCAGCGATCTCCTCGACCTGGTCGGCCTGTCCAGCCGCATGCCCATCCCGGTCACCGCCTTCCTCGGGACCTGGCTGCCGGTCTTGTGAGTCGGGGGGCGCGCGGCCCCTCCCCTGAACCCCTCCGGGCGGGGCTCGGTGCGCCGGGCGTTGTGGGGCCGGCAGGGCCGGCCCTCGGGCGGGTTACGGGGTGACGCCCAGGGCGTTGCGAAGGAAGGCGAGCAGCTCACGGCGGCGGCGGACGAGTTCCCTGGGGGTGGGGTCGAAGCCGAGGGCCCGCAGGACGTCGACCTCGGTGGCCATGCCCAGGACCGCCGAGTAGGTGGCCAGCAGGACCAGGCGCGGCTCCTGGTCGCGCATGCGGCCGGCCGCCATCTCGGCCCGGAAGAACGCGGTG
>DATLFQ010000072.1:0-14576 GCA_035540915.1 Acidimicrobiales bacterium
TGCATCGCCGCCAGCACCAGGCCCGGCGGCTCCGCCACTGGCGCGACGGCCTGGGCATGATCCGCCTGGAGGCCGCGTTGGCCCCCGAGGTCGGCGTCGCACTCGTCAACCGGCTCGACGCCGAGTGCGACCGCCTCCGCCGGTCGACGCCCGTCGAGCAGCGCGAGGTACGGGCGGCCTCGGCCGCCGACGCCCTCGTGGCGCTGGTGGACGGCCGGGGCACGGCGAAGGCCTCGGGGCCCGAACTCGTGATCGTGTGCGACGTGACGGCCTGGCGGCGGGGCGCCACGGAGCCCGGTGAGGTATGCGCCGTCGTCGGTGGGGGACCGATACCGGTGGCAGTGGCCAGGGACGTGGGCCGGGATGCGTTCCTGAAGGCAGTTCTGCACGACGGGCGCCGCATCGACACCGTGGCGCATTTCGGGCGCCACATCCCCGCCGAGCTGCGCACGGCGCTGCAGCTGGGAGCACCGCCTGACTTCGAGGGCGCACACTGCGTGGACGAGGGCTGTGGCCGCCGCCACGGCCTGGAGTGGGACCACCTGGACCCGGTGGCCAACGGCGGGGTCACCTCGTTCGACAACCTGGTGGCCCGGTGCTGGCCCCATCACCGGGACAAGACCGTGCGGGACCGGGCCGCCGGGCGGCTGGGGAGGAGGGCGGCGGCCGCGGGCGAGCGGGGGCCGCCGTGAGGCGGGGCTAGGGCAGGAAGCGGCGGGGGTTCTGCGGGGAGCCGTTGACGCGCGTCTCGAAGTGGAGGTGCGGGCCGGTGGAGTGGCCGGTCGAGCCGACGTAGCCGATGACTGCGCCCTGGGCGACCTGCGCTCCCTCTCGGGCGGCGACGCGGCTCTGGTGGGCGTAGAGGGTGGTGAGGCCGCCGCCGTGGTCGATGATCACGCAGTTGCCGTAGCCGCTGTAGGAGCCGGAGAAGATGACCTCGCCGGCCTTGGCCGCCTTGATGGGAGTGCCGGTGCCGGCGGCCAGGTCGATGCCGGCGTGCAGCCGGCCCCACCGGGGACCGAAGCCGGAAGTGAGCTTGCCCTGGACGGGCCACACCAGGCCGGCGGCGGAGATCACGCCGTCGAGGACGGAGCTGGCGGCCCGCTCCCGGGAGCGGATCAGGGCGGCCAGGCCGGCCTCCTGGCGGGCCGCCTCGTCCAGCTCGCTCTGGTACTGGCGGATGCGCTTGTCCAGCGCGTCGGCCAGCACCTGCTTTTCCTTGCGGACCCGCTCCAGCTCGGCCAGCCGGGTGTTGACCACCAGGCGCCGCTCGGACGCCAGGTCGCGGGCGCGGGCGGCGGCGGCCTGCTCGTCGCCCAGGTCCTGGCGGAGGGAGCGGAGCTGGTCCAGGACGTCGCGGTCGTGGTTGGCCACCTGGGCCAGGAGGGAGGTGCGGCGGCTGGCCTCGGCGAAGTCGGCGGCGCCCAGCACGGTGGCGAACATCTCTTCCTGCGGGCGCACGTAGGCCGAGACGGCCCGGGTCACCACTGCCTGGCGCAGCCCGACGAGCTGCGCCTCGGTGCCGGCGATGCGGCTCTCGGCCTGGGCCACCGCCGCCTCGGCGGCCAGCACGGCCTGGCGGGCGTCGCCGGCCTTGGCCAGCTCGGCGGCCACCTGGCGGTCCAGCACCCGCACCGCCGAGGCCAGCTGGGCGTCGGACGCCTTCAGCGTGTTGAGCTTGGCGGCGATCTGCGCCTTCTTCTGGCGGGCGGCCTCGGCCTGCTTGCGGGTCGTGGCCAACGACTCACGGGCTTGGGCGGGCTGGGCCGTCGCCACCAGGACCAACGCCATGGCCGCGACCAGCAGGCGGCAGATCTTCGGCATACGCGCGTTGTTCACCCCCGGTGGCCCTCGGGCGGCCGGCGCTCACCGTAGCCGGCCGGCCGGCTTCCCGAAAGGGATGCGCACGATTGTCCGATATGCGCTGGGAGCTCAGGCGGCGGGGACCGGGGCCCGGCGCGCCGGGAGGCGACGGGCCAGGGCGGCGAGTGCGACGGCCGCCGAGGCGGCGACGCCGAAGGTGGCCCGGGCGCCCACCGCAGCGACGCCGGCACCGGCCAGGATCGGGCCCAGGGTCTGGCCGGCGCGTGCGAAGCCGACCCAGGTGGCCACCACGGCGCCGCGGCTGTCGGGCGGGGCGGACGAGGCGACCGTCTCCTGCAGCGTGGCGATGAGCAGCCCCTCGCCCAGCCCGTAGGCCAGCAGCCCGGCCCCCACCACGACCAGCGAGGGGGCCGCGCCGACCAGGCCCAGGCCGGCGCCGAGCATGCTCAGGCCGGCGACGGCGAGGCGCCGGGTGCCCAGCCGCTGGTTGAGCCGGCCGAGGGACAGCGCAGCGGCGGTGGAGGTCAGCGCCGGCAGGCCGAGCAGGAGGCCCCGGGCCGAGGCGCCCAGCCCGAAGTCGTCGTCCAGGTAGCCGGGGGCGGCGGCCAGCAGGGCGAAGATCAGCACGAACACGCCGGCGCCGAGGGCCATGGGGCCGAGCACGGCGCCCGTGCGCAGAGCCGGGGCGGTGGCCCGCAGTTGGCCGGCGAGGGTGGCCGTCGAGCGCGAGCCGGGCGCCAGGCGGGCCCGGCTCGCGGCGGCGGTCAGCAGGGCGATCCAGTACGGCACGAAGGTGGCCCGCCAGCCGCCGAGCTCGGCCAGCAGGCCGCCCAGGGGCGGCAGGGCCACCAGTGAGGCGGTCAGGGCGGCCGCGTTCCGCCCGATCATGCGGGCGCGGTCGGGCCCCTCCCAGTGGTCGGTGATGAGCACCACGGCCAGGTTGATCAGCCCGGCCGAGCCCACGCCCTGGAGCAGGCGCAGGGAGAGGAGGGCCCCGAAGCTCGGCGCCAGGCCGCCCAGGCCCCCGGCGATGCCGAACAGGGCCAGGCAGGGCACCACGACGACCCGCCGGCCGAAGCGGTCGGCCAGCACGCCGATGACCGGCGCCAGCACGATGCCCGGCGCAGTGGCGGCGGCCAGCAGCAGGCCGCCCCGCGACGACGCCACCCCGAGGTCGGCGGTGATGTCCGGCAGGACCGGCACGAGCAGGACGTTGCCCATGATGCCGGTGACCGTGATGCTGACCAGCAGGGAGAACGGGGGGCGAGCCCGCTGGGAGCCGGGATGGCCGGGGCCCGAGGAACCTCCCGGCGTCATTCGCACTTCCCCGAACGAATGGCGCCGTTCCGCCCCTCGGGCCCGCTGGCAAGGCTCACCGTACCGCCGCCGGCGGGGCCGGACAAGGCTCGCGTGACTACCGGCACTCCACGAGCGAGCGGGCGGTCAGGCGGTCCCCCAACGCCTGGACGGCCGCACCGGCCCGGCGCCAGGTGTAGGCGCCGGCCCGGGCCGAGGCACGGGCGGCCAGGTCGGCCGCCAGAGCCGGGTGGTGGAGCACTTCGGCGGCGTAGGCGGCGAAGTCCGCCGGGTCCCGGCCCTCGACCAGGAAGCCGGTGCGGCCGTGGTCCACCAGGGTGAGCAGGCCGCCGACGGCGGCGGCCACCACCGGCGTGCCGCAGGCCGCCGCCTCCAGTGCGACGAGCCCGAACGACTCCGACCGGCTGGGCACCAGGCACAGGTCGGCGGCCCGGTAGTAGCTCGACAGCAGGTGGTGGGGCTGCGGCGGCACGAAATGCACCCGGTCCCCGAGCCCCAGCTCGGCCACCAGCGCGTGGACCCGGTCCACCTCGGCCTGGCCGTCGGCGCCGCTGGGCCCGCCCACCACCACCAGCACTGCGTCGGGCAGGCTGGACAGCTCGGCCAGCGCCCGGACGGCGAGGGCCACGCCCTTGAGCGGCTGGATGCGGCCGACGAACAGCAGCAGCGGGACGCCGGTGGGCAGGCCGACGGCCCGGCGGGCCTGGGCCCGGTCGCCGGGCGAGAACAAGGCCCGGTCGACCCCCGGGGCCACGATCTCGATCCTCGACGGGTCGGCGCCGTCGACCGACCCGATCTGCTCGGCCTCCACCACGCACGAGGCCAGCACGGCGTCCGAGCAGCCCAGCACCTGGGCCTCGGCCAGCCGCCGGCCCGGCGGCTCCAGGTCCCCGCCGGCCTTGACGGCGGCGAGCGTGTGGAACGTCGTCAGCAGCGGCAGCTCCAGCTCGTGCTTCAGGGCGTGGCCGGCCACCCCCGACAGCCAGTAGTTGGCGTGGATGGCCTGGGCCGGGAAGCCCCGGGCCATGCGGTCGAGCACCGCCGAGGTGAACTCGCCCACGACCTCGGGCAGGTCCTCCTTGGCCATCCCGGCCACCGGGCCGGCGGCCACGTGGTGGACGACCACGCCGGGCTCGACGTCGACCATGGCCGGCTGGGCCGGCGACGACGCCCGGGTGTAGACGTCGCACCGGGTGCCGGATCGGGCCAGCGCGGCGGTGAGCTGGCGGACGTACACGTTGAGCCCCCCGCTGTCCCCCCGGCCGGGCTGGTCCAGCGGCGACGTGTGCATCGACAGCACCGCCAGCGACGCCAGGGGCGTCACGTCAGCAGGGTGTCGACGCTCAGCTCCCCCGAGCGGTAGCGGCGGACGATCTCGGCCTGGATGGCGTCCAGCCGCTCGTGCAGCGCGCGGCGTTGGCCCGATACCCGCCGCTCGAAAGCCTGCAGCTCCTCCTCGGCGGCGGCCACCTCCTCGTCGGGCAGGCTCGCCAGGCCGGCCAGGCGGGACGCGTCGATGATGCGGTCCAGCTCGCCGGTGAGCTCGCGGTGGCTGCCCTCGGGCTCAAGGCGGGTGGGCAGGCGGCCCGGTCCGGGCGGGCGGGGCGGACCGGCCAGGATGCCGGGCAGCTGCTCGACCAGCGCGCTCAGCTCCTCGGTACCGCCTTCGATGCGCCGGCGCTGCTCGGCCCGGACGATGTCGAGCCGGCCCTGGACCAGGCGGCGCACGTACGACAGGCGGACCTCCACCTCCTCGCAGGCCTGGCGGCGGGCCCGCACCTCGTCCATCGGTGCATCGGCCAGGCCCTCGAGGAAGTCAGGCGCCAGGAGCCGCTCGAGATCCTGCATGGAACCGGATCGTACCCCCGCCCACGCGTCCGACTCGCGCCGCCGGGTGGTAGCGGTAGACGGCCCGGCCCCGGACGCGGGGCACCGGGCCGAAGTGCCGGCTGTCGGTGCTGGCCGCCGGGTTGTCCCCGTGCACCACCACCCCGCCCGCGCTCCGAGCGGCCACCCGCTTGACCATCACCCGGTCGGGGCGGCGGGGGTCGGCCAGCGTGACCACGTCGCCGGGACGGACCCGGCCGCCGCGCACGACCAGCAGGCGGTCGCCGGGACGGAGGGCGGGCCACATGCTGTCGCCGGTCACCTCCACCCGCTCGAACCGGCGCGCCACGTTCCAGCTAAGCAGTGCCACACCGGCCAGCGGTGGCAGGGTAGAAAGCCTCAACCGCACAACCACGAAGGAGTGCCCATGCGCATCCTGCCGTTCCTCCTCGGCCTGGCCGGCCGACCGGCCACCGTCAGCGCCCACTGCGACCTGCCGTGCGGGGTGTACGACCCGGCCCAGGCCCGCGTCGAGGCCGAGTCGGTCAAGGCCATCATGGAGAAGTACCACGGTTCCGACGACGAGGTCTTCCGCACCCGCAGCCTGGTCATCAAGGAGGAGCGGGCCGACCTGGTCAAGCACCACCTCTGGGTCCTGTGGACCGACTACTTCAAGCCGCCGCACCTGGAGCAGTTCCCGAACCTGCACGAGCTGTTCTGGAATGCCACCAAGACGGCCGGGCAGTGCAAGCACTCCACCGACCCGGCGCTCGGCCAGAAGCTGCTGGACCAGATCGAAGAGATCGCGGGGATCTTCTGGAAGACCAAGGGCTGACGTGGAGATCTTCACCCAGGCCGGGGGCGAGATGCTCTCGCGCTGGGGGCACTACCTCTCGGGGGTGACCTGGATCGGGTTGCTCTACTACTTCAACTTCGTCCAGGTGCCGTCGTTCGCGGAGATGGACGCGACCACCCGCACCGACATCGTCGCCAAGCTCGCACCTCGGGCCCTGTGGTGGTTCCGCTACGGCGCGGTGCTCACGCTGCTCACCGGCGTGATGATCCTGGGGTTCCAGGAGAACCTGGCCGGTGGTGAGTACTTCAAGACCGCGCCCGGCATCAGCATCTCCACCGGCATCCTGCTGGCGCTGGCCATGTTCATGAACGTCTGGATGGTCATCTGGCCCAACCAGCGCATCGTGATCGCATCGGCCCAGCGGGTGGCCGCCGGCGGCGAGGCCGATCCGGCCGCCGCCGGTGCCGCCCGCAAGTCGTTCCTGGCGTCGCGCACCAACACTTTCTTCTCGATCCCCATGCTGTGGTTCATGGGGGTGACGAGCCACTTGGCCTTCCGGTACGACATCACCCCGGAGGGCGGCGCCCGCGGCGCCTACTGGGCGCTCACGCTGCTGGTGGTGGTGCTGTTCGAGCTGAACGCGCTGGGCCGAATCGGCGGGAGCGGCCCGGGGCCGACGAAGGCGTTCCTGGAGAACCACCGCTCGGCGGTCATCGCCGGCTTCGGGCTGTGGGCCTTCTTCGTGGTGCTCTGGGAGCTGCTCTTCTAGGCCTAGGCCAAGCGGCGGTTGCGGCGGGTCGCCGCGTTGTACACGAGCAGGGCGATGATGGCGCCGATGATCGAGCCGATGATGCCGCTCGGCCGCAGGCCGAGGTCCTCGGCGTCGCTCCGGAACAGCACGTCGCCCAGGAAGCCGCCCACGAACGAACCGACGATCCCGAGCAGGACGGTGGCGCCGAAGCTCATCGGGTCGCGCCCGGGCACCAGGGCACGCGCAAGGAACCCGGCGATGATGCCGATGAGAATCAGTCCGAGGATGAACCCGAGCATGCCTGCCTCCTGGTGGGTGTCAGGCCATGGTTCCCAGCCGGTCGACCCGCAAACGCGAGGCGAACTACTGCAGCACGAGCACGGCAGCCAGTGACCACAGCGGGCCCAGCAGAAGCAGCGAGTCCAGGCGGCGCAGCGCCGGCGCGCGGGCCCGCCGATCGCCGAGCAACGCCGACCCGGCGAGGGGGCCGAGCGGCGCCAGGACGGCGGCGAGCGCGCCGAGGGCCCAGGGACTGGCGCCGCGGAACGGCGGCACCAGTACGGCCGCCACCGCCAGGGTGACGGCGCCGATGCTGAACATCCCGGCCACCGCGGCCTCCCAGGCGCGGGCCGCCCCGGTGCCGACGACGTAGGCGCCGGTGTCGTAGACGGCGGCGTAGGCCAGCAGGACCAGCGCCGCCACCAGGCCGTCGCGGCGCAGCAGCACCGGGCCGGCTGCGGCCAGCCCGGGGAACAGCGCCACGGCGCCGGTCAGTACCGGGTCGGCCGCCGTTCGCTCCGACCGGGCCGCCAGCGCGGCGGCCATCAGGGCGGCGGCCAGGGCGGCGGCTGCGACGGCGACCGCGAGCGGACCGGCCAGGGCGGCCAGCGGCAGCACGCCGGCGCCTGCGGCGGCCACGGGCGGCGCCGCCCGCCGCGGCCGGCGCCGCCATGAGCGGGCCGCCTGGTGGCTGGCCGCCGCCGCCGCGGGAGCCAACAGCACGGCCAGCGCCACCGGCCCGGCAACCAGGGCGACCACCGTCAGACCGGCCCACACCACGCCCAGCCGGGCGTGCGGGCCGACGACCCGAGGGACCACGGCCAGCTCGGCGGCCTGACGGGCCGGCGACGGCGCGGTCCCGTCCACCAGCACGCCGGCCCGGCGCGGCGGTCGCAGCGGCCACCGGGCGGTCGCGCTCAGGACGACCCCCCCGACACCGGCGGCAGCACGGCGACCTCGTCGGCCTCTCCCACCAGGTCGTGGTCGGCGGCCGGCTCGCCGTTGAGCCACACCCGGCTGGTGGCAAGGACCTCGGTGAAGCGGTCGCCGAAGCGAACCCGGGCCGCCGCCAGCACCTCGCCGACGGTGGCCCCGGCGACCGCCGCGGAGCCGAGGCCGGCCGCCTCGCGGGCCGAGGCGAAGAGCCGCAGGACCGGCACTAGCCCACCTCGGCCCGGCCGTGGGACACGACCAGGCGGCCGTCGCTGGTCGTCTCGAAGGGATGGATGCGGCGACCGTCCCTGGTCCCGCCGTCGTAGGCCGTGGTCACCAGGTCGTGGCCCGGGCGCACGACGCCGGCGAAGCGCACCGCCAGCCGGCGCAGACGGTCGGGGTCGCCGCCGGCCACCAGCGCCACGACCGACCGGCCGACCATCGCCATGGTGCACAGACCGTGCAGGATCGCCCCCGGAAGCCCGACAGCACGCGCCGCCTCGTCGTCGAGGTGGATGGGGTTGTGGTCGCCGGACGCCTGCCCGTAGCGCACGGCCTGGTCGGCGTCGACGGTCACCGTGTGCTCGCCCACCGGCAGCGCCCGGGCCGCCGCGGGGAAGGCGTGGTCGGGGGCGTCGGGGCCGCTTGGCTCGCCGCCGGCCAGCCCCCTCACCAGCATGGTGGCGTACTGGTCCAGCACCGGCTCGCCGGTGTCGCCGTCCACGCTGGCCAGGTGGACGGTGTAGCGGGCGCCCGTCCGGCCCGGCCGGACGTTGAAGGCCCGGGCCCGGGTGGCGAGCCGTCGGCCGGGCGCCAGCGCCTGGTGGAAGTGCATGTCCTGGGCGCTGTGCACGATCCACGGCAGGGAGCCGGCCGGCAGCACCCCGGCCAGCGCTGCAGTCAGCGACGACCAGGTGGGCACCACGGCGAAGACCGGCGGGGCGTGGCGGCCGGCGGTGTCGTTGGTGGCCGCCGCGAAGGCCCGCGCCCGGTCGTCGTCGACGGTCTCCAGCCGCACCCCGTAGTCGGTGCCCAGCTTCCCCGTCGGCAGGCCCATCGCCCCCGACGGTAGCTCCGGCCCTCCGCCGGCGGCCCCCGGCGGCCGGCCGGCGACGGTCGGCACTGTCTACCCTGGCTCCGGTGCCCCGCCTGCTGCTGCTCCGCCATGGCCAGTCGATCTGGAACGCCGAGGAGCGTTGGCAGGGGTGGGCCGACCCGCCGCTGTCGCCGCTCGGCGTGCACCAGGCGGCCGCTGCGGCCCGGTGGCTGGCCGGCTCGGGCGAGCCCTTCGCGGCGGTGGCGTGCTCGGACCTCGTCCGGGCCCGGCGGACGGCCGAGATCGTGGCCGAAAACCTGGGCCTGGCGCCTGTGGCGGTCGACCCGGGGCTGCGCGAGCGCGACGTGGGGGACTGGACCGGGCTGACCACGGCGGAGATCGCCCGCCGCTGGCCCGAGGAGCTGGTCGCCTGGCGGGCCGGCCGGTCACAGTCCACGCCGGGCGGCGAGGCCGAGCCGGCGTTCGTGGCTCGCCTGCTCGCCGGCCTGGCGCGCCTGGCCGCCGGGCCGGCGACCGGGCCGACGGTGGTGGTCACCCACGGCGGCGCCATCCGGGCCCTGGAGCGCCATCTGGGGTCGGAGGTCAGCCCCGTCCCGAACCTGTGCGGCCGCTGGGTCGAGTTCGCGGGGACCAGCCCGCGGCTGGGCGCCCTGGCGGCGCTGCCCGCCCTCGACGACGACGCCATCCCGGCCTGAGCACCGGCCGCGTCACTACGGTCGGAGCGGTGGAGGTTCGGGTGCTCCGGAGCACGCGGCGGCGCAAGACCGTGGCGGCCCGCCAGGTGGGCGACGTGCTGCAGGTGTCCATCCCGGCGTGGATGAGCGGCACCGACGAGCGCCGGGTCGTGGACGCCATGGTCAAGCGCATGGAGCGCAAAGCGGCCGCACGCACCGTCGACGTCGCCGCCCGGGCCGCGACGCTGGCGGCGCGCTACGAGCTGCCGGCGGCCGCGTCGGTCCGCTGGGTGGACAACCAGCAGTGGCGCTGGGGCTCGTGCTCACCGGGCGAGGCCACCGTCCGCCTCTCGAACCGGTTGGCCGCCTTCCCGCCGTGGGTGGTCGACTACGTGATCGTGCACGAGCTGGCCCACCTCCGCGTCCCGAACCATGGGCCCGACTTCTGGGCGCTGGTCAACCGCTACCCGCGTACCGAGCGGGCTCGCGGCTTCCTGGTGGCCAAGGGCATGGAGGACGACGAATGACCGCGCCCCTACGTCCCCCGACCCCCCGGCCGCTGGTGGTGTCGTGCGGGCTCGGCGCGCTGGGCGCCCTGCTGCTGCTGGTCGGCCTGGTGACAGGGGCGGAGGCCCTGTCGCTCGCCGGCGTGGCGGTGGGCACGCTGTCGCTCGGCGCCGCCCTGTTCTGGCGGTCGGACCTGATCACGGCCTGGCGGGCCGATCGGCCGGCGCGCCAGAAAGGCGCCGGGCCAGCTCGGCGACCAGGCGGTCCGCGAACGCCGGGGTGAGCAGGTCGGTCCCGTGGCCGGCGCCGTGGTACCACCAGAGGTCCTTGGGCTCGGCGGCCCAGCGATGGACGGCCTCGGCGTGTTCGGGCCCGAAGTACCAGTCGTCGGGGTCGTGGACCACCAGGGTGAACGCCGGCGCGATCTGGGCCACCACCTCCCGCGCCTCGGGCAGGTAGACGCAGTCGGGCCCCACCCGGGTCCGCAGGACGAGGGCCAGCAGGGCCCGGGCCACCCGACCGCTGACCCAGCGCCGGACCCGGTGGGTGCCGATTCCATCCAGCTCCCCGTGGGCCGGCGCGCTGACCGCCACCACGCCGGCCACGCCGCCGGCGGTGCCGGCGTGCAGCAGCACGGCCGCCCCGCCCAGGCTGGTGCCGAGCGTGACCACCGGCAGGTCGGGCCGGGCGGCGGCCACCGCAGCGGCCACGTCCAGGGGCTCGTGGCGGCCCATGGAGCAGCGCCCGCCCGAGCGGCCGTGGCCGCGCATGTCGGGCACCACCACGTGGACGGAGGCGGCCAGCCGAGTGGCGAACGCGTGCACGGCCGGCGACCGCGACGAGTTGACGAAGCCGTGGACGACGACGACCGTGCAGGGGGCGTCGTCCGGCCCCGGCAGCCGCCAGGCGTTGAGACGCACGCCGTCGGCGGTGGTGAGGGTGAGGCGCTGCCCCCGCCGGTAGCGGGGCGGCGCCACGTACATCCGCACGTAGCGGCGAACGGCGCGCCAGACCCTCACCGACCGGGCGCCGACCGCCATTCCGCCTCCTGGCGCCCCAGCTCGGTGCTGGGCGGCGCTCCCTTGCGGTACTCGGCCAGGATCGCCCGCCAGTTGCCAGTCGCCTCCAGCCGGCTGAGCAGCGCGCTGACGCCCCACACCACCCGGTCCAGGATCACGTACGAGGTCGGCATGTTCAGCTTCTTGATCAGCTCGCCGTAGCGGCCCTGCAGGTCGATCACCGTCTGCAGGGCCTTGCCGGTCCACTCCCGGGTGTAGGTGAACTCGTCGGCCAGGAACGGCTCGTAGGGGCCGCGGACGTACTCGAACACGAACTCGGGGTCGAAGCCGTGGTCGGCCGGCATGAACCCGGCCGCCACCGACGTGCGGACCAACGCGGCGGCGTCGCGCTCCAAGATGGCGTCCAGCACCGGGCTCAGCTGCCCGAACTCGCCGGGCGACCACCGCTTCACCAGCCCGAAGTCCAAGAACGTGATCGAGCCGTCCTCGTGCAGGCGGTAGTTGCCGGGGTGGGGGTCGCCGTTGAAGACGCCGTGGCGGTGGATGGAGCCCTGGGCGAAGCGCATGAGCACCTCGCCGGCCCGGTCCCGCGCCTCCTGGTCGGCCGTGGCCAGGAACTGCTCCCAGCGCATCCCGTCGACCCACTCGCTGGTCAGGACCCGTTGGGCGCTGCGCTCGGGCACCACCGACGGCACGTGGATGAAGGGGTGGCCGGCGTACAGCTCGGCGAACTCGGCCTGGCAGCCGGCCTCGTGCCGGTAGTCCAGCTCGTCGGCCATCCGGGCCCGCAGCTCGTCCACCAGCGCCTTGACGTCGAGCCCCTTGAGGGCGAAGGCGGCGAACATCCCGTAGAGGACCTCCGCGTTGTCCAGGTCGCTCTTGATGGCCTTGTCGACGCCGGGGTACTGCACCTTCACCGCCACGATGCGGCCGTCGTGCATGACGGCCCGGTGGACCTGGCCGATGGACGCGGCGGCCACCGGGACGGGGTCCCAGTCCAGGAAGAGCCGGTCGGGCGGCAGTCCCAGCTCCTCGGTGACCACCCGCTCGGCCAGGCTCGGGGCCATGGGCGGCACGTCCGCCTGGAGGGTGGCCAGCGCGGCCTTGGCCTCGGGCGGCAGGCCGTCGGCGATGAACGAGATCATCTGGCCCGCCTTCATGATGGCGCCCTTCATGCCGCCCAGGACCTGCGCCACGTCCTCGGCGGTGCGGATGGCGAACTGCTCCTCCAGCCGGGCCCGCTCCTCCTCGGTGGCCCGTCGGCCCCGCACCTTCACGCGCGCGAAGTGCAGGCCGCGGCGGGCG
The DNA here is from genome assembly GCA_035540915.1 of Acidimicrobiales bacterium. Lineage (GTDB taxonomy): Bacteria > Actinomycetota > Acidimicrobiia > Acidimicrobiales > DATLFQ01. The sequence continues at coordinate 12,290 of DATLFQ010000072.1, forward strand.
GTGAGCCTCCAGACGCGCGCCTGGCGCTCCCAGCGCAGCCGCCGGTCGGCGTCGCGGAGGGCGACCGCCAGGCCGGCACCGGCGCCGGCCGCGGTCGCCAGCCCGGCCATGGCCAGGACGGTGGCCTTGCGCACCAGCTGTACTCAGGCCCCGGCGGTCGGGTCGCCCGCGGCCCTGGCCTCCTGCTCCGCCATCGACTGGTCCTCGACGCAGAACCGGGCCGCCGGCATCGCCTCCAGCCTCCCGTCGTCGATGGGACGGCCGCAGGCCTCGCAGGTGCCGTAGGACCCGTCGTCCAGGCGGCGCAGGGCGTGCTCGACGTCGTCCAGCTCGGCCTCCACCCGTTCGAGGATCGACAGGTCCCGCTCGCGGTTGAACGTCTCGGTGCCGACGTCGGCCTGGTGCTGGTCGACCGAGGAGAGCTCGGCCAGGCTGTCGTTCTCGGACTCGCGGGTCAGCCCGTCGTCGTGGAAGCCGTCCCGAAGCGACTGCAGTCGGGTGCGCTCCTGCTCCAGGTGGGCCCGTGCTTCGTCGGTCTGCACCGGGCCGACTCTACAAGTCGGCCGGCGGGGGGCTCCCCCGGCCCTCGTCGACCCGGACCGGCGGCTCGATCAGCCGGATGGCCGGCTCCGCGCCGTCGGGGGCCAGCCACGGTGCGTGGTCCGGGCCGTCGGGGGACCACCGCCACTTGCGGGCGACCCGGTCGATGCCGATCGGGAAGACGGTCAGCCCACCGGTGGTGTCGATGTGCAGGCGCAGGAAGTTCTTGTAGCCCGGGTGGTGCAGGGGGGCGTACGCCTCGTTGCCGTGGAAGCCGAGGCAGTTGGTGGCCCAGAAGTAGGCCGAGATGCCGAGGGCGCCGCCGACCCCTCCCATGAGCATGACCAGGCCGAGGAACGCCAGGAGCGACCCCGCACCCGGCCCGTACCCCGAGGACAGGTCGGACGCCACGATCATGACCACCGCCGCCGTGGCGAAGACCATCACCGAGTGCACGAAGCCCACCACGAGCCGCGTCGCGCCGCTGGCGTCGTGGGCCAGGCGGACCAGTCCGCCGAACGTGACGATGATCAGCACGATCAGCAGGAACGCCGTAGGGCTGGCCCACAGCGCCAGGCGCAGGTCGCCGATGTCGAGGTCCCGGTGGCGTTCGTCCAGGTGCAGGCTGAGCATGAACGCGAGCAGGACCTGCACGGCGCCGAAGAGCGCGGCCAGCGGGAGGTTGAAGGCGGGCAGCAGGAACACCCGCTTGCGGAGCCGCTTGGAGTCGCGTGCGGACGGGTAGACGGCGGCCCGGCGGTAGCGGGCGAACCCCTGGTCGGCGTGCGGGTCGCTCCGCTCCGGCAGGTCCTGGGTCGGGTGCAGGAAGGCGCCACCGCCTCCGGCGGTGATGAGCTGGCCGGTCCCGCCGTCCTCGGCATAGCGGGCGTAGTAGTGGCGCCCGCTCTTGAGGTAGAGCGCCACCCGCCCGCCGGCCGGGGCGACCACCTCGCGCTCCAGGTGGTCGAGGCTGCGATCGGACGACACCTCGGCGCTCTTGCGCCCGCTCTCGACCTCCTTGGCCATGCACAGGATGATGCGGTCGCCGGGCTCCATGGCGGCGTCGGCCGCGTCTGCGAAGTACCGGAGCTGGGCCTCGTCGAGGTAGTTGCCGAACTGGAGGTCGACGCCCCACAGCCACCAGTGGTGCGGCAGCTTCACCGCGAAGTAGCTGCGGGCCTGGCTGGTGGTCCATCCGCCGATCGGCCGCCCGCGGCAGAAGACGTTGGTGAAGTTGATCAGGCCGTCGTACCAGTCGTGGCTGCCCGGAATGGCGAACAGTTCCGGGCTGCCGGCCGGCGCACAGGGCAGGGCCGCCCGGTAGGGACCGATCAGGCGGTTCTCGTACTCGGACCGCTTGGGGACCGGGTACACCTGGTCTCCTCCCATGACCAGGAGGGCGCCGCGCTCGGTGTGGTGCTGGCCGCCGGCGCCGGGCAGGTTCAGCCGGTCCGCCGCCAGGAGCCGGGCCACGGTGTAGGTGGAGTTCCAGCCGTCGCCCAGGTCCGACACGTAGTCGAGCCACAGCTCCGATCCCGCGGATCGGTCGCAGTGCTTCGAGGGCACCAGCGCCTGCAGCTCGCGGCTGTCGGCGTAGGAGCTCCACACGCCCGAGGCGATGACGCGGGCCACCGTGTCGAGCAGCTGGTGGGGGTCCAGCCATCGCACCATCGGGCGCCGCACGAAGTCCAGGTCGGCGTCGCAGCTCGGGCGCTTGGGGCAGGCGCCGGTACAGCGCTCGGGGGAG
>DATLFQ010000073.1:0-16690 GCA_035540915.1 Acidimicrobiales bacterium
CCTGGACAAGAAGTGGGGCGCTCCCACCATCACCAACGACGGTGTGTCGATCGCCAAGGAGATCGACCTCGAGGACCCCTACGAGAGGATCGGCGCCGAGCTCGTCAAGGAAGTCGCCAAGAAGACCGACGACGTCGCCGGTGACGGCACCACCACCGCCACCGTGCTGGCCTGGGCCATGGTCCGCGAGGGCCTGCGCAACGTGGCCGCCGGGGCCAACCCGATGTCGCTGAAGAAGGGCATCGAGGCCGCCGTCGAGGCGGCCGTCGAGTCCATCAAGGACGGTGCCAAGGAGGTCGACTCCAAGGAGCAGATCAGCCAGGTGGCGTCCATCTCGGCCGCCGACACCGAGATCGGCGGGATGATTTCCGAGGCCATCGACAAGGTGGGCAAGGACGGCGTCATCACCGTCGAGGAGAGCCAGACCTTCGGCATGGAGATGGACCTGGTCGAGGGCATGCGCTTCGACAAGGGCTACATCTCGCCCTACTTCGTGACCGACCCCGAGCGCATGGAGGCCGTCCTGGAGGACGCCTACGTGCTGCTGGCCGGCTCCAAGATCAGCGCCGTGCGCGACCTGCTGCCGGTGCTGGAGAAGGTCATGCAGTCGGGCAAGCCGCTGGTCATCATCTGCGAGGACGTGGAGGGCGAGGCCCTGGCCACGCTGGTGGTCAACAAGATCCGCGGCACCTTCAAGTCGGCCGCCGTCAAGGCGCCCGGCTTCGGCGAGCGCCGCAAGGCCATGCTGCAGGACATCGCCATCCTCACCGGCGGCCAGGTGATCACCGAGGAGGTGGGCCTCAAGCTGGAGAACGTGACGCTGGACCTGCTGGGCCGGGCTCGCAAGGTCACCGTCACCAAGGACGAGACCACCATGGTGGAGGGCGCCGGCACCGAGGCCGACATCAAGGGCCGCATCGCCCAGATCAAGGCCGAGATCGAGAACACCGACTCGGACTACGACCGGGAGAAGCTGCAGGAGCGCCTGGCCAAGCTGTCCGGCGGCGTGGCCGTCATCAAGGTGGGTGCCGCCACCGAGGTGGAGCTGAAGGAGAAGAAGCACCGCATCGAGGACGCGGTCTCCACCACCAAGGCCGCGGTCGAGGAGGGTGTGGTCGCCGGCGGTGGCGTGGCCCTGCTCCGGGCCCAGGCCCGGGTGCTGGACCGGGCCGAGAAGCTCGAGGGCGACGAGGCCACCGGTGCCCGCATCGTGGCCCGGGCGGTCGAGGAGCCGCTGAAGCAGATCGCCGTCAACGCCGGCATGGAAGGCGGCGTGGTGGTCGAGAAGGTGCGGAACCTGGAGGGCGGCAACGGCCTCAACGCCGCCACCGGCGCCTACGAGGACCTCTTCAAGGCCGGGGTCATCGACGCCGCCAAGGTCACCCGTTCGGCGCTCCAGAACGCCGCCTCCATCGCCGCCCTGTTCCTCACCACCGAGGCCGTCATCGTCGACAAGCCCGAGGACAAGGCCCCCGCCATGCCCGGTGGTGGCGGCGGCATGGACGACTTCTAACCCGTCCCCTTCGTTTCCTGCGCCTCGCGGCCCGGGCCTTTGGCCCGGGCCGCGGCGCGTGGGCGGCACGACTGCTCCTGCGCCGTGCCGTCGGGAGGTCTCCGTTGCCCACACGGAGGATCGCAGCAGAGCGCGACGCCGAGCGACGGCCTATGCCTCGCCTCAGCCGCGGGCGGCGGCTCTGGTGAGGCGGAGCGCGACGCACACGCCCAGCAGGGCCAGCCACGCCACGACCGAGAGGGCGAGCTTGCCGGCCGGCTCGGTGGACGCGTTACGGCCGGCGGCGGCGGCCAGTTCGGCGGCCGCCGCGGCGGCCGCGGCGCCCTGGGGCAGGGCGATCGGGGTCGGGGGCTCCAGTGGTGCAGCGGCGACCTCGGTGACCTCGGCCGGGGCCCCGCCGCCCCCGCCGGCCTGGTCGGGCAGCAGTTGGACCGGGCCGGCGGCCGGAGGTGGCGGCGCCGGGGCGGCGGCGGCCACCTCGGTCCGCAGCGTGAAGAACGTCGACCGCAGGCCCAGGGCGCGGTCGAAGTCGAGGCCCGAGACCGCCCGGGCGCCGCGGCTTCCTTCGAGCGTCACCTGGACGACCCGGCCGGACGCGCCCACTGCGGTGGCTCGCAGGCCCTGGACGGTGCCGCGGTAGCCCAGCCGGCGGCCGACGTCGCGGAGCGACACCCGCACCGTCCAGGCCAGGGGGTCGCCGGTGGGGTAGGGCGCGGCCCGCAGGTAGGGGTAGCCGGTGCTGGCCGTGCCGAAGCCCTCCTCCGGCGTGGCCGACACGCCGCCGCCGTTGGCCGAGTAGACGGTCGAGGCCAGCCCCCGCCCGAAGACGAGCACCTGGCCGCGGGTGGCCGACACAGCGCTGTCCATGGCGGCGTACTCCGCCGTCGCACCCAGGTAGACCTGGCACCGCTGGGTGTCGCACAGCTCGCCGCCGCCGCCGACAGCCCGCAGGGCGTAGGTCCGGGCGGCGACGGCCTGAGCTCGGAGCGAGGCCTGGGGCCAGCTGGCGTCACGGACCTCCCCCATGCCGCGCAGGTACTGCTCGACGTCGACGTGGTTGACCAGCCGCAGGGGGCTGCCGGTCGCCTCGATGACGCCGCGGTAGCGCTGCTTGCGGGACGGCACCTCCACGGTGCCGCCGCCTGACGGCACCGCCCACAGGGGCCGGGTCGACGACAGGCCGCCGCTACCACCGCCGGCCGGTCCCGGAGCGGTGGTCGGCGCCGCGGGGGCCGAGGGTGGCGGCGTTGGAAGAAGCGGCGGGAGCAGCGGCTTGCCCGGCGGCAGCAGGGTGGGCAGCGTCAGCAGGGGCGGCCGGGTGGTCGTGGTGGTGGTCGCCGCCGGGTCGGGCGCCGCCGCCGGACCGGGTGCCGGCGCGGGCATCCCGGCGGGAGTCACCGCCCGCCCGGCTGCCGCCGGCCGCACGCTCCCCACGCCGTCGAGGTGGTATCGCCCACCCTCGAAGCGGAGCCGTACCTGCCCGCCGGCGGGCACGGTGACCGGGAATCCCGGCGACTGTCCGCCGGAACGGGCGTCGCGGATCTCGCCGCCACCGGGGAACGCCAGCGCCAGCGGGGCGGCCGACGGCCCCGCCACCGCCACCCGGACCTCGCCACCGGCCTTGCCGGTCCGGGTGCCGGGATAGAACTGGGCCAGGATGCGGCTGAGCGTGGCGCCCTGCCGCCCCATGGCCAGCGCACCGTCCTGGGCCATCCCGACGCCGTGGCCGAAGCCGCGGCCCTCGATGACCACCACGGGCACGGCCGCCCCGGCCGGCGCCGCGGCGACGGTGGCACCGAGCACCACCAGTGCGGCACCCAGTGCGGGCCTGGTACGCCGCACGCCGGCATTCTTGACGATCACGCGCCGACCGGAAAATCGAACGGGAATCGAACGGCGAAGCCGAGAGCTGTGCTCCGGCCACCCCGGGTACCCTGAAGCCGTGGCCTCGGGCCGACGTCCGTCTCGCGTGGCGCGCGCCACGGTGATCGCCCTGGCCGCCGCCGCCGGCCTGGCGGCCTGCGCCGCGCCGGACTACCACTACGTGAAGAGCAGCTCGGACCGCACGTTCGTGCGCGTGCCCGAGAACTGGACGCTGTTCGACGAGGACGAGCTGCTCGACTCCAGCAGCCAGTCCCCCGAGCAGCTCGACCAGTTCAAGCAGCTGTCATGGTCGGTCGGCTTCGACGCCCGCCCCGAGCCGGCCGCCGACTCGATTCTCGCCCCCTCTCGCTTCCCGACCGGGCTGGTCCAGGTCCGCACCCTGCTGCCGTCGCAGCGGGACAGCTTCTCGCTGGCCGACCTGCGCTCGGTGCTGCTTCCGTACGACCCGCTGGGCGACGAGGCGCAAGAGGGGGGGCAGGTCGAGGTGCTGGCCGCCCGGAACGTCGAGCGGCCCGGCGGTTTCCACGGGAGCGAGCTGCTGCTCAACCTCACCACGCCCGACGGCGAGGTGGTCAAATGGCGCCAAGTGGCTTTGCTGGACAGCAACGTCGAGAAGGTGCACCTCCTGGTCGTCACCTGTGAGCTCGGGTGCTACGACGAGCACGAGTCCGTCATCGACGGGATCGTCGAGTCCTGGAAAGTCGAGGATCGCTGATGTCGAAGACCACCTCCAGCCCCGAGCCGGGGAGCGGGTTGGCCTGGCCCGATCACGACCGCGGGCCGACGCCGCCACCCGAGCACGTCTCGCGCTCCCGTGAGGAACCGGCCACCCGGAAGCCCATGGGGTGGTGGGACCGGTCCAAGTTCCTCATCTTCCTTGGCGGGGCCTGGCTGGTCATGGTCTGGGCGGCCATGGCCGACGACCCCAACCTGCCCTTCGGCGACGCCACCCGCATCCAGGCCCGCTCGTCCGCCTGGCTGCTGGTGCTCCTCGGGCTGGAGGTCCTCCGCCAGGTCCACTACTTCACCAGCGAGCGCTCGGCCGGCTACCACCGCTTCTGGATGCAGAAGGTGTTCGGAGGGCTGGACCGCCGGTCGTCCCGCCTGAACGACTGGACCCGCTACCGGCTGGCGCGAGCCTTCAAGTGGACCGTGCTCCTGGGCCTGGTGGCGGTGCTCCTCGGCCGCATCTACGAGGTGTCGCCAGTCCAGGGCCTGTTCCGCCTGCCCACCGCGGTGTGGACGGCGCTGCCCATGCTCCTGCAGATCCTGTTCCTGATGGCGGCCGTCGTCCTGCAGTTCGTCGCCATCTTCTGGTTCCTGTCCAAGGGCGGCGTCGACGTCTACTTCCCCGACGACATCAAGACCCGCTTCAGCGACGTCTGGGGCCAGGACGCCGTGGTCGACCGGGTCAAGGAGAACATCGTCTTCCTGGAGAACCCCGAGGCCATCGAGAAGCGGGGCGGGTACGTGCCGGGCGGCATCCTGCTGTGGGGCCCCCCGGGGACCGGCAAGACGCTCATGGCCGAGGCGGTGGCCGGCGAGACCGGCAAGCCCTACGTGTTCGTGGACCCCGGCGCCTTCACGAACATGTTCATCGGGGTCGGCATCCTCAAGGTGAAGTCGCTGTTCCGAAAGCTGCGCAAGCTGGCCGTGCGCTACGGCGGCGTCATCGTCTTCTTCGACGAGGCCGACGCCCTCGGCAGCCGGGGCGCCCTCTCCTCGGGTGGGTTCGGCCGGCCCGGCGGCGGGTTCGCCCCACCGGCCTGGGAGGCCTTCACCGCCTGCAACGGGTTGGGCTTCTCCTCGCCCGCCACGGCCGACGCGCTCATGCGGTCCGAGCTGCCGCGCTCGACCACCGGCGGCGGCCGCCCGCCGCTGCTGGCCAAGTTCATCATGGGCGCCGGCATGGGCGGCGGCGGCATGGGCACCCTCCAGGCCCTGCTGGCCGAGCTGTCGGGCCTGAAGAAGCCGCGGGGCTTCGCCAACCGGGTCGTCCGCCGGGCGCTGGGCATGAAGCCCAAGCCCCCGCCCAAGTACCGGATGCTCGTGATGATGGCCACCAACATGCCCCATGCCCTCGACGAGGCCCTGCTGCGCCCCGGCCGCATCGACCGGATCTACAAGGTGGGCTACCCGTCCAAGGACGGCCGCCGCCGCACCTACGAGGGCTACCTGGCCAAGGTGCGCCACGAGCTGACGCCCGAGCAGGTCGACAAGCTCGCCGTCATCACGCCCTATGCCACCGGCGCCACCATCAAGGACATGGTCAACGAGGCGCTGGTCGTGGCCATCCGGGCCGGCCGGGACTGCATCAGCTGGCAGGACATCTTGAAGGCCAAGCAGCTCAAGGAGCACGGCCTGCCCGACGAGTTCGAGTACATCGAGCGCGAGCGCCACGCAGTCGCCATACACGAGGCGTGCCACGCCGTAATCGCCCACCGGCTGCGAAAGCACATGCTCATCGACATGGCCACCATCGAGCGCCGCGGCGACGTGGGCGGCTTCGTGTCGTCCATCCCGCCCGAGGATCAGTTCGTCGGCTGGAAGTCCGAGAAGGAGGCCGACGTGATGGTCTTCCTGGCCTCCCTGGCCGGCGAGCGGATGTTCTTCGCCGGGGACAACTCCGAAGGGGTGGGCGGTGACCTGCGCGGCGCCACCTACCTGGTCATGCGGATGGAGGGCTTCGCCGGGATGGGGTCGACCATCGGCTCGCGGGGCATCACCCTGGCCGCCATGAGCGGGGCCAACATGTCCGTGGAGGACGGAACCGACCGCGCCCTGCTAGACGGCGAGTTCGGCAAGCGGGTGGAGGCCAAGCTGGCCGAGTTGTACGACCGGACCTGGCGCCTGCTCGAGGCCAACCGCCGAGAGGTGCTGGCCGTGGCCCACGCGCTGGAGTCCCACAAGACGGTGAGCGGCGACGACGTGGCCGCCATCATCGACGGCAGCCAGGGCCCGCTGGTGGACGGGCGGCCCTACGTGCAGCCCGAGTTCGTCGCCGTGGCCGAGGAGTACCACGCCAAGGCGGTGGCCGCCCACCAGGGCCATTCGCGCGTCGAGCTGCCGCTGCCGGTGTGGGCCAACGGCAACGGGCACCGGCCGCGGGAGTACGAGCCGGCGGTCGAGCCGCCCGCCGCCACCGAGTGACCACACCGGAGCCGGTCGTCCCGGCCACCGGCTGGGGCGTGCTGCACCTGTTCCTGCGGGCGACGCCCTCCACCGACGCGGAGGCGGCCGTCGCCGCCGTCAAGGCCGGCCAGGCGGGCGACCATCAGGTGGTGTGCTTCGCCGTCCTGGGCCACAAGGCCGACCTCGGGGTGCTGGCCCTCGGGCCCGACCTGTGGCGCCTCCGGGCGCTGCAGACGGCGCTGGTGGCCGCCGGGCTGGAGTTGGTCGACTCCTACGTCTCGCTGACCGAGGTGTCCGAGTACGCCGAGGGGATGCCGGCCGAGCTGCTGGCTCCTCGCCTGTACCCCACGCTCCCGCCGGCGGGGATGCCGGCCGTCTGCTTCTACCCCATGTCCAAGCGCCGGGCCGGCGCCGACAACTGGTACACCCTGCCCTACGAGGACCGGGCCCGGCTGATGAACGAGCACGGCATGTCGGGCCGGGCGTTCAAGGGCCGGGTGGTCCAGCTCGTCACCGGCTCCACGGGCGTCGACGACTGGGAGTGGGGCGTCACCCTGTTCGGCGCCCGCCCCGACGACCTCAAGGAGTGCGTGCACAAGATGCGCTTCGACGAGGCGTCGGCCCGCTTCGCCGAGTTCGGCCCCTTCGTCACCGGCCTGGTCGCCCCCGTCGAGGAGGTGCTGGCCGCGGTTTCGAGTGCATAGGCGTCGGAAACCGACGCCTATGCACTCGGGACGTCAGGTGCCGACGTCGCCGCCCAGGTAGGCGGCCTTGACGGACTCGTCGGTCAGGAGGTCGGCGGCCGGGGCGGCCTTGACCACCCGGCCGGTCTCCAGGACATAGGCCCGCTGGGCGCGGCGCAGGGCCTGGGCGGCGTTCTGCTCGACCAGCAGGACGGTGGTCCCCTGGCGGTTGATCTCCTCGACGATGGCGAAGATCTGGGCCACCAACTTGGGGGCCAGGCCCATGGACGGTTCGTCGAGGAGCAGCACGCGAGGCTCGGCCATGAGGGCCCGGCCGATGGCCAGCATCTGCTGCTCCCCGCCCGACAGCGTCCCGCCGGCCTGGCGCCGGCGCTCCTGGAGACGGGGGAACAGCTCGAGCACCCGGGCCAGGTTGCGGGCGAAGGCGGCCTTGGCCCCCCGGTGGTAGGCGCCCATCTCCAGGTTCTCCATCACCGTCATGCCGGGGAAGATGCCCCGGCCCTCGGGTGACTGCGAGATCCCCATGGCCACCAGCTCGTGGGCCGGGACGTGGTCGGCCGCCCGGCCGTCGAAGCGGATGGTGCCGCTGGTGACCGGTCGCAGCCCCGAGATCGTCTTCAGCGTGGTGGTCTTGCCGGCACCGTTGCCCCCGATGAGCGTGACGATCTCGCCCTCCTCGACGCCCAGCGAGATGCCTTTCAGCGCCTCCACCTTGCCGTAGTGGACCCGCACGTCGGTCAGTTCAAGAAGCATCGCCGGCCTCCTCCGCGACCCCGAGGTAGGCCTCGATGACCCGCGGGTCGCGCTGGACCTCGGCGGGGGTGCCCTCGGCGATCTTCTCGCCGAAGTCGAGCACGGCGACCCGGTCGCACACGCCCATCACCAACCCGACGTCGTGCTCGATCAGCACCACGGTGAGGCCGGAGTCCCGGATCCGGCGGATGAGGCTCACCAGCGCCTGCTTCTCGGACGGGTTCGCCCCGGCGGCCGGCTCGTCCAGCAGCAGCAGGCTGGGCCCGGTGGCGATGGCCCGGGCGATCTCCAGCCGCCGCTGGTCGCCGTAGGGGAGGTTGCGGGCCAGCTCGTCACGGCGCCGCCCGATGCCGACGTAGTCGAGCAGGCGCTCCGCCTCCAGGCGGCCCGTGCGCTCCTCCCGCCGGTGGCGGGGCAGGCCGAGGACGGCGCCAGGGACGCTGGTGGCGTGGCGGGCGTCGGCGCCCACCATCACGTTCTCGACGGCGGTCAGATTGGGGAACAGCCGGATGTTCTGGAAGGTGCGGGCGACGCCGGCCTCGGTGATCCGGTGCGGTTTGCGCCCGACGACCGAACGGCCGTTCAGCACGATGTCCCCACCGGTCGGGCGGAACACGCCGGTGACGCAGTTGAACAGCGTCGTCTTGCCGGCCCCGTTGGGACCGATGATCCCGAAGATCGAGCCCCGCTGGATGGCCAGCGACACCTCCGACATGGCGACCACGCCGCCGAAGGCCATGGTCACGCCGGACAGCTCCAGGACCACGTCGGCGGTTCTGGTGGCCGGCACCGGAACCGGCACGTCCGCCCCTGCCACGGCGGTGAGCGCCGCCGTGGCCATGGGCGTCGCCGGCTCGGGGTCGGGCTCGTCGGTCACCCCCGGCGTGGCGGCCAGGCCCTCGGTCGGCCCCGCCTCGGTGAGCTCGGCGGCCCGCTGGCGGCTTGGCAGCAGGCCCTGGGGCCGGAAGACCATGACCGCCACCAGCGCGGCGCCGAACAGCAGCGTGCGGTACTGGACGATGTCGGTGACCTCGCCGCCGGTGAGGGTGTTGAGCCACCGCAGCAGGGTGTCGCCGGCCGCCGCGTCGCGCAGGTACTCGGGCAGGAAGGCGATGGCGAAGCCGCCGAGCACCACGCCCGGGATGGACCCCATCCCCCCCAGCACGACGGCCGACAGGATGATGATCGAGAAGAAGAACAGGAAGTTCTCGGGGCTGATGAAGCTGGCCTTGCTGGCGAAGATCCAGCCGGCCAGGCCGGCGGTCGAGGCACCGACGGCGAAGGCCCACAGCTTCATGGTGTAGGTGGGAACGCCCATGGCCTCGGCCGCGTCCTCGTCCTCGCGGATGGCCGACCAGGCCCGGCCCACCCGGGACCGGTTCAGGCGCACGAAGACGGTCATGGCCAGGACGATCGCTGCGATCGTCAGGTAGTAGTACGGCAGCGGGGCCAGGCCGAAGTTGACCCCCGGCAGGTCGGTGGGGTTGGGGATGCCGGTGATGCCTCGGGCCTCGCCCAGGGGCTCGCTGTTCTGTGCCACGATCCGCACGATCTCGCCGAAACCGAGCGTGACGATGGCCAGGTAGTCGCCCCGCAGCCGGAGGGTCGGGGCGCCGAGGATGACACCGGCCACCATGGCCAGCGCAATGGCGACGGGCAGCGCGGCCCACGGGTCCCAGCCGGCCGACGTCGTGAGCACCGCGGTGGTGTAGGCGCCCACGGCGAAGAAGGCGACGTAGCCGAGGTCGAGCAGCCCCGCCGCCCCCACCACGATGTTCAGCCCCAGGGCCAGCAGCACGTAGATGGCGACGGGAAAGAACAGGACGCTCTGCCAGAACGGCGACAGGCCGGGCGGCACGGCCACGGCCACGGCCAGCGCCGCCAGGCAAACCAGCGCCTTGCCCCAGCGGGGCAGCCGTTGCCACCGGCGCGAGACCGGCTCGACCAGCGCCAGCTTCATGCCCGGGCCCGGCCCAGCGTCTCGCCCAGCAGCCCGGTGGGCCGGAACATCAGCACCAGCACCAGGACGGTGAAGGCGAAGACGTCCTTCCACTCCGCCCCGAGGACGGTGGCCCCCCAGTTCTCCAGCAGCCCCAGCGACAGGCCGCCCAGCAGGGCGCCGCGGATGTTGCCGATGCCGCCGAGCACGGCCGCGGTGAAGGCCTTGATCCCCGGCAGGAAGCCGATGTTGTACCGGGCCGCCTCGAAGAACACGCCGTAGAGGGCACCGGCGGCGCCGGCCAGCAGCCCGCCGAGGAGGAAGGTGAGCATGACCACCCGGTCGATGTTGACGCCCATCAGCGCGGCCGTCTCGGGGTCCTGGGCGGTGGCCCTGACGCCCCGGCCCAGGCGGGACGTGTTGACGAAGCGGTCGAGGGCCACCATGAGCAGCACCGCCGCCACGATGACCAGCAGCTTGTCGGTGCGGACGTCGGCCCCGCCGACCTCGAACAGGGTCCGCTTCTCCAGCACCCGGGGGAAACCCAGGCGGTCGCGGCCGTAGCGGGCGGCGAACAGCTCCTGGAGGAACAGCGAGATGCCGATGGCGGTGATCAAGGCGGCCAGCCGGGGGGCCCCGCGGCGGCGAAGCGGCCGGTAGGCGATGCGCTCCATGGCGACGGCGGTGAGGCCGGAGACCACCATGGCGCCGAGGACCACGGCGACCAGCGTGCCGCCCAGGGCCAGGCCGGTCTTGGCCGGGTCGGCGTCGCCGATGCCGAGGCCGTGCATCGTGAACAGGGCGGCGAAGATGCCGACCATGAAGATCTCGCTGTGAGCGAAGTTGATCAGGCGCAGGACGCCGTAGACCAGCGTGTAGCCCAGGGCGATCAGGGCATAGATCGCTCCCAGCGTGAGCCCGTCGAGGGTCTGGGGGCCGAACTGGTCGGCCAGGCATCGGAAGCAGGCGTCGATGGGAGTCTCCTGCGGGTGCCGGCGGAGGGCGCTTGGGCGCCCTCCGCCGGCACGTTCGCTCGAAGAAGCTGGTTCCTAGCCGACCTGGACGGTTTCCAGCGGCGCCAGCTTGCCGTCCTCGACCTGGAAGACGAAGAAATCCTTGGAGGTCACGTTGCCGTTGGGGGCGAACTCGACCGTCTTCGACACGCCGACCAGGCTGGTGAAGTCGTTCTCGACGTAGTTGAGCAGGCTGGGCCGGTCGAAGTTGCCGGCCTTGATGCCCTGGATCAGCACGTTGGCGGCGTCGAAGCCCTCGGGCGAGTAGAGGCCCGGCTCCTTGCCGATCTCGGCGCGGAACTCGTCGTAGAACTCCTTCAGGGCGCCCTCGGAGGTCTCGAAGGCCAGGTTGCACGGGCAGCTGAGGCGGGCGCCCTCTGCGCTGGCCGCCCCCGCGGCGGTCACGAAGCCCGGGTCGAGGGAGCCGTCGCCGCTGAGGAAGGTGGCTTTCGACCCAGCGTCGGCCAGCTGCTTCTTGAAGCGGCCGGCCTCCGCGTAGTAGCCGCCGTAGAAGACCAGGTCGGCGTTGGCGGCGTTGACCTTGTTGACCGTCGCCGAGAAGTCCTCGGCGTCGGGGTCGACCGTCTCCACCAGCGCCGTGCGGATGCCCTTGGCCGCGGTCAGCTTCACGACGTCCTCGGTCAGGCCCTTGCCGTACTCGGTGTTGTCGTGGACGTAGGCCACGGTGGCCGGCTTGGCCGTGTCGGCCAGGTAGGAGGCGATGCCGCTGGCCTGCAGGGCGTCGTCGGCGATCACCCGGTGGAACACCTTGCTGTCGGGCACCACGTTGGGCAGGTCGACATTGGTGGCCGAAGGGCTGATCATCACCAGGCCGGCCGCCTCGAAGGCGGGGATGACGGCCTTGGTCTCGCCCGAGAAGGCGGGGCCCACCACCCCGATCACAGAGCTGTCGGCGATGACCTGGTCCTTCACCGTGCCGGCCTGGGCGGGGTCGCCGGCCGTGTCGAACTCCTTGAGGGCGATGGTGACGTCGTCGTCCTCGGCGTTGGCCTTGTCCACGGCCAGTTTGATGCCGTCCCGGATGTTGATGCCCAGGTTGGCGTTGTCACCGGTGAGGGCACCCATGAAGGCGATGGTCACCGTGCGGCCGCCACCGTCCCCGGTGCCGCCGGCCACCGTGTCAGCGTCGTCGTCGCTCCCGCACGCAGCCAGCACCAGCGCGGTCACCAGGGCCACCACCGGAAGCCACCGGCTCGATCCACCTCGGGGCATCATTGTTCCCTTCCTCGGTTTGGTTACCTGGGAATGATAGGCACCGAGGTGGCAGGATTGACCTCATGCCCGGTCCCGACCAGCTCGACGACCTGCGTGGCCGGCTCCGCCGGCTCGGCCGCGTGGTGGTCGCCTTCAGCGGCGGCGCCGACTCGGCGCTGCTCGCCTGGGTGGCCCACGACACCCTCGGGCCGGCGGGCGCGCACGCGGTGACGGCGGTGTCGCCGTCGCTGGCTCCGGAGGAGGAGGCCGACTGCCGCGCGCTGGCGGCCGAGTGGGGCCTGCGGTGGACCCCGGTGCCGACGGGGGAGCTAGCCGACCCGGCCTACGCCGCCAACGACGGGCAGCGCTGCTACTGGTGCAAGGCCGAGCTGCTGTCGGTGCTGGCGCCGATCGCCGTCGCCGAGAGCGCCACCGTCGTGCTCGGCGTCAACGCCGACGACCTGGGCGACCACCGGCCCGGCCAGGTGGCGGCGGCCGAGCGAGGTGCGGTGTTCCCGCTGCTGGACGCCGGCTTCTCCAAGGCCGACGTGCGGGCGTGGTCAGGGCGCCTGGGGCTGCGGACGGCGGCCAAGCCGGCTGCCGCCTGCCTCGCCTCGCGGGTCCCCTACGGCACGCCGGTGACCCTCGGCGTGCTCACGTCGGTGTCCCGGGCCGAGTCGGGGCTGCGGGCGCTGGGGTTCGGCCAGCTGCGGGTGCGCCACTACGGCGAGCTGGCCCGCATCGAGCTGGGGCCCGACGAGCTGGCGAGGGCGGTGGACGAGCGCGGCGCCGTGGTGGCCGCGGTGCGGGCCGCCGGCTACCGCTACGTGGTGCTCGACCTGGACGGATTCCGGTCCGGGAACCTCAACGACGCGCTCGCGGTCACCGCGCCGGTGGCGCGGTGACCAACCCGGGAGGCCGGTCCATGAGCACTCGCCGGCGTGCCCGCCGCAGGCGGGTAGGCCGGTGACCGTCCACCCGCCGCCCCGGGTGCGGCTCACCTTTCCCGGGGACCTCGTCAAGCAGCCCATCGTCGCCCAGCTGGTCCGCCGGTTCGACGTCACGCCCAACATCCGCCGGGCCAGCGTCGACGAGACGGTCGGGTGGATCATCTGCGAGCTGGGCGGCGACCACGCCGAGGTGGAGCGGGCCATCGGATGGCTGCACGAGCTGGGCGTGGAGGTCGACCGGCTCGGCGACGTGGTGGAGAGCTAGCCCGCCCGGGTGCGCAAGCTGCTGTTCGTCGGCGTCCTCGCCGCGCTGCTGGCCGGGGTCGACGTGGCCGCCCGGGCCGCGGCCGAGCAGCGGTTGGCGCGGCGAGCGGCCGAGGCGGGCGGCGAGCAGGCCACCGCCACCGCCGAGATCGGGGCGTTCCCCTTCCTGCCCCGCCTGCTGTTCGCCGGGTCGGTGGCCGACGTGCGCGTCCGGGCCGAGACGGTGACGGCCGGCCCGCTGGTCGTCGACGCGGTGGAGGTCGACCTGGACGGGGTGGAGCTGGACCGCAGCGCGCTCTACGGCGGCCAGGTCCGGCTGCGCGACATCGACGGCGGCCTGGTGACCGTCGAACTCGACGCCTCCCTTGTCACCGAACTCGTCGACGTGCCGGTGGAGATCGCCGACGGCGTGCTGCGGGTGACCGTGGCCGGCCAGCCGGTCAGGGCCCGAGCATCGGTGTCAGACGGCGCCGTCGTGATCTCGGTGGCCGGCCTCCCCGCCCTGCGCCTGTCCGTCCCCCGCACCGACCTGTCGCCCTGCGTCGCCGCTGAGGTGTCCGTGTCCGGCACCCACCTCCGCCTGTCCTGCCACATCGAGTCGGTCCCACCCGGGCTGGTGCCCTGACGTCGCGTGCTACCAGCCCATGGTGCCGGGCTCGCCCTTGAAGGGGCCCACCACGGCGGCGGTGATCCAGCCGCCGTAGAAGCCGCCGGGTTGCGGCAGGGCCAGCACGCCGTCGACCCGGCAGGCGTCCATGCGGGCCGGGTACACGGCGGCGTGGCCGGCCAGGACCTCGTAGCCGGGCGTCGGGCGGGGGTAGTGCCAGGCCGCCGCCCGCTCCACCCGGCCGCCTCCGGTGACGTCGAGGTAGGCGGCGAGGCCCTTGAACTCGCAGAACGAGGTGCCGCGCCCCGGCGACAGGGCGTCCTCGGCGAAGTCTGCGAAGGGCAGGTAGTAGACGGGCGGGTGGCTGGTCTCCAGCACCCGCCAGGCGGCCGTCGTGTCGGCCACCTGGTCCCCGCCGAGCACCACGGTCAGGCGCTGGGGCACCCGCTCGACCACCGGCGGGCGCGGGTAGTCCCAGACCGACTCCTGGCTCGGGCCGGGGGGAACGCGAAGGGGCGTCACGTGCGCCAGCATGGTGCACATGGACGACGAGGCGGACGCGCTGGCCGACGCGGTCGAGGCGCACCTTCCCGGGTGGGTGGTGCGCTCGGTCGAGCGGTTGGTCGGCCCGCCGCTCGACCCCCAGGTGCAGGAGGCGGCCGCCGCCGCCGGCCGGGCGGCCGTGGCCGACGTCGTCCCCGAGCTGCGCCGGCTCCTGGCGGCCGACATCGACGAGCAGTGGAGCAATCCCCTGGCGGTCGTCCGCCGGGCCGTCGCCTACCCGACCGCCGTGCTCGAGGCACTGGGCGTGCCGCCCGTCGGGCGGGACGACCTGGCCGAGGCGCAGTTCCCCGACGACGCCTACGACCTCACGCCGGCGTCGTTCGCCGAGATCGCCCCGGCGCTGGCCGAGCCGGGCCTGGTGTGGGGCGCGGCCAAGGCGCTCGCCCACCGGGCCCGCCACGGGGCGGGAGCCGGCTGAGGTGGCCCGGGTGGTGGCCTACGTCCCGGACCTGATGGACCGCTCGCGGCTGGGCGCCATCGAGGGTTTGGCCTTCGTCGCCTCGCCGGCCGAGCTGGCCGGCGCCGCGGAGGGGGCCGAGCTGGTGGTGGTCGACCTCTCGCGGCCCGGGGTGCTGGAGGCGCTCGCCGGCCTCCGGGGCGTCCGCACCGTGGGCTTCGGCAGCCACGTGGACCGGGAGCTGCTGGCGTCGGCGGAGGCGGCCGGGTGCGCCGAGGTGCTGCCCCGGTCCCGCTTCTTCGCCCGCGTGGCCGAGCTGACCGGCTGAGCAAGGAGCGAACGTGGTGCCATATCGCGCGCCAGGGCGCGCGGTATGGCACCAAGTTCGGACCGGGGGTCGGGGCTACTCCTCGTCGTGGTCGAGGTAGCCGGGGTCGGGGTCGTCGTTGAGGCCGCCGGGGTCGGTGGTGACTCGCAGGGCGGCCTCCTCGGCCGGGACGGGGTCCTCGGGCAGGGTCTCGTCGTTGCCGTCGCCCACGGCGTCGGTGGGGCCGCCGTCATGGAGGGACGGGCTGTCGGTGGGGTCCAGGCCGTGATCGGTCATCGTCGCCAGCTACCCGCTTCGGCGCCCGGCGAAGCGGGAAGGACCGGCGCCATGGAGCACACCGGCGTCACTCCCCAGGTGGCGGTGCGGTCCCCCGAGCTGGCCGAACTGGTCCGGTCCGAGGGGCCCTTCGTCACGGTGTACCTGGCCACCGAGGCCGACATCGACAACGCGGCGCAGCGCAGCGAGCAGCGGTGGAAGACCCTGCGGAGCGACCTCACCGGCGCCGGCGCGCCCCAAGCGGCGCTCGACGCCATCGAGGCGCTGGTGCCCGACGCCCACCTGGAGGGTCAGTGCCTGGCCGCAGTGGCGGGCCCCGACGGCGTTCGTCACGTCGAGCACCAGCCCGAGCCGCCCCGGCGCGACCTGGGTCGGGTGGCGCCCCTGCCGTCGATCGTGCCGCTGCTGGAGTGGCGCCAGGTGTCGCCGCCCCACGTGGTGGTGTTGGCCGACCGCGAGGGGGCCGACCTGGTGGCCGTGCGCCACGCGGCCGAGGAGATCCGCCGGGAGGCCGGCGGCACCGACGGGCCGATCCGCAAGGTCGGCCCCGGCGGGTGGTCGCAGCGCCGCTACCAGCAGCGGGCCGAGAACACCTGGCAGCAGAACGCCCAGGACGTGGCCAACGAGCTGGTCAGGCTGGCCGACCAGGTCGACGCCCGGCTGGTCGTCGCGGCCGGTGACGTCCGGGCGCTGCAGCTGCTCACCGACGGCCTGCCCCGCTCCCTCGCCGAGCGCCTGCAGGTGGTCGAGGGCGGCCGGGCCGCCGGCGTGTCCCTCGATGCCGTCGCCGAGGACGTGGTGCGGGCCGTCGCCACCGCCGTGGCCGCCGACACCGTGGAGGTGCTGCGCAAGTTCCGTGAGGAGCGGGGCCAGGGCGACCGCGCCGCCGACGGCCCGGCCGCCACGCTGACGGCGCTGGCCGCCGCGCAGGTCGACATGCTGCTGGTCCACGACGACCCCGACGACGAGCGGACGGCCTGGTTCGGCCCCGAGCCCAACCAGGTGGGCACCACCGCCGCCGAGGTGGCCGGCTTCGGCGCATCCCAGCCGGTCGAGGGCCGGCTGGTGGACGTCGCCGTGCGGGCCGCCCTTGGCACCGGCGCCGGCGTGCGGGTGGTGCCGGGCGGCGGCGGCCCCAAGGGCGGCCTCGG
>DATLFQ010000074.1:0-3605 GCA_035540915.1 Acidimicrobiales bacterium
GTACTGGGTCGAGGACCAGCACCGGGCCGACTCGTTCTTCCTGGTGGTCGACCTGCACGCGCTGACCGTGGCCTTCGATCCGGCCCGCCTGCGCGAGCTGATCACCGAGAACGCCCTGAGCATGATCGCGGCCGGCCTCGACCCCGAGGTGTGCACGCTGTTCGTCCAGAGCCACGTGGCCGAGCACACCGAGCTGTCGTGGCTGCTGGAGTGCACGGCCAGCTACGGCGAGCTGGGCCGCATGACCCAGTTCAAGGACAAGGCGGCCGAGCAGCAGTTCGTGTCGGCCGGTCTGTTCACCTACCCGGTGCTCATGGCCGCCGACATCCTGCTCTACGACGTCGACGAGGTCCCGGTGGGCGAGGACCAGCGCCAGCACGTCGAGCTCACGAGGAACCTGGCCGTGCGGTTCAACGGTCGCTACGGCGACGTGCTCACCGTGCCCGAGGCCACCGTGCCCAAGGTGGGCGCGCGGGTGAAGGACCTCCAGGAGCCCACCCGGAAGATGTCGGCCAGCGCCGCCGCCGCCGGCACCATCCTCCTGCTCGACCCCCCCGAGGTCATCGAGCGCAAGATCAAGCGGGCCGTCACCGACACCGACGGCGAGGTCCGCTTCGACCCCGGGACCAAGCCGGGCGTGTCCAACCTGCTCACGATCCTGGCCGCCGCCACCGGCCGCGACCCCGTCGAGGTGGCGGCCGACTACCGCCAGTACGGGCCCCTGAAGGCCGACACGGCCGCGGCGGTGGTGGCGATGCTGGCGCCCGTCCAGGCCCGCTACCGGGAACTGGCCGACGACCCGGCCGCCGCCGCGGCGGCGCTGGCCAGGGGCGCCGACAAGGCCCGCGAGGTGGCGGCCGCCACCATGGCGCGGGCCCGGGAGGCCATCGGCCTGCTCCCCCGGGCCTGAGGCCGCGGTCAGACCACCAGGTTCGCCCAGAACCTGATCGCCGGCTCGAACACCCGGTCGAGGGCGTTCGGCAGCATGAGCACCAGGACCAGAAGGAGCACCATCGAGTACTGGCGCAGCCGGAGGTAGCCGGGCCACCAGGTGGCGGGCAGCAGCCGCTCCACCATGGCGGACCCGTCCAGGGGGGGGATCGGGATCAGGTTGAACACGGCCAGCACCACGTTCACCAGTCCCATGTTGATCAGCAGCTGCACCCCGAGCGACACCTCGCCCACCGGGCTCTGCGCCGGGAGCACGGCGCGCAGGGCCAGCGCGGCGAGGAGCGCCAGCGCGACGTTGACCGCCGGCCCCGCCAGGCTCACGACCAGGGAGTGGTTGCGGGGGCTGCGCAGCTTCGAGGGGGTCACCGGCACCGGCTTGGCCCAGCCGAACGGCCGCCCGCCGGCCAGCACCAGGATGGCCGGGAGGATGAGGGTGCCGAACACGTCGATGTGCGACACGGGGTTCAGCGTGAGGCGACCGGCCCGCTTGGCGGTGTCGTCCCCGAAGTGGTTGGCCACCGCCCCGTGGGAGACCTCGTGCAGGATCACCGACCCGAACAGGACGGCGAGGATCAGGACCGTGTCGGTGGTGATCACCTGGCGCACGACCAACGCCACCACCACGACGGCACCGACGGCGACCAGGGCGGCGGTGCGGCGGCGGTCAGGGCCAGCCGGCCGCTGGTCGTCTCTCGGGAGCTGGGGTTCGGCGACGGGAGATCAGCGCTTGGAGGCGCAGTCCATGCACAGGCGTGCAGCCGGCTTGGCCTCGAGGCGGTCCGGGCTGATCGCCGTCCCGCACTTCTCGCACACGCCGTGCGTACCGGCGTCGAGCTTGCCGAGGGCGTGTTCCACCTCGTCGAGGGTCTCGCGGAGGCTGGCGGCGAGGGCCTCCGCCTCGCCTCGCTCGGCGGTCACCTGGCTGGAGTCGGCAAAATTGGAGTCGTAGGTGACGTTTCCACCCTCACCGACACCCAATTCGGCCAGTTGGTGCACCAGAATCTCGCGCTCCTGCTCGAGCAGGGCGCGCAGATCGACGGACTGCGCATCATTGGCCACGTGTCGAGGCTAGCGGCTGGACGGAAGGTCCGCGCGCGTCATTCGCCGCCGCGGGGGTGCCATCGGCGGTAGCCGGCCACCAGTTCGCCGATCCCCGGGCCGGCGGGCTGCCCCACGAGCAGGCGCTGGACGACCTCGGGCGGCGCCCCCCGCCCGGCCAGGTGGACGGCGAACGAGTGGCGCAGCACGTGCGGCCCGAGCCGGCCGGCCAGGCCGGACCGCTCGCCGTGGGCGCGCACCACCGACCACCCCCACTGCCGCGACAGACGCCCGCCCCGCTGGTTGAGGAACAGCGGGGCGCCGGGCCACGGTGATCCCGGCAGCCGCGCCGCCCGGGCCATCGTCCCCCAGCCGGCCGGGCCCAGCCAGGCGGCGACGGCCCTCGCCGCCGGGCCGCCGTAGGGCACGAGGCGCGGGTTGCGTCCGCCGAGGCGGACGAGGCCGTCTCCGACCTCGTCCACCGAGAGGCCCACCGCCTCGGAGATCCGGGCTCCCGTGCCGTACAGGAGCTCGAGCAGGGCCCGGTCGCGCCGGGCGATGGCCCCGGAACCGGCCGCCGACTCGATGAGCGACGCCGCCTCCGCCTCGCTCAGCACCGCCGACTCGGTGGCGGCCGGCTCCGGGCCGTCGACCGAGGCGGCCGCGTCGTTGCCGCACCAGCGGTGCAGGGAGCGGAGCGACACGAGCGCCCGCGCCACCGAGGCCGGCCGGCGCCCGGCCTCGGCCAGGGAGGCGAGGTAGGCGGCCACGTCCTCTTCTCGGGCGTGGGCCACCGTGAGGCCCCGGGCGGCCAGGAACCTCTCGTAGGCGGCCAGGTCCCGCCGGTAGGCGCCCAGCGTGTTGGCGGCCCGGCCCCGCTCCCCCAGGTCGGCGAGGAACGCCTCGGCGGCCCGGCTGAGCGGGGCCCGGCCGGCGGGCGGCGCGGTGACGGGCGGCATCTCGGGTCGACGCTCCTAGGCCAGGCAGGCTTCGGGGTCGGCCGAGGGCAGCCCGAGCGCCTCCGCCACCACGGGGTTGGTCAGCCGTCCGCCGACGGTGGTCACGCCGGTGCGGAGGGACGGCTCGTGGCGAACCGCACCGAGCACCCCGAGCTCGGCCACCTCCAGCACGTAGGGCAGGGTGGCGTTGGTGAGGGCGTAGGTGGACGTGTGCGGGACCGCGCCGGGCACGTTGCCGACCGCGTAGTGGACCACGCCGTGCAGCTCGTACACGGGCGCGTCGTGGTTGGTCTCCCTCGTCGTCTCGACGCAGCCGCCCTGGTCGACGGCCACGTCCACCACGACGGCGCCGGGCTTCATGGCCCGCACCATGTCCTCGGTGACCACCATCGGGGCCCGCCCGCCCGGCACCAGGACGGCGCCGATCAACAGGTCGGCCTCCGACACCGCCCGCTCCACCGCCCCCCGGTTGGACGCCAGGGTGAGGATGCGGCCCTTGTGGATCTGGTCCACGAAGCGGAGCCGGTCGAGGTTCTTGTCGAGCAGCCAGACCTCGGCCTCCATGCCCTGGGCGATCCAGGCCGCGTTCCAGCCCACGTTGCCGGCGCCGATCACGACCACCCGCGCCGGCAACGTGGGCTGGAACGCGGCCTGGAT
>DATLFQ010000075.1:0-41521 GCA_035540915.1 Acidimicrobiales bacterium
TGGGAGAGTAGGTCGTCGCCGGGAACACTCGTTGCCACAGCCCCTCGCTTCGGCGGGGGGCTGTGGCGCGCCCGGTACGCTGCCGCTCGTGGCGCCGCCCGAGGGATCCAAGCCGCCACCGCGCCCGCGGCGGCCGCGCCCACCGGCCGCAGCGGCAACGGAGGCCGTGCGGGCGGTCGGGCGGGGCCGCGGGAATGCCGCCGGGCGGGACCGGGGTGCGAGCGGCGGCGGCGAACGCGCGCGGCGCGGGCCGGCGCCGTCGGCGAAGCCCGCACGGCCCGACCGGGCCGGTTCGGGCCGTCGCGCAGGGGAGACGCGAGCGACGCCCGATCGCCGCAGCACCGAGGCGGCCGGCTCCGATACGCGCAGACGGCCGCCGAACCCTGCGGCGAGGGCGCCGTCCGGCCCGCGTGCCAGGCCGGACGGGGGCGACGCCGATCGGATCCGACCGTCGCCGGGCGCGGGCCGGCGGCGGTCCGCCGACCCGGCGCCCAAGGGATGGGGAAGCGTGGCCCGGCGAGGGGCGCGCAGCCTGCACCTGCCCGCCGAACGCACCGCGGACCGACGGCACGGTCCTGCCGGACCGTCCGCGGCGTGGGAGCCGGAGCGCTGGGTGCCCGAGCCGCCCACCGCGCCCGTGCCGGGGGGCCGGCCCGTGCGCCGGGGAGGCGGTCCCTCCGTCCCGCGCGCCGTGGTCGACGAGCTGGGTGCCGCCGCGGGCTCCCAGCAGGGCGCCCGCATGGCCCGCCGCCTGGCCGAAGCGGCCAGGGCCTACGACGAGGACCGCTACGCCGACGCCCGCCGGCTCCTGCGACCGCTGGTCGGGCAGGCCCCGTCGTCGAGCGCCGTGCGGGAGCTGCTCGGCCTGACCCTGTACCGCCAGGCCCGGTGGAAGGAGGCCATCCGCGAGCTGGAGGCGTTCGTGTCCCTGAGCGGGTCGCTCGACCAGCACCCGGTCCTGGCCGACTGCCACCGGGCGCTCGGCCACTGGGACGCCGTGGCCCAGCTCTGGCGCGAGCTCCGGGCCGCGTCGCCGTCGGCGGAACTGGTGGCGGAGGGCCGCATCGTGGCGGCCGGGGCCCTGGCCGATCAAGGGCAGGTGGGGGCGGCGCTGCGGCTGCTGGAGAGTTCGGCATCGCTGGGCCGGCGGCCGCGCCTGCACCAGCTCCGCCTCTCCTACGCGTTGGCGGACCTGTACGAGCGGGCCGGTGAGACGGCCCGGGCCCGTGAGCTGTTCGGCGCCATCGTGGCCAGGGACGCGACCTTCGCCGACGCTGCCGAGCGGCGGGCCGCCCTCGGCTGAGCAGGCCCGTGGCGCCGCCGTGACTCGCTCGTCACGGCGTAGGGGCGGCCGCCCGGGCTGGCGCCTCGTCGTGTCACATCACCCCGCTACCGTGCGCCTGCCCGCTTCCCCCACGGCTTGATCTCGAGCAAGGGATGGCGACATGACGGACGACAGCAGGGCGGACTGCAACAGGACGGACGGGGAGGCGACGAACATCGTGGTGGTGCGGGGCCGGCTCAGCCGGCCGGCCGAGCTGCGGCTGCTGGCGTCGGGTGTGCGCCAGGTCGAGCTGCAGCTCGCGGTCCCGGGGCCCGACGGCCGGGCCGAGAGCGTCCCGGTGGTGTGGCCGAGCGCACCGGCATGGGCGGCCGCGCTGGATGTCGACGAGCAGGTGACGGTGGTGGGCCGGGTCCGGCGGCGGTTCTTCCGGTCGGGCAACGCCACCCAGAGTCGGACCGAGGTGGTGGCCGATCAGGTCGTGCCGGCCCGGCAGGTCAAGCGGGCCCGGGCTGCGCTGGACGGGGCGGCCCTCCGGGTGGCCGACGCCGCCCGCTGCTGAGGGGCGTCGAGGCGGGACCCGCTGCGGGCGCCGACGTCAGGCGATGTCGCGAAAGACCATGCCGGTCCGCAGCTTCGGCGCGAAGAAGGTGGTCTTGGGCGGCATCCGAGCGCCGCCGCGACCGGTGGCGGCGATCTGGTCGACGGTGGCTGGGCGCAGCAGCACGGCCGCGTCGGCCCGGCCGGCGCGGACCAGGTCCGTCACGGTGTCGGCGCCGTGCTGGAAGGTGAGGACGTGCTCGGGCAGGTCGGCCAGGGCGACGGCCAGGCGGCTGGAGTCCAGGTCGGCACCGGCCGCCGCCTCGGTGGCGGGGGTCGGCCGCAGCAAATACGACCCCGACGGCACGACCAGGCCCAGGGCACCGGCCCGGGTCATGGCCGCAACCATGGCCGGTCCGCCACCGGGCTGCCCGTTCATCTCCTGCACCTCGAAGTGGGGCGCGAGGGCGGCCGGCAGGTCGAAGCCGGCAGGCAGGCGCGACAGCAGGCGGTGGATCGGCTGCACGAGCAGTTGCTCGTCGGACAGCTCGACCACGTAGGCCATGACCGACTCGGACGGTGCGCCCGCCGCACCGCCGGCCGCCCGGCGCTCGTCCCGGTAGGCCAGCGCCGTCTCGAAGCGGTGATGGCCGTCGGCCACGATGACCGGCGCGCTGGCCACCACCTCGCCGATGGCGTCCACGACCCCCGGCGCGGTGACGCGCCAGAGCCGGTGGTGGACGCCGTCCTCGTCGGTGGCCCGGGCATCGGGCGGCCCCGCCGGCTCGCACAGGGCGCCCAGGCCGGCGGCCGGCGACAGGGCCCAGATGGGCGACAGGTTGGCGCGGCAGGCCCGCAGGATCGAGAGCCGGTCGGCCTTGTCCTTGGGCGTGGTGTGCTCATGCGGCAGGATCCGGCCCTCCGCCGGCTCCGACAGCTCGAGGGCGCCGATCACGCCGGTGGTCTGGCGGGGCCGCCCGTCGGGATCATGGAAGCCCATCCGGTAGACGTACAGGCCCGGCTCGGGGTCGTCGGCCAGCACGCCGGACCGGCGCCACTCCGACCAGCGGGCTGCGGCCACGGCGTAGCGGTCGCGGTCGAGCTCGTCCTGCGGCAGCTCGAGGAGGACCGCGTTGTGCTCGCTGCGGCCGGCCAGGGCGGCCGCCTGGGCCGGGTTGATGACGTCGTAGGGCGGCGCCACGAGGTCGTCGAGGCGGCCGCCGGGCGCCGCGTAGCGGACACCGGCGAAGGGCGAGAGGCGGGGCACCGGCCATGCGTAGCACGACGGGCCCCTGACACGATGACCCCGACACGATGACCCTGACACGATGACGCAGTGACATGGGCGCTCGACCTCGACGGTGTGGTGTGGCGCGGCGACGCGCTGCTGGCCGGGGCCGACGAGGCGGTCGCCCGCCTCCGGGCCGCCGGGCAGCGGGTGGTCTTCCTCACCAACAACTCGTACTCGCCGCTGGCGGCCACGGTGGGCAAGCTGGCCGCGTTCGGCATCGAGGTGGACGGCGCCGACGTGCTGACCTCGTCGCAGGCCGCCGCTTCCATGCTGGAGGCCGGGACGACCGCGCTGGTGTGCGGTGGCCCCGGCGTGGTAGAGGCGCTGGAGGAGGCCGGTCTCGCCACCGTGGCCGAGGGCCCGGCCGACGCCGTGGTGGTCGGCTGGCACCGCGAGTTCGATTACCACCGCCTCACCCTGGCCATGTCGACCGTGCTCGGCGGTGCCCGGCTGGTCGCCACCAACGACGACGCCACCTACCCCATGGCGGACGGCCTGGTGCCCGGCGGGGGCGCCCTGGTGGCCGCCGTGGCCTACGCCAGCGGTGCGCAGGCCGAGGTCGCCGGCAAGCCGTACGAGCCGATGGTCTCGCTGGTGCGCCGGCGGGTCGGCCCGGTGGCGGTGATGGTGGGCGACCGCCCTGACACCGACGGGAAGTTGGCCCGCCGCCTGGGTGCCCGCTTCGGCCTGGTCCTGAGCGGCGTCACCACCCGGTCACACCTGCCCGTCGAGCCGGCTCCCGATCGGATCGCCGCAGATCTGGCCGCCATGGTCGAAGCGGAGCTGGCGAGCGAGCCGACACCCGCCACCTAGCGCCAGGGAGTCGGGGAGGGAGCCGCCTGCCGCTCGCGCTCGCCGGTCCCGGTGGCCCGCCAGAGGAGCCCGGCCCCGACGCCGAAGACGAAGCCGCCGACGTGCGCCATCCAGGCGACCCCCTCGTTGGGGTTGATGAAGAACTGCGAGACCAGCCAGATCCCGAGCAGCCACTTGGCCGCCACGTCCCGGAAGAAGACGATGAATCCCAACAGGATCAGCGACTTGATCGGCACGTTGGGGAACAGCACCAGGTAGGCCCCCATCACGCCGGCAATGGCGCCGGACGCGCCCACCACCGGGATGGTGCTGTCGGGCTGGACGAGGATGTGGGCCGCGGTCGCGGCCAGGCCGGCCAGCAGGTAGAAGGCGATGTAGGTGCCCTTGCCCTTGCGGTCCTCGATGTTGTTGCCGAAGACCCACAGGAACAGCATGTTGCCGGCCAGGTGCAGCCAGCTGCCGTGCAGGAACATGGAGTACACGATGGCCAGGTAGACGTTCTTGCCCGGGAAGAACGGTCGGGCGCCCGACGAGCCCGAGCCGCAGCTGGTTTCGTCGCCTTGCAGCGTGCGGTTGATCTCGTCGAGGGTGAGCGGGCGGCCCCCGGTCACCTCGCAGGGGATGGCGGCCGTCTCGTAGTTGAACTCGAGCTCCTCCACGACGCCCCGTTCCGCGGTGGAACGCGGCTGGATGAACACGAAGATGCCGACGCAGGCTGCGATCAGGATCATGGTGACGATTGGCGTCGTGGTGGTCGGGTTCTCGTCCTTGAGCGGGATCACCGGCGCAGAGGCTAGGCCGGCCGGGGGTAGCCTTCGGACGTGCCACCCAGTGACGCTGTGCGCAAGGTGATGGCCGATGCGGTCACGGCCGGGGTCAATGCCGGGATGGCGGTGACCCAGACGGCCCGGGCCCGGGCCGAGGAGCTGCTCGAGCGCAGCCGCACCAACACCGAGCACCTGGCCACCATGGTGCGCAAGGAGATCGCCAGCCAACTGGCCGCCATGGGCCTGGCCACCAAGGCCGACCTGGCCGACCTCGAGGCCCGCCTGCGGGTCCAGCGCCCGCCGCCCGCCGACCCGGCCACCCCGCCACCCGGGCCGACGCCGCCGAGGGCGGCGACCCGGCGGACGACGGCCAAGGCGACCTCGGCCCCGCCGCCCGCCGACGCTGCGGAGGCAGCTGGTGCCCCGCCGCCGGGCAGCGCGGCGCGGGGGGCGAGGCGCCGGCCTCCCTCTACCTGAGGCATGTCCTGAGGCGCCGTCTCGACGCCGAGCTGGTCCGCCGCGGGCTGGTGCCCAGCCGGGAACAGGCCCGGGCTCGCATCGCCGACGGGCGTGTGGTCGTGGCCGGCGCACCGGCGGACAAGCCGTCCCGCCTGGTGGCCCCGGGGGAGCCCGTGCAGGTGCTGGGGGGCCCGCCGCCCTTCGTCAGCCGGGCCGGGGCCAAGCTGGCGGCCGCGCTCGACCGCTTCGGGGTCGACCCCGGCGGCCGCCGGGCGCTCGATGCCGGCGCGTCGACGGGTGGCTTCACCGACTGCCTGCTGCAGCGGGGGGCCGCTTGCGTGGTGGCCGTGGACGTCGGCTGGGGGCAGCTCCACGAGCGCCTGCGCCCCGACCCCAGGGTGGTGCTCCACGAGCGCACCAACATCCGCACCTTCGTCCTGGAGCCGCCCGCCGATCTCGTGGTAGCCGACCTGTCGTTCATCTCGCTGCGCACGGTGGCGCCGGCGCTGGTGGGTACGAACGCGTCGGCAGGTGCCGATGTGGTGGTCCTGGTCAAGCCGCAGTTCGAGGCGGGCCGGGCCGAGGCGTCCCGCGGGCGGGGGGTCATCACCGACCCGGCGGTGTGGCTGCGGGCGCTCGAGGGCGTCGCTGCCGCGATGGGGGGCGCCGGAGCCGCGATGATGGGCGCCATGGTGTCGCCCGTTCCCGGGGCCGACGGCAACGTGGAGTTCCTGTTCCACCTCCTGGCCCACACCCCGACGGACCGTGCCACGGGCGGGAGTGCGCCGGTGGACCTGGCCGCGGTGGTGGCTGAAGCCGGCGGGGAGCGCTGAGCCGTGGCCGTCGTGGCGTTGGTTCCCCACCGGGCGCGGGCGGCTGCCACCGAGCTGGCCGCCCACGCCATCGACTGGCTGGAGTCACGGGGCCACAAGGTCCGGGTGCCCGACGCCGACGCACTGGCGCCCGGTTTGGTGGCGCGCTCGTGGCCCGAAAGCGAGCTGGCCGCCGGGCTCGACCTGGCCGTCAGCCTCGGCGGCGACGGCACCATGCTGCGGACCGTCGACCTGCTCGGCGCGACGGGGGTGCCGGTCCTCGGGGTCAACGTCGGCCACCTGGGCTACCTGACCGAGGTCGAGCCGGACGCCATGGTGAGCGCGCTCGAGCGGTTCTTCGCCGCCGACTTCCGCATCCAGCCGCGCATGACCCTGCTGGTCGAGTCGACCGGCCGGTCCCCCGCGACGCGCCATGCGCTGAACGAGGCGGTCCTCGAGAAGACCGGCTCGGGCCACACCGTCCGGGTGGGCGTGGTGCTCAACGACGAGGAGTTCCTGACCTGCTCTGCCGACGGCGTCATCGTCGCGACGCCGACCGGCTCCACCGCCTACAACCTGTCGGCCCGGGGCCCGATCGTGTCGCCCGCCCACCGGGCGCTGGTGGTCACGTTCGTGTCGCCGCACATGCTGTTCGACCGCTCACTGGTGCTCGGGCCGGACGAGACCGTACGGCTGGAGGTGCTGGAGAGCCGTCCCGCTTCGCTGACCGTCGACGGGGCCGACCTCGGCCGGCTCGTGCCCGGCGACTCGGTGATGTGCCGGGCCGGGACCCACGACGCCGCCTTCGTCACCTTCGGCCGCCGGGACTTCCACCAGGTCCTCAAGGCCAAGTTCCGGCTGGCCGACGCCTGATGCGGACCGTGCCGTGTTGACCGACCGATGCTGACCGAGCTGTTCGTCCGCGACCTGGGCATCATCGGCGACCTGCGCCTCGTGCTCGGTCCCGGCATGACGGCCTTCACCGGCGAGACGGGGGCAGGCAAGACGCTGCTGGTGCAGGCCATCGAGCTGCTGCTCGGCGGCCGCGCCGACGCCATGATGGTACGGGCCGGCGCCGACGAGGCGGTGGTCGAGGGCCGGTTCGTCGCCGACGGGCGTGAGGTCGTCCTGGGCCGCGCCGTCCCGGCCGCCGGTCGGTCCCGTGCCTACCTCGACGGCCGCATGGTTCCGGTGTCGGCGCTGGCCGAGGCCGGCGCCGGCCTGGTCGACCTCCACGGCCAGCACGCCCACCAGTCGCTGCTGGCGCCGGCGGCCCAGCGGGCCGCGCTCGACGCCATGGGCGTCGACCTGGCTCCGCTCCGCGAGGCCCGGCGCCGGCTGGCCGCCATCGACGCGGCGTCGGCCGCCCTGGGAGGGGACGAGCGGGCCCTGGCCCGCGAGACGGACCTGCTGCAGTTCCAGGTGGCGGAGCTGGCGGCCGCCGGGCTGGGCGACCCGGGCGAGGACGGCGCGCTGGCCGCCGAGGAGGACCGCCTGGCCGACGTGGCGGCCCACCGGGAGGCGGCCGTCGCCGCCCAGGATGCGCTGGCCGGCGACGGTGGCGCCGTCGACGACCTGGCCGCCGCCCTCGCCGCCGTCGCCGGGCGGAGCCCGCTGGCCGAGCTGGAGCAGCGGCTGCGGGCGCTGGCCGCGGAGGCCGACGACGTGGCGTCGGAGCTGCGGGTGGCCGCCGAGGCGCTGGAGGACGACCCCCAGCGCCTGGCCGCGGTGCGGGCCCGTCGGGTGCTCCTGCGCGGCCTGTGCCGCAAGTACGGCGACTCGCTGGAGGAGGTGCTCGCCTTTGCGGCCCGGGCCGAGGCGCGCCTGGGCGAGCTGCAGTCGGCCGGGGCGCGCGCCGAGATGCTGGCCGCCCAGCGGCGCGAGGCCCTCGGCGCCCTGCGGGCGGCCGAGGCCGAGGTTCGCACCCGGCGCCGGGCCCTGGCCCCCGCGCTGGCCGGCGCGGTCGCCGCCCGCCTCGGCGGGCTGGCCATGGCCGGGTCCCGGTTCGAGGTGGCGGTCGGCGAGGACGGTCCGGGGGACGACGTGCGGTTCCTCCTGGCCGCCAACCCGGGCGAGGCGCCGTTGCCGCTGGCCCGCGTCGCGTCGGGCGGTGAGCTGGCCCGCACGATGCTGGCCCTGCGCCTGGCGCTGCAGGATGCGCCGAAGGGGGCCGGCGGCGGGCCGGCCGTC
This sequence comes from Acidimicrobiales bacterium, assembly GCA_035540915.1. GTDB lineage: Bacteria > Actinomycetota > Acidimicrobiia > Acidimicrobiales > DATLFQ01. The sequence goes on from DATLFQ010000075.1 coordinate 8,155, forward strand.
TCGGTGTTCGACGAGGTCGACGCCGGCATCGGTGGCGAGGCGGCGCGGGCGGTGGGCCGCGCGCTCGCCGCCCTCGCCGGCCCCGACCGCCAGGTCCTGGTCGTCACCCACCTGCCCCAGGTGGCTGCCTTCGCCGACCACCAGGTGGCGGTGTCCAAGGTGGAACACGGCGGCCGCGCGGTGGCCCGGGCCGAGCCGGTGGCGGGGCGCTCCCGGGTGGTCGAGCTGTCCCGGATGCTGTCCGGCTCGGCGACCAGCGCCGCGGCCCACGGCCACGCCGAAGAGCTGCTGGCCGGGGCGTCGCTCGACCGTCCGGGGTCGGGAACGGCCACCTGATGGGCCGGCGGGGTGCGGCGAACCAGCCGCGCACGGCGGCGCCGGTGATCGGCCCGGCCCGGATCGACCGGCGGACCAAGGAGCTGGTCATGCGGCTACGGGCCGGCGACGTCGCCATCATCGACCACGAGGACCTGGACCGCATCGCCGCCCGGGGGCTGCTCGACGCCGGCGTCGCCGCCGTGGTGAACGCCGCCCGCTCGATGTCCGGCCGCTACCCCAACGAGGGCCCCCTGCTGCTGGCCGCCGCGGGCATCGCGCTGGTCGACGACGTCGGCCCCGAGGTCCTCGACCTGGTCCGCGACGGGGACCAGGTGTGCGTCGACGGCGCCGCCGTCGCCGTGCACGGCCGGGTGGTGGCCAAGGGCGTCCGGCAGGACCTGGCCTCGCTCGAGCGCGACTACGAGGCCTCCAAGGCCACGATGGGAGAGGCGCTCGAGAGCTTCGCGGCCAACACGCTGGAGTTCCTCCGCGAGGAGCGCCACGCCGCCGTCCACCCGCCGGCGCTGCCCGAGCTGCGCACCGTCGTCGCCGGTCGCCACGTCCTGCTCGTCGTGCGCGGGCCGGACTACAAGGAGGACCTGGCCCAGCTGCGCAGCTACGTGCGCGAGGTGCGCCCGCTGCTGGTGGGGGTGGACGGCGGCGCCGACGCGATCTTGGACTGCGGGCTGCGGCCGGACCTGATCGTGGGCGACTTCGACTCGGTGTCGGACCGCGCACTGGCCGTCGGCGCCGAGCTGGTCGTGCACGCCTACCCCGACGGCCGCGCCCCGGGCGCGGCGCGCCTCGACGCTGCCGGCGTCCCGTACGTCACCCTCGAAGCGGCCGGGACGAGCGAGGACGTGGCCATGCTGCTGGCCTACGACAAGGGCGCCGAGCTGATCGTGGCGGTCGGGGCCCACGGGTCGATGGTCGAGTTCCTGGAGAAGGGCCGGGCCGGCATGGCCTCGACGTTCCTGACCCGTCTGAAGATCGGCCAGCTGCTGGTCGACGCCAAGGGGGTCAGCAAGCTCTACGAGAGCCGGGTTCGCACCGGTGACCTGCTGGCCTTCCTCGCCGCCGCCATGTTGTGCTTCGTGGTGGTGGTCGTGGCCGTCCTGCCGAACGTGTTCCTGGAGAGCATCTGGTTCCTGCTCGGCGACCTCTGGCGATCGGTGACGGACTGACAGTGCGGCAGCCATGGTGAACTTCCGCTTCCACCTGATCTCGCTGACCGCGGTGTTCCTGGCCCTCGGCATCGGCATCGCGGTCGGGGCCACCGTGGTCGACCGGGCCACCGTCGACGCCCTGCAGGACCAGCTCGACCGGGTCGAGCGGGGGGTCGACGTCACCTCGGCCGAGAACGCCCGGCTGAGCGCGGAGCTGGGCCGCTGGGACAGCTTCGCCGAGCAGAGCCGGGACCTCGCCGTCGCCGGGCGCCTGGCCGACGTGCCGGTCCTGCTGGTCGGAATGGCCGGCATCGACCGCGGGCCGGTGGACGAGCTCCAGCAGGTGTTCGCCGCGTCCGGTGCGGTGCTCGAGGGCACCGTCTGGCTGACGTCGAAGCTGCGGCTGGACCGCCCCGAGGACGTCCTCCAGCTGGGCACGATCCTGGGGAGCGACGTCCGGATCCCCGACGTGCTGCGGGGGTCGGCACTGGCCGCCCTCGCCACCGAGCTGGCCGGCGAGGTGCCCTCGCCCCTGCTGGTGGCCCTGCGCGACGCCGCCTTCGTCGAGTTCGAGGAGCCGGCCGGCGACCCGTCCGGGCTGGCTGCCGTCCCTCGCCCGGGCAGCCGGTTCGTGGTCGTCTCCGACGGGGGCGCCGAGGTCCCCAACGACAAGCTGGCCGTTCCGTTCACCGAGCTGCTGGGTCGGCGGGCCGGCGCCCGCGTGCTGGCCGCCGAGGCGGGCACCGACGGCCAGCCCGGGCGCCCCGGCGTGCGGGCCGCCTTCGTCGGCCCGCTGCGCGAAGGTGGCGCGTCGACGCTGGTGTCCACGGTCGACAACCTGGAGGACCACCGGGGTCGCTTCAGCGTGGTCTACGCGCTGCGGGACCTGTCCGACGGGAAGATCGGCCACTTCGGCGTCGGCCCCCGAGCCACCCGGCTGGTCCCCGAGACGGCCGCATGATCGTCGCGCTGGTGCCGGCCCACGACGCGGTCGGCACCATCGGCGCCACCGTCGCGGCCCTGGCGGCGATCGAGGACGTCGGCGAAGTGGTCGTCGTCGACGACGGGTCGACCGACGCCACGGGCGCCGAAGCGGCGGCGGCCGGTGCGCGGGTCGTGGGCCTGGCCGCCAACCGCGGCAAGGGTGGCGCGGTGGCGTCGGGGGTGGCCGCCACCCCCGACGCCGAGGTGTACCTCCTGGTGGATGCCGACGTCGGTGCGACCGCGGCCGCCGCCGCAGCCCTCCTGGGGCCGGTCGTGGAGGGCCGCGCCGATATGGCCATCGGGGTGCTGCCGTCGGCCGGCCGCCGCGCCGGCTTCGGCACGGTCCGCCGGCTGGCCCGGGCAGGCATCGTGCGGGGGACGGGCGGCGCCGTCGACCCGCGGGCGCCGCTGTCGGGCCAGCGGGCGGTGCGGGCCGAGCTGCTCCGGCGCCTCGACCTGGCCGAGGGGTTCGGCCTGGAGGCGGCCATGACGATCGACGCCGCCCGGTCGGGTGCCCGCGTTGTCGAGGTGGACGTGGCCATGGACCACCGCCACACCGGGCGGTCGGTGGCCGGCTTCCGCCACCGCGCCCGCCAGGGCGTGCACCTGGTCCGGGCGCTGTGGCCGCGGCTGACGACGGCGGGCCAGCGCGTCGGCGCCATCGTCGCGGCCTTTGCCGTGGTGCTGGGCGCGATGGTCTGGTCGGGCAGCCGGTGGGAACCCTCCAGCGTGGCGCCGGCCGGCCGGCCGTCCAAGGTCGTGCTCTTCGGCGTGCCCCGACTGGGCTGGCAGGACGTCGGGACGGGCGCCATGCCGAACCTCGACCGCATGATCGACACCGGCGCGGTGGCGGCCATGAGCGTGCGCACGGTGGCCGGCCGGCCGTCCACGGTCGAGGGCTACGCCACGCTGGGGGCGGGCGCGCGGGTGCGGTCGGACCTTTCCGGCGCGGACGCCCACGACGCCGACGCCCCGCTGGAGGGCGGCACGGCGGCCGAGGTACTGGCCCGCCGGTCCGGCGAGGCGCCACCGGGCGAGGTGGTCGTGGTGGGCGCCCCGGCGGTGCGCAGGCTCAACGAGCGGCGCCACCTACCGAGCCTGCCCGGTGCCCTTGGCGATGCGTTGGCCCAGGGGGTGCGCCGCACGGCGGTGGTCGGCAACGCCGACCTGCCCCGGGACCTGGTCCGCCGCCCGGCCCGGCTGCGACCGGCCCCGGTGGCGCTGATGACCTCGGGCGGTTCGGTGGACGGCGGCACGGTCGGCGAGGACGTGGTCGAGCTGGACCCGGCGGCGCCGTTCGGCGTGCGCGCCGACGCCGACGGCGTCCTCGCCGAGTTCGAGGCGGCGCTGGCATCGGCCGATGTGGTGCTGGTCGACCCCGGCGACCTGGATCGCGTGGCCGAGTTCGCCTCCCTGGCCACCCCGGAGGCATCGGCAGGCCAGCGGCGGGCCGCCCTGGCGGCCACCGACGACCTGCTGGGTCGGGTGGCGCGGGCAGCCGGGCCGCAGGCACTGCTGCTGGTGGTCTCGGTGGTACCGCCCGCCGGCGAGTGGCACCTCACCCCCGTGGTGGCCTCGGGGGCGGGGGTGGTGCCCGGCTACCTGCACTCGCTGTCGAGCCGCCGGCTGGGGGTGGTGACCCTCACCGACGTGGCGCCGACCGTCCTCGACGCGCTGAGCGTCCCGGTGCCGCCGGGCATGATCGGCCAGCCCCTCCGCTACCACCCGGGCCGGGCCGACCTCGGCCACCTCCGCCAGCTCGACCGGGACGCCGCCTTCCGGGAGTCCATCTACCTCCAGCTGACGACCGGCTACATCGCCGTGCAGGCGCTGGTGTACCTCCTGGCCATCGTGGCCTTCGCCCGCCTGGGAGGCGCCGGTCGTGCCGGGCGTCCGCTGCGGCTGGTGGTGCTCGCCGTCAGCGCCTGGCCGCTCGCCACCTTCGTGCTCCGGGCCATACCGGGGGTGGCCGTACTCGGCCATGGCGCCGTCGCGGTGCTTCTGGCCATCGACGCCGCCATCGTCGCCGTGGCTGTCCGGTTCACCCGCCGGCCCCTGGCGCCGCTGGCCGTGATCGCCGGGGCGACAGTCGCCCTGCTGGTGGTTGACGTCGCCACGGGAGCCCGCCTGCAGAGCTCCAGCCTCCTGGGCTATTCCCTGCACACGGCGGCCCGCTTCACCGGCTTCGGCAACACGGCCTTCGCGGTGCTCGGTTCGACGGCGGTGCTGGCTGCCGCCTTGCACGTGCACCACGCGCCCCGGCGCCGGGAAGCCGTCGTCACCGCGGCCGGGCTCCTGGCCGTGGTGGCCTTCGCCGACGGCGCCCCGTCGCTGGGCTCCGACGTCGGCGGCATCTTGACCCTGGTGCCGGTGTTCGCGCTGACCCTGCTGGCGCTGGCCGGCCGGCGCATCTCGTGGCGCACGGTCGCCGCCACGGCCGCCGCCACCGTGGTGGTGCTCGGCGTGGCCACGGGCATCGACCTGCTGCGGCCGGTCGGGTCCCGGACGCACCTGGGCCGCCTGGCCGGCCGGGTGCTCGAGCAGGGCTGGGAACCGCTGACGACGACCATGAGTCGCAAGGCGGCGGTGAACGTCCGCACCTACCGCTCGCCATGGGCGTGGACGGTGCCCATCATCGCCGCCTACATGCTCTACGTCCTGGTCTGGGCCCGGGGCTGGTCCCGCCTGCTGCCGCCCGGGTCGGCCCTCCGGACGGCCGTGGTGGGCGTCCTGGCCACGGGCCTGCTCGGCTACGCCGTCAACGACTCGGGCATCGTGGTGACGGCGCTGGTCTTCGTGTACATCGGGCCCTTCCTGACCCTGCTGGCGCTGGCCCGCGAGCGCGAGGAGCAGCTGCTGCATCCCTCCCCGGGGCCCGCTCCCGCGGTGGCCCTTCCTGCCCGGACGCGGAGCCGGTCGGCCCGGTGACCGTGGTGGTGGGTGCGGTGGTCGGCCTTCTGGCTGGTCGGCTGCTGTGGGTCGGTCTGCGCCCGACGTTCACCGGCCACCCCGGTCTGCTCCGCGACAACCACCGGGGGCGGCCGGTGCCCACGGCCGTGGGCGTGGTGCTGGCCGTGGCGGTGGTGGTGGTGGAGGCGGGGCGGGTGCTGGCCGGGTCCGCGGGCATCGGCGACGAGGGGGGCCCGTCGGCGGCGCGCCTGGCGGTGCTGGTGGTGGCGCTCGGCCTGGGCCTTTTGGGGGCGATCGACGACCTGGTCGGCGACGGCGACCGCCGTGGGTTCCGGGGCCACCTGGGCGCGCTGGCCGCCGGCCGCCTGACGACCGGTGCCGTCAAGCTGGTGGGCGGGGCCGCGGTGGCCGTACTGGCGGTCGCCGTGGTGGCGCCGCCCGGGGCGGGGACGGGCCGGTTGCTGGGCGACGCCGCGCTGGTGGCGCTGGCCGCCAACCTGGCCAACCTCCTCGACCGGGCCCCGGGCCGCACCGGCAAGGCGGGCCTGGCGGCGTTCGCCGTCCTGGCCGTGGCCACCGGCGCGCCGAGCGCCCTGGCCGCCGTCGCCGTCGTGGCGGGCGCCGCGGCCGCCCTGCTGCTCGACGACCTGCGCGAGCGGCTCATGCTGGGCGACGCCGGCGCCAACGTCCTCGGCGGCGCCCTCGGCCTGGGCGCCGTCGTGGCCTGCGCCCCCGCCACCCGGACGGCGGCCCTGGTGGTCGTCGCCGTGCTGAACGTGGCCAGCGAGGTGGTCTCGTTCAGCCGGGTGATCGATGCCGTCCCCCCGCTGCGGGCGCTGGACCGGGCCGGCCGCCGCCCCTGAGGCGCCGGCCGCCGGCCCCGCCACGGTACGGTGGTCGCCCGTGGCGAAACACATCTTCGTGACGGGCGGCGTGGCCTCCTCGCTGGGCAAGGGGCTGACCGCCTCCTCGCTCGGCCGGCTGCTGAAGAGCCGGGGCCTGCGGGTGACCATGCAGAAGCTGGACCCCTACATCAACGTCGACCCTGGCACCATGAACCCCTTCGAGCACGGCGAGGTGTTCGTCACCGAGGACGGGGGCGAGGCCGACCTCGACCTCGGCCACTACGAGCGCTTCGTGGACGAGAACCTGCACCGTGAGTCCAACGCCACCACCGGGTCGATCTACCAGTCGGTGATCGCCAAGGAGCGCCGGGGCGACTTCCTGGGCAAGACGGTCCAGGTCATCCCGCACGTGACCAACGAGATCAAGGAGCGCATCCTCCGCCTGGCCACCGACGAGGTCGACGTGGTCATCACCGAGGTGGGCGGCACCGTGGGCGACATCGAGATCCTCCCCTTCCTGGAGGCCATCCGGCAGTTCCGCAAGGACGTGGGCCGGGACAACGTCTGCTACATCCACCTGACCCTGGTGCCGTACATCGGGCCCAGCGGCGAGCAGAAGACCAAGCCCACCCAGCACTCGGTGACCGAGCTGCGCAGCCGGGGCATCCAGCCCGACGTGATCGTGTGCCGGTCCGACCAGCCCATCAGCGACGGCCTCAAGCAGAAGATCTCGCTGCTGTGCGACGTGTCCACCCGGGCCGTGGTCAGTGCGGTCGACGCGGCGAACATCTACTCCATCCCCCTCGTCCTGCACGGCGAGGGCTTGGACGACGAGGTGTGCCGCCTGCTCCAGCTCCCCGGCGAGCCCGATTTGCGGGCCTGGGAGGAGGTCGTGGCCCGGGTCGACGCGGCCTCGCGGTTGGTGCGGATCGGGCTGATCGGCAAGTACGTCAACCTGCCCGACGCCTACCTGTCGGTGGTCGAGGCGCTGCGCCACGCCGGCTTCCACCACGGCGCCAGGGTCGAGGTGGAGTGGGTGCAGGCCGAGGACGTCATCGGCCTCCTGGCGGAGGGCCGCCTGCGGGGGCTGGACGGCATCGTGATCCCCGGAGGCTTCGGCGAGCGGGGGATCGAGGGCAAGATCGCTGCCGCCGGCTGGGCCCGCGAGCACGACCTGCCCTGCCTGGGGCTGTGCCTCGGCCTGCAGGTCATGGTCATCGAGTTCGCCCGCAGCGTGGCCGGCCTGGCCGGCGCCAACTCGCGCGAGTTCGACCGGGCCACGCCCCACCCGGTGATCGACATGATGGACGACCAGCTGGAGGTGGTGGACATGGGCGGCACCATGCGGCTGGGCTCCTACGTGGCCCGCCTGGTGCCGGGGTCGCTGGTGGAGAAGGCCTACGGCGAGCCGGTGGTGGCTGAGCGCCACCGCCACCGCTACGAGGTCAACCCCCGCTACCGCCACCGCCTGGAGGATGCCGGCCTGCTGTGCTCGGGCACCTCGCCCGACGACCGCCTGGTCGAGTTCGTCGAGCTGCCCGGCCACCCGTGCTGGATCGGCACCCAGGCCCATCCCGAGTTCAAGAGCCGGCCCGACCGGCCGCACCCGCTGTTCTACGAGCTGGTGGGGGCGGCGGCCGACCGGGCCGAGGGCCGCAACCCGGCGCTGCTGTAGTGGGCGACGGCCCGGCCAGCTTTCGCCGGCTCGGCGGCCGACGGGTGTGGCAGGGCGTGGTGATCGCGGTGGACGAGGACCGCTTCGCGGCGCCCGACGGCAGCGAGTTCACCCGCGAGGTGGTGCGCCACCCCGGCGCGGTCTCCGTGGTGCCGGTGGTGGGAGAGGGCCGGCGGGCCCTGCTGGTGCGCCAGTACCGTGCGGCGCTCGACCGCGACCTGCTGGAGATCCCGGCCGGCAAGCGCGACGTCGCCGGCGAGGCGCCCGAGCTCACCGCGAGCCGCGAGCTGGAGGAGGAGGTCGGCATGCGGGCCGGCCGGCTGGAGCGCCTGGGCGAGTTCTACAACTCGGTCGGCTTCAGCGACGAGCACTCGATCGTCTACCTGGCGACCGACCTCAGCCCCTGCGCCACGACGGCCTTCGGCGTCGAGGAGGAGCACATGACCATCGAGGAGGTCGGCCTGGACGAGGTCGAGGACCGCATGGCCGACGGCACCCTGGTCGACGCCAAGAGCATCATCGGCCTCCTGCTCGCCCGCGAGCGCCTCGCCCGCTGAACCGGCCGTGACGTCCGTCACGCCCACACGGTGTCCGAACCCGGCATCGCCGGACTCTGTGCCCGATGAAAGGACGACGGCTGCGAAGCGAGGGAGGAGCCATGATCGTCAAGCAGGAGCCGGCGTTCGTGATGGGCGTGGTGCAGGCGGTGCTCGGGCTGGCCGTGGCCTTCGGGCTGGGCCTGAGCGCCGAGCAGGTCGGCGCCCTCCTGGCGGCGACGGCCGCCGTCCTGTCCCTGGTCACCCGGCGGATGGTGTCGCCGGTGGCGGCGGCCCCGGCAACGGCGCCGGGGTCGCCGGTACCGGCGTCCTGAGCCGCCCGGGCGGGCGGCGCCTACGGTGAGCCGGTGATCGTCGGAGTCCCCACGGAGGTGAAGACCGGCGAGCACCGGGTCGCCCTCACGCCCGACGGCGTCCGGGAGCTGACCGCCCATGGCCACGACGTGGTGGTCCAGCGGGGGGCCGGCGCCGGTTCCGCCATCGCCGACGGGGACTTCTCCTCGGCCGGCGCCCGGCTCGGCAGCGCCGACGACGCCTGGGCCGCCGACCTGGTCGTCAAGGTCAAGGAGCCGCAGTCGTCGGAGTCGGCCCAGCTGCGGCCCGGCCAGGTGCTGTTCACCTACCTGCACCTGGCCGCCTACCCCGCCGTCGCACGGGCGCTGCTGGCGGCCGGAACCACCGCGGTCGCCTACGAGACGGTGCAGCTCGCAAGCGGTGCCCTGCCGCTGCTGGCGCCCATGAGCGAGGTCGCCGGCCGGATGGCGACCCAGATCGGTGCCCACTACCTCGAACGCGAGAACGGCGGCCGTGGTGTCCTGCTGGGCGGCGCGCCCGGTGTGCGGCCCGCCCGGGTGGTGGTCCTGGGCGCCGGCAACGTGGGCTGGAACGCGGCGTGGATCGCCCAGGGCATGGAGGCCGAGGTGTGGCTGCTGGACCGGGACCTGGACCGGCTCCGCTTCGTCGACCAGATCCACAAGGGCCGCATCCTCACCCTGGCGTCCAACCGCGGTGCGGTGGAGCGAGCGGTGGCCGAGGCGGACCTGGTGATCGGCGCCGTGCTGGTGGCGGGCGGCCGGGCGCCGGTGATCGTCACCGAGGACATGGTGCGGGCCATGAAGGGGGGCGCAGTGGTGGTCGACATCGCCGTCGACCAGGGCGGCTGCATCGCCACCACTCGGGAGACGACCCACGATGCGCCGGTCTACGAGGTCCACGGCGTCGTGCACTACGCGGTGGGCAACGTGCCGGGCGCGGTGCCGCACACCTCGACCTACGCCCTGACCAACGCCACGCTGCCCTACGTCCTGGCGGTGGCCGAGCGCGGCCTCCCGGGCGCGGCGCAGGCGGACGTCGGGCTGCGCCACGGCGTGACCACCGTGGCCGGGCGCATCACCAACCCGGTCGTGGCGGACGCGCTCGGGGTCGAACCCGCCGACCCGCTGGAGCTGCTGGCAGACGCCCACCAGGCCACCAACCGTCCAGAAGCCCGATAACCTCGGGCCGTGGCCTCCGACGCAGCCTCGATTGATCTGCGCGCCCTTCTGGCTCAGGAGCGCGAGGCCCTGCGCGCGCAGCTGGCCGAGCTCGGCTTCGGGCCCACCGGCGGCCCGACCTACGACCCCAACTTCGCCGACTCCAGCCAGGTGACGGCGGAGCGGGGCGAGAACGAGGCCCTGGCGGCCAGCCTGCGCGAGGCGCTGGACGAGGTGGAGAAGGCGTTGACCAAGCTGGACGATGGCAGCTACGGCATCTGCGAGGGATGCCAGCAGCCCATCAACCCGGCCCGCCTCGAGGCCAAGCCCGAAGCGCGCCTGTGCATCAACTGCGCCTCCCGGCGCTGATCGCCGCCGAGGCCCGCTGAGCGGTGGACGACCCCAAGCCGCCGCTGGGCGCGCCCCAGCGCACGCTGATCCTGCTCGGGGCGGGCGCGCTGGTCCTGTACCTCCTGGCCCGACGGGAGGTGGTCGGGCGGGAGGACGCCCTCCTGCTGGCCGTGCTGGTGCCGTCGGTGATCCTCCACGAGATCTCCCACGGCGCCCTGGCGCTGGTGTTCGGAGACGACACCGCCAAGGAGGCCGGACGCCTGACCCTGAACCCCGTCCGCCACGTCGACCCGTTCGGGACGCTGATCCTGCCCGCCGTCCTGATCCTGGCCGGCGCCCAGCCGTTCGGCTACGCCAAGCCGGTACCGGTGTCGGTGAACAAGCTGCGCAGCCCGCGCAACCACAACGTGCTCGTGGCGCTGGTCGGCCCCGCGGTCAACATCGGCCTGGCCCTGCTGGCCGCCTTCGCCGTCCGCAGCGCCGTGGTGGTGGTCGGCGGGAGCGACGTGTTCGTCCGGAACGACTCGCTGCTGCTTGAGCTCGGCCTGTACTTCGGGCTGGTCAACGTGGTGCTGGCCGCCTTCAACCTCATCCCGGTCCCGCCGCTCGACGGCTCGGCGGTGGTCGAGCGGCTGCTGCCCGCCCGGTGGTGGCCGCCGTACCTCAGGTTCCGGCAGTACTCGATGTTCCTGCTCTTCGGCCTGGTGTTCCTGCTGCCCGACCTGCTCGGCGCGGTCTTCGACCCGGCCACCGAGCTGTGGCTGCGCCTGCTCTAGCCGCCGGCGACGGCTAACCGCGGCCGGGCAGCAGGCCCACCGCCTCCTTGGCCCGGGCCAGCGTCGGCGCGGCCAGGGCCCGGGCCTTGCCGGCTCCCTTGGCCAGCACGGCGGCTGTTGCAGCGGGGTCGGCGGCCAGCTCGGCGTAGCGGGCCTGCACCGGCCGGAGCAGCTCGACCACCGCGTCGGCGGTGTCGGCCTTGAGCGGGCCGTACCGGTCGTAGGCGGCGGCGACGTCGGCGGGCGTCCGGCCGGTGGCCGCGGCCAGGATGGACAGGAGGTTGGAGACGCCGGGCTTCGCGGGGGGGTCGAAGACCACCTCGGTGCCGGTGTCGGTGACGGCCCGCTTGATCTTGCGGGCGACGACGTCGGGCGGGTCGAGCAGGAACACCGTGCCCTGGTCCGACGCCGACGACGCCGACATCTTCCGGGTCGGGTCCTGGAGGTCCATGACCCGGGCGGCGACCGGCGGTACCGACGCCTCCGGCACGGTGAACACCGGGCCGAAGCGGCTGTTGAAGCGGATGGCGACGTCCCGGCACAGCTCCAGGTGCTGGCGCTGGTCGTCGCCGACGGGGACCCGCCCGACGTCGTAGAGCAGGATGTCGGCCGCCATGAGCACGGGGTAGGTCAACAGCCCGCAGGACACGAACTCCTGGTTGGCCGCCTTCTCCTTGAACTGGGTCATCCGCCGCAGCTCGCCGAACCCGGCGTTGCACTCCAGCAGCCAGGCCAGCTCGCTGTGCTCGCCGACGTGGCTCTGGACGAACACCGTGCAGACGTCGGGGTCCAGCCCGGCGGCCAGGAGTGAGCACGCCTGCTCGACGGTCAGGGCCCGGAGCCGGGCCGGGTCGTGGGGCACGGTGAGCGCGTGCAGGTCGACCACGCAGAACAGCGACTCGTCGGTGTGCTGGTCGTCCACCCAGCCGCGCAGGGCTCCCAGGTAGTTGCCGAGCGTCACCGGCCCGGTCGGCTGCATGCCGGAGAGGACCCGGGCCATCGGCGCCATGGTATGCGCCCGGGCCGGAGGGCCCCCCGGTAGTCTCGGTCCGTGCCCGGCCCGGCCGCAGCCCTCGACGAGCTGCGCCAGCCCGCCCGCTACTCCGTCACCACCCCGGTGTTCGAAGGTCCCCTGGACCTGCTGCTCCACCTGGTGGCCAGCCAGCAGGTGGAGCTGTACGAGGTCTCGCTGGTGGCCATCGTGGACGGCTACCTGGCCCACCTGGCCCAGCTGGAGGCGCTCGACCTCGACGTCGCCACCGAGTTCGTCGTCATCGCGGCCACCCTGATCGAGCTCAAGAGCCGGCGGCTGCTGCCGCCGAGCGAGCAGCCCGACGACGACGACCTCGACCTCTGGGCCGAGCGCGACCTGCTGCTGGCCCGCCTGATCGAGTGCAAGACGTTCAAGAACGCCGCGCAGCGACTGTCCTTCATGGCCGACCTGGCGGCGACGTCCTGGCCCCGACGGGCCGGCCTGGAGGAGCGGTTCGCCTCGTTGGTGCCCGACGTGCTGGCCGGGGTCACCGTGGCCGACCTGCAGGCGGCGCTGGTCCGGGCCGTCACCCCGGCTCCGCCCCCGTCCCGGGTCGACCTGCGCCACGTGGCGCCCGTCCGCATCACCGCCCAGGAGATGGCCGAGCAGCTGGCGGCCAGGCTGGCCGGCGCCGGGAGGCTCACCTTCCGCGAGCTGACCGCCGGCCTGGCCGACCGCCTGGAGGTCATCGTCGCCTTCCTCGCCGTCCTCGAGCTGTACAAGGACGGCCGCATCGACGTGGACCAGCCCGGCCGCTTCGGCGACCTGGTCGTCACCTGGGCCGCCCGATGAACGAGCTGTCGCCCGACCAGCGGGCCATCGAGGCGGTTCTGATGGTGGCCGACAGCCCGGTGGAGCCCGGCCTGCTGGCCCAGCTCCTGGAAGTGACGCCGGCCCACGTCGAGGCGCTGTGCGCCGAACTGGGCGCCCGCTACCTGGCCGAGGGCCGGGGCTTCGTGGTGGCCCGGGTGGCCGGCGGCTACCGGTTCCAGAGCGCACCGGACCTGGCTCCCTACGTCGAGCGCTTCGTTCTGGAAGGCCAGTCAGCCCGGCTGTCGGCCGCCGGCCTGGAGACGCTGGCCATCGTGGCCTACAAGCAGCCGGTGTCCCGGGCCCAGGTGTCGGCCATACGGGGGGTCAACGCCGACGGCGTGCTGCGCACGCTGCAGCAGCGGGGCTACGTCGAGGCCATCGGGCGCGACGACGGCCCCGGCCAGGCGCTCCTGTTCGGCACGACGGCCCTGTTCCTCGAGAAGCTGGGCCTGGACAGCGTCGAGGACCTCCCACCGCTCAGCGAGTTCTTCCCGGAGCCGGCCGTCGTCGAGGCGTTGGAGCAGGGGCTGCGCCCCGTGGGGTGACGGGCGATCGGCTCCCGCCGGGCCAGGGCACCGGCCAGCGCCTCCAGAAGGTGCTGTCCCGGGCCGGTTTCGGCAGCCGGCGGGCCTGCGAGGAGCTGATCGCGGCCGGGCGGGTGACGGTGAACGGGCGCACCGCCCACCTCGGCCGGCGGGTGGAGGCCGAGGTCGACGCGGTGGCCGTCGACGGCATCCCGGTGTCGGTGCGAGCCGGGCTCGTCTACTACCTGCTGAACAAGCCCCGTGGCGTGGTGACGACGGCCAGGGACCCGCAGGGCCGGCGGACGGTGGTCGAACTGGTCCCGCTCGAGCCGCGGGTCTTCCCGGTCGGCCGGCTGGACGCCGACAGCGAGGGACTGCTCCTGGTCACCAACGACGGCGAGCTGACCCATCGGCTCACCCACCCCTCCTTCGGGGTCGAGAAGCAGTACCTGGCCGAGGTGGAGGGCACCCCGTCGCCGGCCGCCGTCCGTCGCCTCCGCGAGGGGGTCGACCTGGAGGACGGCCGAACGGCGCCGGCCAAGGTGGCGGCTGTCTCGCCGTCGGCACTGCGCATCACCATCCACGAGGGCCGCAACCGCCAGGTGCGCCGCATGTGCGCAGCGGTCGGCCATCCCGTCACCCGCCTGGTCCGCACCCGCATCGGCCCACTGGCCGAGCGCAGCCTGCGCCCGGGCGAGTGGCGACCGCTCACCCTGGCCGAGGTGCGGGCGCTCAACGAGGCGGCCCGTCCGCGAGAGGCCGAATAGCGCCGGCCGGCGCGGGCTTCCTCCGGAAACGGCGCTCTCTGCGGTGCGTTTCCGCGTCGACCTCATACAGTCGGGCGCTGTGCCGGCCGCCGTCCGCGCCCTGCGGGGTGCCACCCGACTCGACGCCGACACCCGCGAGCAGGTGACGGAGCGGGTCGGCGCGTTGGTGCGGGCCATGCTCGACCGCAACGGCGCCGACGCCGACGACCTCATCAGCATCGTGTTCACCGCCACCGACGACATCCACTCGATGTTCCCCGCCGAGGCGGCCCGGGCGGTGGGGCTCGGCGACGTGCCGCTGCTGTGCGCCCAGGAACTGACCATCGAGGGCAAGCCCACCCGCTGCATCCGGGTGCTCATGCACCTCACCACCGAGCGGGCGCGGGCCGACCTGCAGCCCGTCTACCTGGAGGGCACGGCGGTCCTGCGCGATGACCTCCCCGGCTAGCCCGCGGGCCCAGGTGGTGGGCACCGGGCTCATGGGGGCGTCGATCGGCCTGGCCCTCCGAGCCCGGGGATGGTTCGTCACCGGGCGGGACCGTGACCCCGCCCGAGCGGCGCAGGCCGCCGCGCTCGGCGCGGTCGACGAGGTCGGCACCGACTCCGGAGCCGAGATCACGTTCGTGGCCACGCCCGTCTCGACGGTGGCCGCCGAGGCGATCGCCGCCCTCGACGCCGGCCCCGGCCTCGTCACCGACGTCGGCAGCGTGAAGGCACCGATCGTCTCGGCGGTGGACTCCCCCCGTTTCGTGGGCGGCCACCCGATGGCCGGATCAGAGCAGGAAGGCGTCGACGGCGCCGACCCGGCGCTGTTCGAGGGAGCCACCTGGGTGCTCACCCCGAACGAGAGCACCGACTCCGCCGCCTTCGCCCGCATCCGGACGGTGGTGGCCAGCCTGGGGGCCGACGTGGTGGCCGTCTCGCCCGAGCGGCACGACGAGCTGGTGGCGGTGGTGTCCCACGTGCCCCACCTGACGGCGGCGACGCTCATGGGCCTGGCCGCGGAGGGTGCCGAGGAGCACGCGGCGATGCTGCGCCTGGCGGCCGGGGGCTTCCGGGACATGACCCGTATCGCCGCCGGGCACCCCGGGATCTGGCCGGACATCTGCGCAGAGAACCGGGCCGCCATCGTCGGCACCCTCGACCGGCTCGTCGTCGCCCTCGGAGAGATGCGCGACGTGGTGGCGGCGGGGGACCGTGGCGGCCTGCTGGCCGTGCTGGAGTCGGCGCGCCACGCCCGGGCCAACCTGCCCTCGCGGGTGGTGCAGCCCGACGCGCTGGTCGAGGTGCGCGTCCCGGTGCTCGACCGTCCCGGCGCGCTGGCCGAGGTCACCACCTGCGCGTCGGCGCTGGCCATCAACATCGTCAACCTCGATCTGGCCCACTCCCTGGAGGGTGATCGGGGCGTGCTGGTGCTGGTGGTGGACGCCGACGACGGCGAACGGCTCCGGGCGGAACTGGCGGGCCGCGGCTACCGCCCCGCCGTACAGTCGCTGGGATGACGTCGCTCGAGGTGCACGGGGGCTCGCCGGTCCGCGGCCGGCTCGCCGTCCCGGGCGACAAGTCGATCTCGCACCGGGCCCTCCTCCTCGGCGCCCTCGCCGAGGGCACCTCGACCGTCGAGGGTCTCTCGACCGGGGCCGACGTGGCGGCCACGGCGGCGGCGGTCGCCGCCCTCGGTGCCGAGTTCGACGGCGCCCACATCACCGGCGGGCGGGATCGCCTCCGCCGCCCGGCGGCCACCGTCGACGTCGGCAACTCCGGGACGACCCTGCGCCTGCTGGCCGGGCTGTGCGCGCCGTTCCCCTGGGAGGTCACCCTCGACGGCGACGACTCGATCCGGCGTCGGCCCATGGACCGGGTGGCGGAACCGTTGCGGCGGATGGGCGCCGTGGTCGACGGCGACCGGGCCCCGCTCGTGGTGCGGGGCGGCGACCTGCGGGGGATCGACTACGCGCTCCCGGTGGCCAGCGCGCAGGTCAAGGGCGCCGTCCTCCTGGCCGGCCTCGGCGCCGAGGGCGAGACCGTCGTCCGCGAGCGGGTGCCCACCCGCGCCCACAGCGAGGAGATGCTGGCCGCCTGCGGTGCCGACCTGGACGTCAGTGCCGACGGGCTGGTCACCCGGCTGCGGCCTGGCAAGCTGGAGCCGTTCCGGTTGGTGGTGCCCGGCGACCCCTCGCAGGCTGCGTTCTGGGTGGTGGCCGCGTGCATCGTCCCGGGCAGCGAAGTGACCGTGGAGCGGGTCTACGTCGGCCGGGCGCGCGCCGCCTTTGTCGAGGTGCTGCGCCGCATGGGTGCCGACGTCGAGGTGCGCCTGCGCGACGCCACCACCGCCGACATCGTGGCCAGGGCCGGCGATCTGCACGGGACCACCGTGCGAGGCGACGAGATCCCCGGCCTCATCGACGAGATCCCGGTGCTGGCCGTGGCCGCCGCAGTGGCCGACGGACCGACCACCTTCGCCGACGCCGCCGAGCTGGCGGTCAAGGAGACCGACCGCATCGCCGCCGTGACCGGCGAGCTGGCCGCGCTCGGCGCGGCCGTCGAGGCCCGGCCCGACGGCCTGGTGGTCGCCGGGGGCGCCCGTCTGCACGGCGCGGCCGTGTCGTCCCGGGGCGACCACCGCATGGCCATGGCCCTCGCGGTGGCCGCCCTGGCCGCCCGGGGCCCGACCCGTATCGACGGCTGGGACGCCGTCGCCACCAGCTACCCCGGCTTCGCCGCCGACCTGCACCGCCTGTGCCCGGGCGCCGGCCGCTGATCGCCATCGACGGCCCGGCCGGCTCGGGCAAGTCGACCGTCGCCCGGGCGGTGGCCCGGCGCCTGGGCGTCGACCACCTCGACACCGGCGCCATGTACCGGGCCGTCGCCTACGCCTCGCTGGAGCGCGACGTCGATCCGGCCGACGCGGAGGCGGTGGCCGCGCTCGCCGCCGGCCTGGTCATCGAGGTGGACGGCGCCGTGCTGGTCGACGGGGTGGACGCGTCGGCCGCCGTCCGCGGGCCGGAGGTGACCGCGGTGGTCAGCGCGGTGGCGTCGGTGCCCGCGGTGCGGGCCGAGCTGGTGCGCCGCCAGCGCGCGTGGGCCAGCTCGCGCGACGGAGGCGTCGTCGAGGGCAGGGACATCGGGAGCGTGGTGTTCCCCGGCGCCGACGTGAAGGTGTACCTGACGGCGTCGGACGAGGAACGGTCCCGCCGGCGGGCGGGCGAGGGCGGCGACGGTGCCGACCTGGCCCGCCGCGACGGCCTGGACGCCAGCCGGGCCGTCTCACCCCTGCAGGTCGCCGAGGGCGCCGTCGTGGTCGACACCACCGGGCTCAGCGTCGACGAGGTCGTCGACGCGGTGCTGGCGCTCCTGTGAGCCCGCCGCCGGCACCGCCGACGCGGGCCGAGCTGGCGTTCTACGCCTTCTGCCGGGGCGTAGTGGTCGGGTTCTGCCGGATCTTCTGGCGGCTCCGCGTGGACGGGCGCGAGCACGTGCCGGAAGGGGCGTTCGTGCTGGCACCGGTCCACCGTTCCAACATCGACACCCCGCTGGTGGGCGGCGTCACCCGGCGCCGGCTGCGCTACATGGGCAAGGACACGATGTGGAAGTATCGGCCCACCGGCTGGCTGTTCAGCGCCCTGGGGGCGTTCGGGGTCAACCGTGCCGCCGCCGACCGCGACGCCCTGCGCCGGTGCGAGGAGGTGCTGGCCGGGGGCGAGCCGCTGGTCCTGTTCCCGGAGGGGGCCCGCCAGTCGGGGCCGACCATCCAGCCCCTCAAGGACGGGCCGGCCTGGCTGGCGCTGCGGGCCAACGTCCCGATCGTGCCCGTCGGCATCGGCGGGTCCGAGCGGGCCATGCCCAAGGGAGCCCGGATGCTCCGCCCGGTCCGGGTCCACGTGGTCATCGGGCCGCCGCTGTACCCGCCGGCCGGCGGCGGCCGGCTGAGCGCCCGGCGGGAGCTGACCGAGCGGCTCCGCCAGGAGTTGCAGATCCTGTTCGACGAGGCGCAGCGCCGGGCCGGCGCCCCGCGCTAGCCCCCCAGGGCGTCGAGGACGTCGCTGGCGGCGACGCTCCGGTCGTCGGCCAGGCGGTCGGCCCCCAGCAGATCGCGCAGCTCACGAGGCGGCGGGAAGTACTCCTCCTCGGTGGTCACCGTGACCACCTCCACCCCGTTGCTGGGCGCCAGGCGCTCCAGTACCGCCTTGACCAGTTCCTCGGGCGCGGACGCGCCGGCGGTCACCCCGACGACGCCGGACAGATCCGACGGCAGCTCGTCGGCGCTGTTCACCCGGAAGACGCGAGACGCCCCCGACGAGCGGGCCACCTTCTCCAGGGCGACGGTGTTGGACGAGTTGGCCGAGCCGATGACGACGATGGCGTCGGCGCGGGAGGCGACGACCTTCAGTGCGGACTGGCGGTTGGTGGTGGCGAAGCACAGGTCGCTGCGGCCGGGCATCCACATGGAGGGGAAGCGGGCGCGGGCGGCGTCGCGCACGCCGGCCCACTCGTCCATGCTCAACGTGGTCTGGGCCAGGAACGCCACCGGCGCCCCGTCGTCGAGGTCCAGGGCGGCCACGTCGTCCTCGGTCTCGACCAGGCGGACCGCTTCGGGCGCCACCGCCATCGTGCCGACCGCCTCGTCGTGGCCCTGGTGGCCGACGTAGATCACGTTGTAGCCGTGGCCGGCCCGCACCTTGACCTCGTGGTGGACCTTGGTCACCAGCGGGCAGACGGCGTCGACGACCACGCCGCCGTTGGCCCGGGCGGCCGCCACCACCTCGGGCGCCGACCCGTGGGCCGACAGCATGACGGGCGCCCCCGGCGGGACCTCGGCGACGTCGTCGACGAAGACCACGCCCAGCCGACGGAAACGGTCGACCATCAGCTGGTTGTGGACGATCTCGTGATAGCAGTACACCGGCGGCTCGAACATCCTGACCATCCAGGCGAGGGCCTTGATGGCCATCTCCACGCCGGCGCAGAAGCCCCGCGGCGCGGCCAGCAGGACGGTGTCGACGGCCACCGTTCGAGGCTACCCAGCCGGGTGGCCGACGGGGCCCGCCTATCCTTGGCACATGTCCCGGCCGCATGTGGTGGCGGTGGCCGACGGCTCGCCGGCCGCCGCCGCCGGCCTCCTCCCTGGCGATTCCATCGTCGCCATCGGCGGCGAGGTGCCTCGCGACATCATCGCCTTCCGGCTCCTGGCCGACGAGCCGGACATCGAGATCGAGGTCGACCGAGGGGGCCTCCAGCTGACCGTGACGGTGGGCAAGCAGGCCGGCGAACCGCTGGGAGCCGAGGTCTCCTCCCCCCTGTTCGACCGGGTGCAGACCTGCGACAACAGCTGCGAGTTCTGCTTCATCCATCAACTACCGCCCGGTCTGCGCCGCAGCCTGTACGTGAAGGACGACGACTACCGCCTTTCCTTCCTGTACGGGAACTTCACCACGCTCACCCGCTTCACCGAGCTGGACCTGGAGCGCGTCGTCTCCGAGCGGCTCAGCCCGCTGTACGTCAGCATCCACGCCACCGACCCGGAGGTGCGGGCGCGAATGCTGCGCAACCGACGGGGCGCGACCAGCCTGCGGTGGCTGCGGGCGCTGCTCGACCACGGCGTCGAGGTCCACGGCCAGGTGGTGTGCTGCCCGGGGGTGAACGACGGCGCCGTGCTCGACGACTCCCTCGCCGGCGTGCTCGACCGGTACCCCGAGCTGGCGTCCCTGGCCGTGGTGCCGCTGGGCGTGAGCCGATGGTCGAGCCACGACGCCATGCGGCCGCACACCACCGGCGAGGCGGTCGCGGTGGTCGAGTGTGTCGAGGACTGGCAGTCGGTCTTCCTGGAGACCGTCGGCCGCCGCCTGGTGTTCGCGGCCGACGAGTACTACCTGCTGGCCGGTCGCCCCTTCCCCGAGGCAGCCTCCTACGAGGGCTTCGCGCTGCACGAGGACGGCGTCGGCATGGCCCGCCTCCTCGAGCAGCAGTGGCACGCCGCCGGTGCGCCGAGGGGTGGCGCGCCGGCTGCGGTGTCGCGAGGGGGGTTCTTCGCCTCGGTCGACGGTGCGCCGGCGGTGGGGTACCGGGCGCCCCGGGCGCCCGCCGGCGCGGGCGCCGCCGGCGGCGGTGCGGGCGACAGCCGCCCGGTCGGCGTGCTCACGGGGAACTACGGGGCCGCTGCGCTGGCGCCGCTGGTGGCGCCGCTGGCGGATCGGGGTGTGCGGCTGGTGCCGGTCGAGAACCGGTTCTTCGGCGGCAACATCGGCGTGACCGGTCTGCTGGTCGGCGAGGACATCGCCGCCGCGCTGGCCGACGAGCCCGAGGGCCACCGCTACCTGCTCCCCGACGTCTGCCTCTCCAACGGCGCTTTCCTGGACGGCCGTACGCCGGCCGACCTCCCCCGCGCCGTGGAGGTGGTCGCCACCGACGGCGAGTCCCTCCGGCTGGCCCTGGCATGAAGCCGGTCGTGGCGGTGGTCGGGCGGCCCAACGTGGGGAAGTCGACGCTGGTCAACCGCATCGTGGGCCGCCGGGAGGCGATCGTCGAGAAGCACCCGGGCGTGACTCGCGACCGCAAGGCGGTCGACGCCGACTGGGCGGGCCGCCAGCTCACCGTCGTCGACACGGGCGGCTGGCTGGCGGGCGACGACCCGCTCGACCGCCAGGTCAGCCGCCAGGCCGAGCGCGCCATGGCCGAGGCCGACCTCCTGCTGCTGGTGATGGACGCCGCGGTGGGCGCCACCGCAGAGGACGAGGCGGTGGCCCGCCTGCTGCGGCGGTCCGACAAGCCCATCCTGCTGGTCGCCAACAAGGTGGACTCCGACTCCCGCGAGGCCGACGCCTGGTCGCTGAGCCGCCTGGGCCTGGGCGACCCGTGGCCGGTCTCGGCGCTCCACGGGCGGGGGACGGGCGACCTGCTGGACGAGGTGGTGCGGCTGCTGCCCGGAGCCGGCGACCCCGACGAGCCCGCGCCGGGCGAGCCCGACCGGGCTGCGCCGGCCACGGGGACGGCCGGACCACGCCCGGTCCCGGCCGTTCCCCGGGTCGCCATCGCTGGCCGCCCCAACGTCGGGAAGTCGACCCTGTTCAACCGGCTGGTGGGCGACGAGCGCAGCGTCGTCCACGACATGCCGGGCACCACCCGCGACGCCATCGACACCCTGGTGGAGACGCCGTCGGGGCCGTTCGTGCTGATCGACACCGCGGGCATGCGGCGGCGAACGAGGGTCGAGGAGGGCGCCGAGTACTACTCCATCGTGCGGGCCCTGCAGGCCATCGACGGCGCCGACCTGGCCGTCCTCGTCGTGGATGCCAGCGAGGGGGTCACCGCCCAGGACCAGCGCCTGGCCGAGCGCATCGACGGCGCCGGCTGCCCGATCGTCATCCTGCTCAACAAGTGGGAGGCCCTGGACGCGGAGGCGCGGGCCGAGGTGCGGGCCCAGGTGGCCGACCGGCTGGCCTTCCTGGGCTACGCGCCGGTGCTGACGGTCAGCGCCCGGACCGGCCTCGGCGTGCACAAGCTGGTGCCCGCGCTGGCGAACGCGGTGGAGGCCTACCACCGCCGGGTGCCCACCGCCGAGCTGAACAAGGTCATCCAGCGGGCGCAGGCGGCCCACGCCTCGCCGGCCGGCCGGGTCCTCTACGCCACCCAGGGTGCTTCGGACCCGCCGACGTTCACGCTGTTCACCAACCGCGAGCTGCCGGCGCCGTACCTTCGCTACCTCGAGCGCAAGATCCGGGAGCACTTCGGCTTCGGGCCCACGCCGCTCAAGCTGCGCGTCCGTCGCCGCGCCGGCTGACCGCCCCGGCGGGCACTACCGTCGCGAGCGATATGGTCCACCGGCCGGTCCTTCTCGTGGTCGGCGCAGCCTGCCTGGCGGCGGCGGTGGTCTGGGGCCGTTCGGCCGTCCGCCTGGAGCGCACCTGGCGACGCATCAGCGCCACTGAGGGCGAGGAGGGTCAGGGGGCTCGGCTCGTCAGCCTGGCCTACCGCAAGGAGATCCACACCCTGCTGCTGTACCTGGTGGTGGCGGCGGGGACCATGATCGCGGCCCTGTCGGAGTCGTCCGCCTTCGACATGGCCCTGCTCCTGGTGCTGGTGCCGGTGGGCATCTCGCTGCGGTTCGGCCGCCGGATCGTGGCCGGCGCCCGCCTCACCGAGGACCGGTGGCTGGTCGAGCGCCGGGCCTTGGAGGTGCTCGACCAGCAGAGCCAGCTCACGCCCATCCGGTGGTCGGCCCGCCTGGCTCCCGACGACCTGCCCACCATCGCCGGCTTCGAGATCGCCCAGGTCTACGAGCCGGGCGCCGGTGCCATGGCCGGTGACTTCTACGACCTCTTCCCCTCCGGCTCCAGCCGCCTGGTGGCGGTCATCGGCGACGTCGGCGGTCACGGCATCGAGCCCTCCATCACCGCCTTCCAGGTGAAGTACCTGCTGCGGGTGTTCCTCCGCCAGTACCGCGACCCGGCCCAGGCCATCGAGGAGCTGAACGTCGTGATGTCGGCCCAGGGCCGCCCCGACGAGCTGGTGTCGCTGTGCGCTGTCGTGTTCGACCAGGCTGCAGCGACGCTGCGCTTCGCGTCGGCGGGCCACCCGCCGGCCTGGGTGTGGCACGACGGCGAGGTGAGCCCCCTGCGGGCAACCGGGCCGCTGCTGACCCTCGATCCCAAGGGGGAGTACTTCAGCCGGGAGGTGCCGCTCACGCCGGGTGACGTGCTGTTGCTCTACACCGACGGGCTCAGCGAGGCCCGGGCCGGCGACCAGTTGTTCGGTGAGGAGCGCATCGCCCAGCTCCTGCGGCGCGACCCGGGCGAGGACCTGGCGTCGCTGTGCAAGAGCCTGCTGGAAGCGGCCCGCGACTTCGCCCTGGCGCCGCTCACCGACGACATCGCCATCCTGGCCATCCGCCGGAGCTGATGGCTGAGCCGGAGTCCCCGGCGACCGGCGGCGACCCCCGGGCTCCGTGGCACTTCAAGGTGCTGGTCGGCGCCGCAACCGTCTACCTGGCCTGGCGGGGCGTCGAAGGCGTGGCCCGGCTGGCCGGGCGCCTCTGGGTGCTGCGGTCGGATGGCGGGGCGCCGAGGCCTCGGTGACGACCCGCTGGCGAGCCTGCGCCATCTCCTGCCGTGACCTGATGATGGTCGACTTCCGACTCCTCGACCGCCGCCGCGGCCCGTACGGGCACGGACGTCGGGGTCGACGGTGGTCGCGACCTTCGGTGACGGCCTTCCTCTTGGCATCGACGAGCCCCCACGACCGGGGTACGCGAGACCAGCGGCCGCCCGGGCTGCCGTCGTGAGTGGCTAGCATCGTTGCCAGTACGGGCTGTGGCGCAGCTTGGTTAGCGCGCTTGACTGGGGGTCAAGAGGTCGGGAGTTCAAATCTCCCCAGCCCGACAAGAAAATGCAGGTCAGAGTGTTCCGCTCGGGCAGCGGCGGCGCCGAGTTGGCGCCGGAAATGAGCAGTGCGGCAAACACGGCGACGAGGGAGCGGTACGACCCGATCGCCTCGACCTGCATGACGGCGAGCGCCTCCTGCGCCGGCTGACGCCGCCGCGCGGCGTAGCGGCCCCGACCACTTCTCGAGTTCGACTCGCCACGGCGACGCCATGGTGCGGGACCCCAGGTTCGGCAGGACCTGGAACCGCGAGATGCTTCTCCAGCGGGGGGTTGGGCCGCGCTGACGGCTGGCGGGAAGGCTACCGTTCCAGAGTGACCTCGCCTCTCCGGCTTGGCGACGGCGCGATCGCCGCGGCCGGCCTACCCACGCCACGGGGAGAGCTGCTCGCCGAGCTTCAGCTCGCCTACCTGGGCGAATGAGCGACGACACGAACACGTCGACCACGCCCGCCAGCTGCTTCCTGCATGCCGAGTTGGTAGGCGAAGGGCCGCCCTGCTTCGTCGCCCACGGAGGGCCGGGACTGCACCACGGCCTGTACCGCGGCCTTGACCCGATGGCGGCCCACAGCCTCCTCGTCTACTGGGACCACCGCGGCCACGGCCGCTCGGACTCCCTTCCCGACGGACCGGTGCCGATGTCCCTCTTCGCCGACGACGCCGTCTCGCTCGCCGATCGGCTCGGCGTCGACACCTTCGCCGTGTTCGGCCATTCCTTCGGCGGCTGGGTCGCCCAAGAGCTCGCCCTGCGCCACCCCGACCGGGTCTCGGCCCTGATCCTCGCGGCGACGACCCCTGGCCAGCTCGGCCTGACCGAGTCACCCGACGACGACCAAGGGCCCCCGCCCCCCGACGACCTGGCGGACCTGCTCGCCACCCGCCCGGCGACCGACGCGCAGCTCATCGAGCTCTACACCAGGCTCGCGCCCTACTACTTCCCCGACGGCGACCCGAAGGAGCTCCTCGCCGCACTGTCGCCCGAGCTGGTGTCCGCCGACAGCGTGATCCGCGTCTTCGACGCCCTCAGCAGCTGGAGCGCCGTTGACCGTCTCGGCGACATCGCCTGTCCCACCCTCCTGCTCGCCGGCCGACGCGACCTTTTCTGCTCGCCCCAACAGCTCGACCGCATCGCCCGTCGAATTCCGCACGCTGAATCTGTCGTCTTCGAGAACACCGGCCACTTCATGTGGCTCGAAGAGCCCGACCGGTTCTTCCGGATCGTTGGCGACTGGCTGGCTCAGCGCGGATCATCGTCTGCGCCCACGCCGCCGACGAAGTCGACATGAGCCAGCCGATCGCTACACGGGCCCCGATGTGCCTGCGACAGGAAAGCGTCCGGTCCGCTCAACGTCGAGCTGGAAGGCGCTGGATGCGACCGGGCATCCCGATACGGCCGTGCGGGCTCAGGAGCGAGCCGACCCGAACTGGTGGGGTGGCCCAGGCTCGGGCGACCCTCGAACAGGGTTCCCTCGATGATCGAAAGGACAGCGATGGCCAACCTCACTAGAGAGGTCAGCGTGGTGGTTCGGGCCGATGCAGCCAGGGTGTGGTCGATGATCGCCAACGTGACACGGATGGGCGAATGGAGTCCGGAGACGGAGCGGGCGGAGTGGATCGACGGGGCCACCGGCCCCGCGGTCGGCGCCCGGTTCAAGGGTTACAACCGCAAGGGCCGGACGCGGTGGTCGACGACCTGTCAGGTCATCGAGTCTGAACCTGGACAGGTGTTCGCGTTCGCGGTCGGCAAGGTGGCCAAGCCGGAGACGGTCTGGCGCTACCGCTTCGAGCCGGTCGCCGAGGGCGTGCAGGTGACCGAGTCGTTCGAGCTGACCAAGCCGATCGGCTTCGGCTCCCGACTCGTCACGCGGGTCACGACCGGGGTGAAGGATCGGCCGGCGGACATGGAGGATGGCGTGCGGGCGACGCTCGCCGCCCTGAAACGGACAGCGGAGGGCGGCACGAACACCTAGCGCGGTCCTCCGTACCGACGGTGGCGGAGTTGCCGTTGCCCCCACCACGGAGGTCCGTTCACCTCCCGCGTTTGCGAGCGATGCGAAGAACGCGAACTGGAGGGAGCCGCGGGATGGCCCCACGGCCCCCTCGTGCGCCTCTAGGGCGTCTCGTCGTGCACGACGTAGTTGCCCTGCTGGAACGGGGCCGATGGGAGGCTGGTGGGACAGACGGCGCCCGGCACGGCGACCCCGGGAGTGCTGTTGCTTTCGTCGTGCGCGCCACCGCTCAGTCGGTCGTTGTCGACGTAGACACCCACGAAGCCCTTGCCTTCGAGCGGGTTAGAAGGAAGATCGAGCCGGTCGCTGGTGATCACGCCGCCCACGATCGCTCGGTTCCCGACGACTCGCAGGCAGGTGACCCGCCCCGCGAAATCAAGGTCGGGCCGGCCTTCCACCGGTGGCTCGGTCGTGCGCTTGACCCAGAGGTTTCCCGACGCATCCTCGCCGGCGGAGCCGCTCCGAGCGTTGACGCTCATCATCACCCGGGTCTCGCTTCCGGATGGCAGGACGGCAGTCCGGATGGCGGTACCCGTTGCCATGTCCTGTCGTGGGCCCTCGCCCACGCTGTGGTCTGCCCCGGACACGCCCGGGGTTCCCGCAAACGTCACCAGGCCCAGTACCAGTGCTGTCAGTAGTCGTGTGCTCATCAGTTTCCCGATCATCGGACGGTCAGTGCTGCTTCCGGCACGGTGGCACTTTGGGGAGTGCCGGCCTAGGGCGGCGGCGTTCGTCTCTGGACCCGACAGGTGCGATTCTCGAACCACTTCGTCACCTAGCCGCCCTGCCGCTCGGCACGGAGAGCCGGGCGCCAACCCTTGCTGTGGGTGAAAGTGACCCTTACGCTTTCTCCGTGGGGCGGCCTGGTCCTCGCACTTCCAATCCTGAGGACGTCCCGGCGCACCTGACCGTCTGGCGCCGGGGCGCGACCGACGTGATTGCGCTCACCGAGCAGCGCATCACGGTTGGACGAAGCCCATCCAACGATGTCGCGCTCGCCTGGGATTCCAAGGTCTCCCACGTCCATGCCGTACTGGAGCGGCTTGCCCCCGGGTGGACAGTCCGTGATGTAGGGAGCCGGAACGGAACGTTCCACAACGGTGAGCGGATCTTCACAGAGAGAGTCATCCGTCCCGGTGATGAGCTTCGGCTCGGCGACACTCGCCTCCTCCTCAGCGTCGCGGGGCCGGCGGCCGATCCGACCACGACGCAGTTCGGGCCTCGGCCTCCTCAGTTGACGGAGCGGGAGAAGGCCGTCCTCGTGGCGCTGTGCCGTCCCGTCCGCTCTGGACACATGCTGACCGAACCAGCGACCGTGGCTCACATCGCCGAGGAGCTCGTCGTGAGCGTCTCAGTGGTGAAGAAGCACCTACTTCGGCTCTACCAGAAGTTCGACATCTACGAGGAAGGGCACGGCCGCCGGGGAGCACTCGCCAACGAGGCAATCCGGCGGGGCGCCGTCAACCTCGCCGATCTTCGCGCCGCGGCCGAGCAAGGACGGTAGAAGTGGGCCGGCTGGTTGGAGGGCGCTATGAGATCCTCGACGTGGTGGGCCGGGGAGGTGAGGGCGAAGTTCTGCGCGCGACGGATCGGTTGGGCGACCGTCAGGTGGCTCTGAAGGTCCGATACGGCGTCCGGAGCAAGTACGAGAGGGAGGAGGCCGTGCGGGCGACCTGCCTCCTTCGCTCGGTTCGCCCCCAGTGCGGTGTCGCCGCCGTCCTCGAGGACTTCTTCGATGTCGACACCTACTACCTCGTCATGGAGTGGGTCGAGGGCAGGAGCCTTGCCAGGCTGCTCGACACGCAACCCGATGGCCTTGACGTTGAGGTCGCGGTGAAGTACCTCGGGCAGGCGGCGGATGCGCTCGACCATCTCCATTCCCATGAGCCGGCCGTGCTCCACCTGGACGTCAAGCCCTCCAACTTCGTCGCGACGCGCGACGGACGGCTCGTTCTCGTCGACTTCGGAACCGCCCACCGGTTGAACGCAGCGCACCGGCCACGCCGGGCCACGCCGGGATACACCGCGCCAGAGTTGGCATCGGGAGCTGCGCCGACACGTGCGGCCGACATCTTCTCGCTAGCGGCGACCGCCCACACCTTGTTGACGGGGAAGCCGCCGCGTCCGGGTGCGACCGACGAGTGGCCGGCCATGCCGACGGCACGAGCCCGCGCGATGCGAGAGGCACTCGCTGTGGCGCTCGCATCGGATCCCGAACGCCGTCCCCAAAGTGCGCGCGCCCTCGCGATGCTCGACGCCCCGCCGTCCCCGACCAACATCGTCCCTCCTGCCACATGCATGGTCGGCCGGGAACGGGAGCTGCTCGATGTCAAGGCGCGCCTGCGGGCCGGGCGGCTGGTGACACTCGCAGGACCAGGGGGCTGTGGAAAGACCCGGCTGGCGATCGAGGTGGCACGCGACACGCAGTGGCGGTACCCGGACGGAACCTGGGTCGTCGACCTCGCCGCCCTCTCCGACGAGAGCCTTGTCCCGCAGGCGGCCGCCGCGGCTCTGGGATTGTCGGAGCGGCCTGGGACCAGCCTGCTCCGATCGCTGGCGGAGCGGCTGAGGGACCGCCAGATGCTCGTCATCGTCGACAACTGCGAGCATCTCGTCGAAGCGGCAGCGAGGCTCGCAGGCGCTCTTCTCCGATCCACGGGTGAAGTTCGCATACTGGCCACAAGCCGTGAGCCGCTCGAGGTGCCCGGGGAATCGATATGTCGTATCGGGTCGCTCGGCGTTCCGGAGCCGGGCGCTTCGCATTCGGAGGTGCTTGCCTCGGACTCTGTCCGTCTGCTGCATTCGCGTGTCGACGATACGGGGGAACGGCAACTTCTGGACGAGGAGAGCGCACCGCTGCTGGTGTCGATATGCCGCCAGCTCGACGGCATCCCGCTCGCTCTCGAGATGGCCGCCGCGCGTCTCGGCGAGACCTCGCTCAGAACGCTGAACGGACCTTGGTGCGCACATCAGGGGCCTGGGCGGTGGCGACGATGCCCTCCCACGCCACCGATCCTTGGCGGCCACCCTGCGATCGAGCTACATGGCGCTGTCCGCGCCGGAGCGGGCGGTGTTTCGGAAGCTGGGCGTGTTCGCAGGGGGATTCTCGGGCACCGCGGCGCAGGCCGTGTGTTCGGGCGCAACCGGTCCGACTGACGTCCTGGTCCACCTTGGTCGCCTGGTTGACAAGTCTCTGGTCGTCGTCGCGTACAGCCGCGGTCGAGAAAGTCGTTACCGACTCCTCGAGCCCGTCCGCCAGCTCGCGCTGGAGCAGCTGGAACACGACGATGAACCGCGGGCAGTGCGCGATCGTCACCTGCACTGGTTCCTGGCTGCGGCGCGCGAGGCCGAGAAGAGTTTGGAATCCGACAGCCGCCTCCTCGACGGGCTGGAGGAGGACCAGGGCAACCTCCGCCAGGCGTTGGGCTGGGCGCTCGCCAGTGGCAACGCGCTGGCAGCCCTCGAGATGGCCGTTGCACTTCCGAAGTTCTGGCGGGTGCGAGGCTCACTCGAGGAAGGGTGCAACTGGATCGAGCGGGCACTCGAAAAGGGATGCGCCGTTGATCAGCACCTTCGGCTGCGGGCGCTTCACTGGCTCCGCGCCCTGCGCTTCTACCAGGGGGACTTCGCCGAGGCCAAGCGTCTCGCCGAAGAGTGCCTTGCGCTCGCCACGAGCATGAAGGACAAATCGGGGGTCGCCGAGGCGCTGGCGGCCGTGGGGAACCTGGCAAGCCGCCAGGGCGATTTCGAACAAGGGCGTGCCTACCTGGAGAAGAGCGTCGCAGCGTGGACCGAAGCGGGCAGCGACGGAGCGGTGAAGTCGCTGGTGGACTCTTTGATGCTCCTGGGCTGGCTGTGGCTGGATCAGGGGAACCTCGTCAGGGCGAGACCACTGCTGGAACAGGCCCTGGCCCGGGCGGACGGCGCGGACAGGGCGATGCGCGTCTTCGTTCGCTGCCTGCTCGCGGACCTCGAGCGGGCCGAGGGGAACCTCGCCCCTGCCCGGATGCTGCTGGACGAGAGCCTGCTGATCGCTCAGGACCTCGGGTTCACCCGGTACACCGCGTACCTCCTCACGTGCATGGGGAGGCTTGCGCGTAGCGAAGGTCATGGCACGGAGGCCTTTCTGATCCAGGCGGACGCCCTGACGATGCACCAGCAGGTCGGCAACAAGCATGGAAGCGCATGGGCGCTGGAAGAGCTCGGGAAGGCGGCCGCAGATGCTGGGGACTTCGAGACGACGGCGTTGCTGTTCGGGGCGGCCGAGGCGTTGAGGGACGCCATCGGATTTCCGCTGCCCCCGGCGGAGCGCGTCGACCTCGCTGTGTCGACGTCGATGGCGGCCAGTGCGCTCGGACGTGAGGCGATGGCGATGGCGTGGGAACGTGGCCGGACGGCGCCTCTCGGCGATTCCGTTCGGTTCGCCGCCATGGCCTGCGACAGCTACTCACCCGGTGCGGGCCCCATCCCGAGCGCGAGCGTCGACCCCCATGAGTGACCGAGGTGGCCGTGACTTCTCGATCTGGCCGCCTGCCGGCCATGGCCGGTGCTCGTCCCTGACCATGGCCGAGGCCGGAAAAACTTCTTCGCCTCTGCGTGTGCAGCGGCTCTTCCGGCAGGGAGATTGGTGAAGAACCACCGTGGGCAGGATCCAGCGAACCCCACTCCGAAGGGCCCAGATCGAAAGGCTGACGAATGTCTGTTGATCAAAAAGTAGCCCTCGATTTAATCGAGACACTCGAAGACGGCCGAGAGGGGTTCAGCAAAGGGGCCGAGAAGCTGGACGAGTCCGGAGCGCCGGAGCTCGCCTCGTCCTTCCGGCAGTTCAGTCAGCAACGGGCGAGGTTCTCCGCCGACCTACGAGCGCTGGCGGCCAAATACGGTGACGTGGCTGACGAGGGTGGATCAGTGGCGGGGAAGCTCCACCGTGGGTGGCTGACTGTGAAGGATGCGCTGACGGGCTCGAGCCCCAAGGGCGTCCTGGACGCCGCTGAGCAGGGCGAGGACCATGCAGTGAAGGAGTACCAGAAGGCGCTTGGTGCGGACATCTCCCCCGAGTTGCGTGAACTGCTGGAGCGCCAGAGCGCCGAGGTGACAGTCGCCCACGATCAGGTCCGATCGATGCGCGAGAGCTACAGCTGACAGGCGCCGAGCTGGCTGCTCTGGGCGTCTAGGAACCGCCGCCGGCGGGCAGGAACCGCGGCCATGAGCCACATCATCGGCCGGCCCGACGACGATCTCCTCGACGTCATGCTGGGCGATGGCGCCGACCCGGAGCAGGCGTTCATCACCGGCTCGGAACAGAGCCCGGGGGAGGGCGACGGCTCCGTGCGCGGGTCGCCCTCCCCAGAAGCTGGCGGCAGCCGTTCCAGCGCCATGCGCACGGCGAGAGGCAGACGCCCGTCACCTCACCCGCCGGGGTAGGGAGGTCGAACTCCTGGCCAGGATTCGGCTCCAGCCCACACGTGGGGCTCACAGCGCGACGAAGCCGAGCTCCGGGGCGAGGCCGAGGCGCACCTGTGCGAACGTCTCGAACCGGCTTTCGGAGACGAAGCCTTGCTGCTTGAGCACGGCGATGTCGCGGAGGTGCCGCTCGAGCCGGGTGCCTCGGTGGATGGCGCTCGTGCCGGCCACCGAGAACGCCGCATCGACCGTGGCGGCGCTGGCGTGGATGGCCTGGACGGAGGCGAGCAGCAGCTCGGCCTTGTCCTCCAGCGTGAGGTCGTCGCCGTCGACGGTTCGTCGCCAACCCTCGGCGATTTTGTCGTGCAGGTAGGCCCGGGCCGATCGCAGTGCGCCTTCGGCCCGACCGAGCTTCGCCTGCACCGCCCCTCGCTCGCGGAGGGCCGTGGCCGAGGAGAACGGCGTCTTTCTCCCGGCCAGCGCCACGACTTCGTCGAGGGCATCCCGGGCGATGCCGAGGGCGACCCCAGGGACGTACGACGCAACCAGGAGCATGGCCGCGCCGCGGTAGAGCGGGCCGCCGTATCGCGGGCCGGGAGTGTGGTCGATGCCGATGCGGAACGTCCGTCGCGCCGGGACGAACACGTCGTGGAGCTCGACGTCGTTGGAGTCCGTGCCTCGCATGCCGACCGTGTCCCAGCAGCGGGCAACGGAGACCTCCGCAGCCGGTAGGAACGCGGCGCGGGTCACAGGTGCGCCGTCGACGATCTCGTCCGGGCACACGGCGGTGACCCACACCCAGCTGGCGTCGGACACGTTGGACGCGAAGCCGCGACGACCGGACAGCCGGAATCCTCCGTCCTCCCGCGTCGCGTCCATGGGCACCGGGAACGAAACGGCGAGGAGCTGGTCGGGGCCGTCCCGGTAGATCTCTTCCACCGTTTCGTCGACGAGGCGGGAGCACCACCAGGCGCTCGACCCTGCGGCCTGCAGCGCCCAAGCCGCCGCCGCGTCGTGGCGGGCGAGCTCCTCCTGGGCCCGCGCATACGTCAGGGGGTCCAGTTCGGTGCCGCCGAGGGACCGGGGCACGTAGAGGCGGAAGAAGCCGCCGTCTCGGAGCGCTTTGACGGACGGCGCCGGCAGGCGGGCGTCTCGATCGCCCTGTGGCGCGTGCTCTCGCAGGAGCGCGCCCAGCGTGCCCGCCGCGGCAACCGCGTCTACCAGCGCTGGCGCCGCCGAGGTGGTCGTGGTCACGCCGGCCTCCCTTCGACCATGGGGGCATGATCAGCGATGTGGCGGACGGTGTCCGGTCCCCATTCGCCGCAGCAGGTGTAGCGGTGCTCGGTGATGCGACCGCCGTCCAGGCGGAACAGGTTGGACAGCCGACACACCACCGGTGGGTGCTCGCCCGGCCGGATCGATGTGCCGTGCATCTCGACGAGAAGCATCACGGCGTCCCCCGCCAGCACCGTATGGCGCTCGACGACGGTCCAGCGATACTTGCCGCTCCACTCCTCACGGTATTCCTGCACGACGCGGCCCGCGCCCCGGTACTGGTAGCGCCATCCGGGCACTGATGCGTCGTAGAGGACGTCGCCGTCGAGGTGGTTCTCCATAGCCTCCCAGTCGCCGGTGCCGATCCGGTCGAGGAACTCGGACACCGCCGTTGGTAGGACGTCCTCCCGGGTCATCGTCATGGTGGCCTCCTCTCGCCGATGCGTTCAGCGCCACACCGCTCGTGGCGACGCCACAGCGGGCTTGGCGATCGGCGGCGGAGCACACTGGAGCGCATGACCAGGGCGGCGGACGCGGCCGTGCCGGCGTCGTTCGTGGGGCGCGCTCGCGAGCTGGACACCGCCGAGACCGCGCTGCGCGCCGCCGTCCGCGGGGAAGGGGCGGGTCTACTCGTGATCGGCGAGGCCGGTGTGGGCAAGACCCGCCTGGTCACCGAGTTGGCTTCCGTGGCCACCCAGCACGGCGTGCGGGTCCTGTGGTCCGCGGTATCCGAGCCCGCCGTCGCCCGATCGCACGGCCACTGGGCACAGGTTCTCCGTATCCTCGCCGCGTCGTCCGAGCGGCACGCGCTGGTCGAGGAACTCGGCGGCGACGCTGCCGAGCTCGCCCGCCTCGTTCCCAACCTTCGATCCGGCCTCCAGCTCGCGGCGCCGGCTGAGCCGGAGGGCGACGATCCACGGTTTCGCATGTACGACGCGGTGGCGTCGTTCGTTCGCAGGGCGGCGGCGCGGGCGCCCGTCGTCCTCGTCCTCGAGGATCTCCACGCCGCAGACCTGGGGACCCTGCGGCTGCTGCGATTTCTGCTCGGCGAGACCCGCCACGACCCCATCGCCTTGGTTGCTACCGCGCGGGACCCGGACACCGAGGTACTGCCC
>DATLFQ010000076.1:0-2131 GCA_035540915.1 Acidimicrobiales bacterium
CTTCCGCCTCCCCCGAGTACGCCGACCACTGCGCCGCCCGCGGGGCCGACGGCGCCGATGGCCGGATAGCCGGGCGGCGCAGTGGTCGGCGTACTCGGGGGAGGCGGAAGCGTCGTCGTCGTGGTCGTCGGCGGAACCGTCGTCGTCGTCGTGACCGGGGGTGGGGCGCCGGTGGTGGTGGTCGTCGCCGGGGCGGTCGTGGTCGTGGTCGTGGCCGGTGACGTCGTGGCCGTGGTGGACGGCGGCGGAGCCGTCTTCGGCTGGGGGGGCGGCAGGGTCACCGGCGGCGCCAGCGTGGTGGTGGTCGAGCTGGGGGGAGCTGCGGTCGTGGTGGTCGAGCTGGGAGGCGACGTGGTGCTGGGCGCCGCCGTGGTCGACGCTGCGGTGGTGGTCACCGTGGAGGCCGGGACGCTGACAGTGGACGAGGACGCCGTGGTGCTGCTCTGCGCCGAGGGGGTCTGGCCACCGGTCCCGGAAGTCGCGCCGGCGGCCGGCCGCGGCGTGAGCGGCGGCACCTCGAGCTGCAGCCGTGTGACGAGGGACTGGAGCGTCTGCACCTGGTCGAGCGCCTCGGCCAGCACTCGGTCGCGCACCGGGTTGCCACGGGGCAGGAGCTTGGCCGTCTCCTGGGCCTCGACCAGCGCACCGGCGGCAGCAACCGAGGTCGCCCGGGCCTTCTCCCGGTCGCCGTCCTCCACGCTGACGCGCACTTCGTCCATCTTCTGGCTCAGGTTGGCCAGGAGCACGCTGGCCCGGTTCTCGGCCGCATCGACGCCCGGGCCGGTCAGCGGCGACGAGGGCGACGACGACATGACCGCCATGACCACGACCAGGGCCAGGGCGGCCGCCGACCCGAGCCGGAACGACGCCTGCACCCGCCGGCCGACGATGTCGCGGTGGATGGACCGGCGGGCGGCCAGCCCGGCGCGCAGCGACACCAGCTCGTCCCCGCCCTGCTCGTTCGGCAGCGGCAGCGCCTGCGCCAGCGCCCGGGCGGCGGCCAACTCGGACGCGAAGGGCGCGTCGGGCGGTAGGCGACCGGCCGCTGCTTCGTCCAGCAGGGCGTCGAGCTGCTCGCTCCGGGCACGGGCGCGGTCGTCTCGCAACCGCCTCCAGCCACGGGCAGACTGCTTCACAGGTCCAGCCGCCTGCTCAAGGTGACCAGGGCACGCTGCTGCTGCATGCGGACGGTGCCCGGCCGCTTGCCGACGATCTCGCCGACCTCGTCGGAGCTGAGGTCGGCGCAGACGCGCAGCCACAGCACCTCGCGGTCGTCCTCGTCCAGCGCGGCGAACGCGTGGCGAACCTGGGCGGCCTCCTCGGAGCTGACCATGGCGTCGTCGAAATCGCCCACGAAGACGTCGGCGCCGTCCTGCGGCTCGGCGACGTAGGTGAGCCGGCGGCGGGCCCGGAGCCGGTCGGTGGCCACGTTGCGGGCGATGCGGTAGAGCCAGGCCCGAAAGCCGTTGGCGGTCGAGGTGCGCAGGGAGCCGATGCGCTCGAACGCACGGAAGAACGTCTCCGAGAATGCCTCGGCTGCGTCGTCCCGGTCGTTGAGCCGCACCATCAAAAAACCCTTCAGCTCTCTTCCGTATGCGACGTAGGCCGCTTCCCACGCCGCGGCCTCGCCCCGCTTGGCCGCTGCAACCGCCTCGTCGGTGAGGTGGCCGCGGCCTGCCTGTGAGGAGAGACGCTCACCTGTGGCCCCTGTCACATTCGGGGCGGGCGCCCTGTGCGCCGGGACGTCGTCGGCGGGGGCGGCGCCGTCCTTCACGATCCTGAGGGCGGGCCTCGGCTCCGCGGTCATCGGTCCCCTTCCCGCCGCCGGGATCGCTCGAGCGTCCCGGCCAATAGTACCGGCGACCCCGGCGATCGTGACGCTGAGGTGCCTTCAGCCACCCAGCTGGCGCGAGCGCTCGGTGGCGGCCTGCACCGCGGCGAGGATGGCGGCCCGGGCGGCCCGCTCCTCCAGCACCTGCAGGCCGGCCGCCGTGGTGCCGCCCGGCGAGGTGACCGCCGCCCGCAGCGCCTCGGGCCCCTGGCCGGTCTCGACGAGCAGCCGGGCCGCACCGAGCAGCGTCTGATGGGCGAGGGCGGCGCTGGTCTCTCGCGCCAGCCCGGCCAGCACGCC
>DATLFQ010000077.1:0-9676 GCA_035540915.1 Acidimicrobiales bacterium
GGCCGTGCGGGTCGAGGTCCTGCGGCCAGGGGTGTGCGCCCTGGGGAGCCGGGGCCCGTCGCGCTACTTCGGCGGCGACGGGGCGCTGGTCGCCCGGGTGGCCGCCGCCGTCGAGGCCACCGGGCACGCCTGCCGGGTGGGGGTGGCCGACGGCCCGTTCGCGGCCGGCCTGGCCGCCCGGGCCGGCGCCGTCGTCCCGAGGGGCCGGGCCGCTGCCTTCCTCGCCCCGTTCCCGGTGGCGACCCTCGGCCGCCCCCAGCTGGTCGACCTGCTGGTGCGCCTGGGCATCCGGTCGCTGGGGGACCTGGCCGCCCTGCCGCCTCCCGACGTGCTGGCCCGCTTCGGGCCGGAAGGAGCGCGGGCGTCCCGCCTGGCCCGCGGGCTGGACGAGCGGCCGCTGGATGCCCGCACCCCGCCGCCCGACCTGGCCGTCCAGGCCGAGCTGGACCCGCCGGCCGACCGGGTGGACACCGCCGCCTTCGTGGCCAAGGTGCTGGCCGACCAGCTCGCCGAGCGACTCGGCGGGCGGGGCCTGGCCTGCACCCGCCTGGCCATCGAGGCCGAGACCGAGCACGGCGAGACGCTGGCCAGGCTGTGGCGCCACGACGGCTCGCTGTCGGCCGCCGCCATGGCGGACCGGGTGCGCTGGCAGCTCGACGGCTGGCTGTCGGGAACGGTGGCCGGGGCGGACCGGCCGACGGCGGGGATCACACTGCTGCGCCTGGCCCCCGACCAGGTGGTGCCCGACCACGGGCGCCAGCTGGGTTTCTGGGGCGGGGCGGCCGATGCCGCCGAGCGGGTGGGCCGGGCCCTGGCCCGGGTGCAGGGACTGCTCGGCCCCGAGGCCGTCCTGACGGCGGTGCCCAGCGGCGGGCGCCATCCGGCCGAGCAGGTGGCCCTGGTCCCCTGGGGCGACGTGGCCGATCCGCCCCGCCCGCCCGGGCATCCGTGGCCCGGGCGGGTGCCGTCACCCGCCCCGGCCACCGTCTTCCCCGAGCCCGTTCCGGCGACGGTGGTGGCCGTCGACGGTCAGCCCGTGGGCGTGACCGGCCGGGCCCAGATGACGGCGGTCCCGGCCGCGGTCTCGGTGGACGGCCGCCCACCGGTGGAGGTGACGGCCTGGGCCGGCCCGTGGCCGACCGACGAGCGGTGGTGGGACCGCGCCGCCTTCCGTCGCCGCGCCCGGTTCCAGGTGACCACGGCGGACGGCTCGGCCTGGCTGCTGGCCCTGGAAGCGGGCGCCTGGTGGGCCGAGGCGGCCTACGACTGAGTAGCCGGCGGCCGGCGGCGTCAAGCGGTCCAGGGGCCGACGCCGCCGATCCGGTCCACCGAGATACGCAGGACGACGCCGGGCGGGGGATCGGGGAAGGGCGGGAAGACGACGTCGGGGCCGAGGTACGTGTGGGCCAGGTGCTGGAGCAGCTCGGGGGCGCCACCCTCGACGATGCGGGCCCGCCCGTACACCACCAGGCACTCGGCCAAGCCGATCCCGTTGATCACGTCCGTCTCGATCGACAGCGCCACCCGGGGATCGCGGACCATGTTGCGCACCTTGCGCTGCGACGGGAACAGGTGGCCGGCGACGATCTCGGGCGCGTCGGCGGGGCCGTCCAGGCCGACCCAGACGATGCTCACCAGCGGGCTGCCGTCAGGGTTGATGGTCACCAGGTGGGCCAGCGCGTCCGACCGGAGGAGTCGCAACGCGGCGTCGGACAGGGCCATGCCGCACGCTATCCGTGGCCGCCGGAGCGGGCCGGCGGGACGGGCACTAGCGTCCGCCGGCGATGGAGTTGCGGGTGCACGGCATCGGCGGTCCAGACCCGGGGGGCGTGCTCGGATGCGAACCCGGCAGCACCCCGGTCGTGTCCTGGCGGAGCGAGCCATGGTCACGCAGCGCGGTCCGCCGCTGCGCCGGCGACAACGAGGTGCATCTCTACCACTGGAGCCCGCTCACTTCGGGCTCGCGGACGTTCGCCCTGTGGCCGCTGCTCCTGCCGTTCACGCTGGTGAACCTGGCCGGCTGGATGGCGCCGTCCCGCCGCCGCCCCGGTCTCGCCCGCCTGCACCGGGCGGCGGCCGTGGTCGTCGGCCTGGCCACCACGGCCGCCGCGTCGGTCTGGCTGGTCCTGGCCGCCCTGATCGTCTGGGCCGAGGTGGGCGACGCGCCGTCGTGGCTCCCGGGTTCGGCCGCCACGGACCGGTTCTCGGTGGCGCTGGCGTCCGCCGCGGCGGCCATGGGCGTCCTGGTCCTGGCCGCCACCTTCGCCGCGGCGGGATTCGAGCGGTTCCGGCCGTCATCCTGGGGCCCGGCCGGCAGGAGGGCCGGTCGCCCGTGGGCCTCGCTCTCGGCCCGGTTGGACGACCCGCGCTTCTACGACGGGGGTGCCAGCCACGCAACCCGCTGGCGGGTCCACGTGACCGTGGCGGTGGCCACCCTGGCGGTCGTCGCCGCCGCCGTGCACGCCGGTGGCACCGAGCGGTCGGGCGAGGTCGTCGGCCGGGCGCTGCTGGTGGTCGGCGCCGTGCACGGAGTGACACTGGCCGCGGTGGTCGCCGCGGCGACGGGGCGCGACGGGGACCGCCGCCTGTCCCGGAGGCTGGTCGGTGCGGCCACCGCCACGCTCGGCGTGATCCTGCTCGGCGGCCTCGTCCTGTCGGCCACCATCGCCCTGGCCGGCATCGGCGCAGTGCCGCCCGGACCGGCGGCGGTGCTGTACGACTGCTACGGCTGGGCCGCGCTGGCCGGCCTGGCCGGTGTGGTGGTCGCGGTGGTGAACGCCCTGCTCCGCCGTACGCCGGCCGAGTCCGGGCCGGCCCGGGTCCTGGTGCCGACCATCGACGCCCGCCTCCGGGCCCGACTGGCCACCGTGCTGTCCGACATGGACGTGGTGGTCAGCGGGCTGGCGGGAGGTTTCGTGGCCGCAGCCGGAGCCGCCGTCGCCATCCGGTGGTCCGCGATCTGGGACGGCAGCTGGCGGCTGACCGCCACCGCACCGGTCAACATCGCCCGCTCGACCTTCGCCTTGGTGCTGGGAGCCGTCGTGTTGAACGTGATCAAGTCGCGGGCGTCGCCGGCGGTCCTGCGGCGCATCGGCAACATCTGGGACATCGTCACCTTCTGGCCGCGGGCCTACCACCCGTTCGCCGTCCGTCCGTACGCGGAGCGGGCCGTCCCCGAGTTGCAGGAGTTCCTGCGGACGGCGCCGCGCCACGGCCGGCTGGTGGTGGCCGCCCACAGCCAGGGATCGGTGCTCGCCTACGCCGCCGTGCGGCCGTTCGTCGCGGTGGAGGGGGTCGACGCCACCTGCTCGCTGCCGCCCTTCGCCCTCGTCACCTTCGGCAGCCCGCTTCGCGCCTTGTACGCCGCGCTGTTCCCGCACTACTTCGAGCCCGGCGAGTTCGACACCACCCGCCGCGCCATCGAGGGCGGCTGGACCAACCTCTTCCGCTGCACCGACCACGTCGGGCGGGCCGTGTTCACCAACGACACCGAGGCGGTGGAGGCCGCCGCCGTGGGCCCGGACCGTCCACTCGCCGACGGCGACGACCCCGACGGGCGGGTCCACGGCCACAACGACTACTGGGGCCATCCGGCCGTCCGGCTGGCCGTGGCGACCGGCGCGGCCACCGTGGCATGACCACCGAGCTTCGCCTGGCCCTGGCCATGAGAGGCGGGGTGAGCCTGGCCGTGTGGATCGGCGGCGCCATCTCCGAGATCGACCTGGCCCGCCGGGCAGGCGCCGGGGACGACGACGAGCCAGGGTTCTGGTCCCAGGTCATCGGCGCCAGCCGGTACGACGAGGTGGTCGTCGACGTGCTGGCGGGCGCGAGCGCGGGTGGCCTGAACGGCGTGCTCTACGCCGCCAGCCAGGTCTACGACTTCCGTTACGGGGCCATGCGCCAGATCTGGCTGGACCTGGGCAGCACCGAAGGCCTGGTCCGCCGCCAGGGGCCGTGGCCCTCGCTGATGAAGGGCGACGAGTTCTTCCTGGCCAAGGTCCACGACCGCCTGGTCTCGCAGACCGGCCAGCCGGCCCGGCCCTGCTCGGCGCCCCCGCGTCTCGACCTGCTCCTGTCGGCCACGGCCATCGAGCCCATCGAGCGGCCGCTGCCCAGCCCGGTCGACGAGTCGCTCGTCGAACGGCGGTTCTCCAGCGGCTTCCGGTTCCGCCAGCCGGAGGACGCCTGGCTGCCCACCGACTTCCCGCCACCGGCCACCGAGGGGTTCGAGGACGCGCTCTGGAGGCTCGCCATCGCCGCCCGGTCGACCTCCTCGTATCCCGGCGCCTTCGAGGGTGCGCTGGTCCGGTCCTCGCGCCGTGCCTGCTTCGCCTCGCCCGGCGCCGCCGGGGACGGATCGGCCGTCGACCTGGACGGCGCCTTCCTGGACCGCTCCTCCCGCCCGGTGCCGTTCGTGGTGGCCGACGGCGGCATCCTCGACAACATCCCGATCAGCCGGGCGCTGGAAGCGGTGGCCGCCGCTCCAGCGGCGGGGCCGACCGAGCGGGTCGTGGTGTACCTGCAGCCCGGTGCGCCCAGCCCGGCGGCCGAGGCCATCGCGAGGAAGGACCAGGACCGCCGATCGGCCGTGGCCGTGGTGCGCGGCACGATCGCCTCGCGCGTCGCCGGCGAGACCATCAACCCCGACATCGCCGCCCTCGAGGCCTACAACGAGTCGGTGAAGCGGGCCGCCGCCCTGCGCACAGGTTCGCTCGGGGCGATCTCGCCGGGGGACCTGGTGGCGGCGGCTACGGGCCAGCTGGCCAGCTACAGGCTGGCCCGGGCGGCCGAGGAGGCCGGCCGGGTGGTGGCGCTGCTGCGCGACCCGGTGACGGTGCTGGGCGAGGACCCCTTCCCGGACCAGTTGGGCGGTGCGCCCGTCACCGACGGGCAGTGGCGTTCGCCCACTGCGGGCTGGCCGGCGACGGTGCGGGAGCAGCTCCTCGCCCAGCTGGCCGCCGTGATCGGCGAACGGCTGGGTGGCACCGTGGCCGACGTCCTCACCGGGACCGGCGACCCCCGGCCGCTGCTCCGGGTGACCGGGCTGCTCATCGAGTGGGCCCGCGACCTGGAGCAGCTCAACTGCCCGCCGGCGACAGCGGCCAAGGCACAGCTGTACCGGGTCCGGTCCTTCGCCGAGGAGGTCCTGGACCGGACGCGGCGCCTGGGGTGGGTGGTGCACGCAGTGGAGGCGACCGACCCCGTGGCCTTCGCGGGCACGGCCCACGACGTCCTGGGCCGGCTCACCAAGGTGCCGCAGGTCCTGTGCGAGCAGGTGTGCGCCTCGCTGGGCGACGGCACCGACGGCGGCCTGGCCGCGGCCCGGCTCGAGCTGCTTCGCCGCCTGGACGGCGTGGCGGCGCCGGCCGGTGCCGTCGACCTGCTGGAGGCGATGACGGCCCGGCTGGTGGAGGTGGCCGAGGAGCTGCGCCTGGCCACCCTCGACGTGCCCGGCGGCGGCGCCGGGTCGTTGCTGGACGGCCAGCTCCGCCCCGTCCCGGTGACGGCGGCGGTGCTGGGCGCCCTGGAGGTCGTGTGCCTGCCCGAGGCCGTGCTGGGGCTGCCCGGTCGCCGGCGCATCGACTTCCACCGCCTGTCGTCGGCCAACCGGACCCCGCTGGCTCCGCACTTCCTGGCCCTGCTGGCCGAGGGCGAGGCGGCCGGCCTGCGCTGGGACCGGGCGGCGCCCGAGGGGTCGCCGCCCGCAGGCCTGCACGTCAACCTGAAGCTGGCGGGCAACGAGCTGGCCAACTTCTCGGCGTTCCTGCTGGCGCAGTGGCGGGCCAACGACTGGCTGTGGGGGCGCCTCGACGCCGTGCCCACCCTGGTCGATCTGCTGGTGCGTGCCGAGGACCTTGTCGGCGATCACCGCGACGCGGCCGCCCTGGTCGAGACCGTCCACCAGCTGGTGGTCCCGGCCGGCCACCGCTGGGCCGACGACCTGGAGCGGTGGGTCTGGGCGCCGTCCCGGGAGGACGTGACCCGAGAGGCGGCACAGCTGTTCGACCCGGCCAGCGACGAGGTCGACGTCACGGCCATCCGCAACGTCCTGGTGGCCCGCCGGCAGTGGGAGATCCTCGGCGAGGAGTGCCGGGAGCCGACGGGGCCGATGGGCACCGAGCCGGGTGGAGATCTCCGACCGCCGTCGTTCGAGGAGGTGCGGGCCTGGGCGGCCGCCTACCGGGTGGGTGCCCAGACGATGCGCGACAGTGGCGGCAAGGCTTCCGAGCTGGTCGACCGGCTCAGCGAGCTCGCCACCGCGGCGACCGAGACGGTGCTGTGGAACGTCGGCCGGCCCGGATCGCCCGTCCCGCGCCCGCCCCGTCTGGTGGAGACGGCTGTCCGGCGGGCCGTCCCGCGCCTGGGGCGGCGGATGGCCGAGGGCCTGGTGCGCCCGCGGAGCCCGGAGGGGCCGAGGTCGTCGAAGATAGCCACGGCGGCCGCCACGGTCATGGCGGTGACGGTCGTGCTCGCCACGCTGGGGTTCTTCATCGACAAGTGGGCCTTCGTGCTCGGCCTGGCGGTCTCGGTGGTGCCGATCGGGCTGGTGATCTGGGTGCTGTGGCGACGACTCCGGCGGCTGCTGGCGCCGCCCGACTGAGGCGAACACGTGTTCGTCTACAGTGCGTGGGCGTGGGCTGGCGAAACCCTCCCGTCCCGTGGGCCGAGCTGGAGCGGCGGCTGTCGGACGGGCGGCCGTCGAACCAGCCGCCGGCGGCCAACGGGGGCGACAGCCCGGCCTGGTCCCGAACCCGCCAGCCGTTCGAACCCACCGTCCGGCGGCCGGCCACGGGCGGCGGCGCCACCGCGTACGCCGAGCTGCACTGCCACTCCAACTTCAGCTTCCTGGACGGCGCCAGCCACCCCGAGGAGCTGGCCGAGGAGGCGGCCCGCCTGGGCCTCTCGGCACTTGCCCTCACCGACCACGACGGTCTGTACGGCGTGGTCCGCTTCGCCGAGGCGGCCGCCGCGGTGGGCGTGCCGACCGTCTTCGGGGCGGAGCTGTCCCTCGGCCTGACCGCCCCGCAGAACGGCGTGGCGGATCCCGAGGGGGACCACGTGCTGGTGCTGGCCCGGGGCCCCGAGGGCTACGCCCGGCTGTGCCGGGCCGTCAGCGACGCCCAGCTGGCCGGGCGGGAGAAGGGCCGCCCGCGGTTCAGCCTGTCGGCGTTGGCCGAGGCCCACGGCGGCCACTGGCTGGTGCTGACCGGGTGCCGAAAGGGCTCCGTCCCCCGGGCCCTCGTCGAGCGGGGGCCGGCAGCAGCGGCCCGGGCGTTGGCCGACCTGGCCGCCGTCTTCGGCCGGGGCAACGTGGCCGTGGAGCTGTGGGACCACGGCGACCCGCTGGACTCGGCCCGCAACGACGCCCTGGCCGAGATGGCCGTGCGGGCCGGCGTCGACCTGGTGGCCACCAACAACGTCCACTACGCCACCCCGGCCCGCCGGCCACTGGCCACCGCCCTGGCCGCCGTGCGGGCCCGGCGCAGCCTCGACGAGATCGACGGCTGGTTGCCCCCGGCCGCCACCGCCCACCTGCGCAGCGGCGCCGAGATGGCCCGGCACTTCGCCCGCTACCCCGGCGTGGTGGAGCGGGCCGCCGAGCTGGGCGCGGCCTGCGCCTTCGACCTGCGCCTGGTCGCCCCGAAGCTGCCCGACTGGCCGGTGCCCGACGGCCACAGCGAGATGAGCTGGCTGCGGGAGCTGACCCGCCGGGGCGCCGAGGCTCGGTACGGCCCGCCGGAGCGGGAACGGGTCCCGGGCGCCTGGCGCCAGATCGCCCACGAGCTGGACACCATCGAGCAGCTCGGCTTCGCCGGCTACTTCCTGGTGGTCTGGGACATCGTGGAGTTCTGCCGCCGGTCGGGCATCTTCTGCCAGGGGCGGGGGAGCGCCGCCAACAGCGCCGTCTGCTACGCGCTGGGCGTCACCAACGCCGACGCCGTCGGCCTGGGCCTGCTGTTCGAGCGCTTCCTGTCGCCCGAGCGCGACGGCCCGCCCGACATCGACGTCGACATCGAGTCCGACCGGCGCGAGGAGGCCATCCAGTACGTCTACGAGCGCTACGGCCGGGAGCGGGCCGCCCAGGTGGCCAACGTCATCACCTACCGGCCCAAGTCGGCGGTGCGGGACATGGCCAAGGCCCTCGGCCACTCGCCCGGCCAACAGGACGCCTGGTCCAGGCAGGTCGACGCCTGGGGGCCGCTGTCGTCCACCGTCGATACGGACATCCCCCGGCCCGTCCTGGACCTGGCCGCCCAGGTGCAGGGGTTCCCCCGCCACCTCGGCATCCACTCGGGCGGGATGGTCATCTGCGACCGGCCCGTCGTCGAGGTGTGCCCGGTGGAGTGGGGCCGGATGGAGGGCCGCACGGTGCTCCAGTGGGACAAGGACGACTGCGCGGCGGTCGGCCTGGTCAAGTTCGACCTGCTGGGCCTGGGGATGCTGTCGGCCATCCACTACGCCGTCGACCTGGTGCGCCAGCACCACGGGGTGGAGGTCGACCTGGCCACCCTGCCCCAGGACGACGCCGTCTACGACATGTTGTGCGAGGCCGACACCATCGGGGTGTTCCAGGTGGAGAGCCGGGCGCAGATGGCCACCCTGCCCCGCCTCCGCCCCCGCCACTTCTACGACCTGGTGGTGGAGGTGGCCCTCATCCGCCCCGGCCCCATCCAGGGCGGCTCGGTGCACCCCTACATCCGGCGTCGCAACGGGGCCGAGCCGGTCACCTACCTGCATCCGCTGCTGGAGCCGTCCCTGCGCAAGACCCTGGGCGTGCCGCTGTTCCAGGAGCA
The DNA here is from genome assembly GCA_035540915.1 of Acidimicrobiales bacterium. Classification (GTDB taxonomy): domain Bacteria; phylum Actinomycetota; class Acidimicrobiia; order Acidimicrobiales; genus DATLFQ01. The sequence goes on from DATLFQ010000077.1 coordinate 8,796, forward strand.
GCTCATGCAGATGGCCATCGACGTGGCCGGGTTCACGGCCGCCGAGGCGGACCAACTGCGCCAGGCCATGGGCTCCAAGCGCAGCCAGGCCCGCATGGAGGCGCTGAAGGCCCGCTTCTACGCGGGCATGGCGGCCAACGGCATCGGGCCGGGGGATACCGCCGACGCCATCTGGGAGAAGCTGCTGGCCTTCGCCAACTTCGGCTTCCCCGAGAGCCACTCGGTGAGCTTCGCCTACCTGGTCTACGCCAGCGCCTGGCTCAAGCACCACTACCCGGCCGCCTTCTGTGCCGCGTTGTTGAACGCCCAGCCCATGGGCTTCTGGTCCCCCCAGACCCTGTGCGCCGACGCCCGCCGCCACGGCGTCACCATCCTCGCCCCCGACGTCAACGCCTCCGCCGCCGCCGCCACGCTGGAGAACCCGCGGTCCCGAGTAGATAGCGGGCCGTTCCGGCCCGCTATCTACTCGAAGGCCACGCGCGCGCCCGGGCCAGGTCGGCCGGGGTGTTGACGTTGAGGGCCGCGTCGTCCAGGTCGATCGTGACCACGTCTGCGGGCAGGAGGCGGCGGGCGGCTACGCCCGCCAAGTCCGGCCCGAGGTGGGCCACCCGCTCGGCGAGCACCGGGGCCCGGTAGGCGGCGAGGAGCGGGACCGGGCGGCCGGCGCTGTCGCACGCCGCAGCGGCCGGTGCGCTCCCTGCGTCGACGGCGACGACCAGGCGTGCCAGGTGGTCCGTCCTCAACAGGGGCAGGTCGGCGGCCAGGACCAGCACGACCGAGACCGGCCCCGCCCCCTCCACGGCGGCCAGGCCGGCGCGGACTGCGGGGACCGGGCCGCCGCCGGGCTCCGGCTCGGCGACCGTCACCACGCCGGCCACCGT
>DATLFQ010000078.1:0-5692 GCA_035540915.1 Acidimicrobiales bacterium
CATCGACGAAGTCCTGACGCTGCTCGAAGCTGGGATCCCCTCGCGGCCCCAGCCGCTGCGCGAGGCGCTCGATTCCCTGGAGGAGGTGGCCCAGGCCATCGAGATCGGCCTGTGCCGCCGGGCCCGTGTCCGGGAGCCGGCGACCGAGCAGTGGCTGAGGCGGCACACCCGTGCCCGGGCCGAGGCCATTCGCGACCTCAAGCGGGCGGTGTGCCTGCCCCAGCACGACACCTTGAAGCTGGTGTCGACCCGCCTCACCGAGGCGCTGACGTGCATCGCCGAAGGCCGGTGGGGGGACCTCCCCGAGGCGCACGCCCCGGCGGTGCCCGAGGAGCTTCTGCGGGTGCGGGCAGGCCGGGCCCTGCGGGACCTGACCGTGGGTGCCATGCCGCTCGCCGCCGTCGCCGCCCTCGACGCGAGGGTGGGCCTCGAGGGAGGGGTGGCGACGGCGCTGTGGACCTTCGCCGTCGGGCTGGCGGTCGTGACGGTGCTCTCGCTCCTCGACCCCAGGCTGGCCGAGAAGTTGGCGCTCACCAAGGCCCTGCGGGAGGCGTCCAGGTAGCGCCGGCAGCACCACGAGGCAGCACGCCCGGCGTGGCATCAACCGACTTTGACGTTCTGCCGAACATTGCGACTCGGTGCCTCTTCCCGTCGCATGCCATGCCGTGGAAGAATCGCGGAGCGGGCCCGGTGTGTCGGCGCTGCCGGCGCCGGTGAACAGCACCAAGCGGGTCGACTGCCCGCCCGATGGCCGAAGTCCACCGTCAGGCGACGTCGCGGACGGGACGCCGGAGCCGGTAGCGGAGCCACTCGGCGTCGTCGACGGCAGCACCGTGCCAGTCGTTGTTGAAGTACGCATAGACGTCCCGCCCTTCCTCGGCCCATCTGGTGAGCCGCTGCGCTGCGCGCCATAGGCGGCGACCGCCGTATCGGCCGTGGTACTTGGCGTGGGTGTCGGGTCCGTGGAAGCGGACGTAGGTCCAGCCGGTGGTGCACACCCAGGGATGGTCTTCGAGCAGATCATGGATGCACAATGCGGCGCCGTGGCGTTCGAGTACGGCGAAAGTGTCGTCATGGAGCCAGGACGGGTCGCGCAACTCGACGGCCCACCGCAGGCGTTTCGGCGCGAGAGACAGGAACTCGTCGAGGCGGTCGGTGTTGCGCTTCCACCGAGGCGGCAGGTGCACGAGGTTCGGACCGAGGTGGACGCCGAGCCGCTCGACGCGGTCGAGATGGTTGGGTAGCCACCGCTCGGCGTCGCTCAGTTTCATACGGTGCGATCCGAACTGCCCGAGCTTCACCGCGTACGTGAAGCCGGGTGGCGCTTGGTGCGTCCACGCGTTGACGGTCGAGGCCGAGGGCAGGCGGTAGAAGGTGTTGTTGATCTCGACGGTGTCGAAGCGCTGCGCGTACAGGCCGAACCACGCCCGCGCCGGTGCCTGCTGGGGATACACAGGGCCCCTCCAGTCCCGGTAGGACCAGCCCGAACAGCCAACCTTGACCTGACCCCTCACGGGCGGCCGATCGTGGCGGCCCGGGAGAGATCCGCCACCAGGTCCGCGAAGGAAGCCGCACGGGCCGGGCCGGTGGCGCGCAGGATCGCCGACGGGTGAATTGTCGCGACGACGGGGGTCCCCTCGAAATCGAGGTTGGCGCCCCGGGCCGGGCCGACCCGAAACGAGCCTCCGAGGAGGGATTGGCCCGCGGTCGCGCCGAGGGTGACGATCACCCCGGGTCGCACCAGCTGGAGTTCGGCACGCAGCCAGTCCTTGCACGCGACGATTTCGGCGCGGTTCGGTCGCTCGTGGATACGACGCTTCCCGCGTGGCTTCCACTTGAAATGCTTCACCGCGTTGGTCAGGTACAGCCGCTGCCGCGCGATCCCGGCTTCAGCCAGCGCGCGATCGAACTCGCGACCAGCGGGCCCGACGAACGGCTTCCCGGAACGGTCTTCCTGGTCACCAGGCTGCTCACCGACGACCACGACCGGCGCGGTGGCCGGTCCTTCGCCGAACACGACCTGGGTGGCATCACGCCATAGGTCGCACCGACGACAGCCGGACGCCTCCTGGGCGAGCACCTCGATCTTCGACGACGCCACACGCGGTCCCTACCCCGCCACCGGCGTCGTCGACACGCCGAGTGGGCGTCTCCCCTGTCAACACCGCCCGAGAACAGACCCCCTGGCACCGGGTGAAAATTGACCCCCCTGCCAGGTCCATGGTCACGGTGCGTCGCCGGTTAGCGGCTGGCAGTGGATCGGAAGCGGGCCCTGGTGGCGGATCGGCATGTCCCAAATGTGAGCGGCGATTCGCCCCTTGTCACCGGGGAGGGATCCCCTCCACCGCCGGGTGACACCCCGTCCACGAGGTGAGACAATGGGCGCGAACAGCTCGGGGGGGATGACATGGCGACGGTTCGGGTCGAGGTCGGCGGCGAAGCCTTCGAGGCCGGGCCGGGCGAGCCGGTGGTGTTCGGCCGGGGCGGCGAGCCTGGCGTGGTAGGGCTCGATCCCAGGGACATGGGGATCTCGGCCCGAGCCGGGTCCATCGAGTGCGCCATGGGGGTGTGGTGGGTGATCAACCGATCCCGGAGCCGGCGGCTGCTGTTAGAGATCTCGGCGACCCCCACCCCTCTGCGGCTGGACTGCGGCGCCCGTCACGCCATAACGACACCCCGCGTGGCGGTGCTGGTCCAGGGGGCGATCTACATGCATCGGATCCAGATCAGCGTGCCGGCGGAGGTGCTGGCCGAGCTGCTGGTGGACACCCCGGTGACGACCGGGACGATCGGGTTGGGCGAGGTCCGCCTGTCGGATCGCGACCGCGCGGCGTTGGCGGCAGTGCTGGGCGGCGACGACGGTGGCGGCGCTGGGCCGTCTCCCTGATTGGCACGGCGGTCCTGCTGGCAGCGGCGGTGCTGGCCGCGCTTCGCCCGCCGATCGAGGGCATCACCGGTGACCACGGCGAGTCTCCCTCCACTACGGCGACGGCACCACCGATGCCGTTACCGGCCACGTCCCGCTCACTGCCTGCCGGGTCGTACGTCCTTCCTGACTTCGAGCCGAGGACTCAGTTTTCCCTGGGTGAGGGCTGGCACCGGCCCCACTTCGACCGGTCTTTCCTTGTCGACCTCTCGCCGGTCGGCGATGACGACTCGCTGATCAGCATCTTCACGGTGCTGAACTTGGTCGACCCGGCGCGCACCTACCCGTCGCTGGCGGCGGTGCGGCGCCCAGAGGCGGCTATTTCTCCGCCGGACGACCTGGTGGCGTGGCTCAAGTCCCATCCGAATCTCGCCGTGACATCGTCGTCCTCGTTCGTGACGGCGTCGGGCCTGAAGGGTCACCGTCTGGAAGTCTCCCTCCGCGGCAGCAACGCCCGGTGCCCCGAAGAATGCTCGGCGCTGTTCCACTTCGGACGAACCGTATTTGTCTTCCTCCCCTTGAACCGCAACCGGCTCTACCTGATCAGTGCCGGCGAGCAGACGGTCGTGCTGGCCGTGGAGTCACGCTCGGAGCGATTCGATGAGGCCGCCGCCACCGCGGAACAGATCATTGCAAGTCTCAAAGTTGGCTCGCCGTGAGCAGGCGAGAGGTCGGTGCACGAGCCGGGGCCTCGAGTGATCTCCAACGAGGGTGCGGCTGGCCATCGCTCAACACTGCTCACCGCAACCGAAATAGAGGTCGGTGGTTCCGCGTTTCGGGTTCGCGCCGTGCTTCGAGCGCCAGGATTCGCAAGCGAGCTCCTTCCCCCGACTTCGGTCCTCGGGCACGCGCCTTGCAGCTTCTCGTACGAGGGCCGCTTCGGGCGGCTGGCGTGGAGTGAGCGCCCCGGGCCGTGAACCGCCCTGGGTCTGATGGAGGCTCGGGTTATTGGATTCCAACCACGTCGTGGTCGTCTTGTCGGGCAGCGTAGAAGGCTGCTTCGAACTCGGCGGGCGGCACGTTCTCGCAGTGACCGTGGAGCCGCTCTTCGTTGAACCAGTACACCCACGAGAGGGTGGCGAGCTCGAGGTGCTCGACGTCGTCCCACCCAGTTGCGTCGGGCCCGTAGACGCACTCGGTCTTGTAGAGCCCGTTGGTCGTCTCGGCCAGCGCGTTGTCGTAGGAATCAGCGACGGTGCCGATGCTCGGGCGAGCGCCGATCTCCTCGAGGCGCTCCGTGAAACGCACCGACGTGAACTGCGATCCCGCGTCCGCGTGAGCGACGAGGCCGACCAGGCGCCGGGCGCCCCGAGTGGCCCTGGCCATCTCCAACGCGTCGAGGACCATGTCGGTCTTCATGTTCGCCGCCACCCGCCACCCCACGATCCGCCGGGAGAACGCATCGACGATGAAGCACACGTAGGCCATGCCCGAGCGGGTCGGCACGTAGGTCAAGTCCGTGACCCACAGCTGATTCGGAGCCGCGGCCTTGAAGTTCCGGTTCACCAGGTCGGGAGCTCGCAGCGCGTCGGGATCCGAGATCGTCGTGAAGATCTTCTTGCGGCGCCGGCTGATGCCCTCGATGCCCAGCTCTCGCATCAGCCGGGCGACCTGGTCGCGGCCGATGTCATGACCGGCCCGGCGGGCGGCCTTCCAGAGCTTGTGGGCCCCGTAGACCTTCCGGTTCGCGATCCACAACATGACCAGCACCTGCATCATCACGACATCGCGCAGCGCCCGGGCCGACGGGGCCACCTGGCGGCGCCTGGCCGCGTAGTACGTGCTCGGTGCCACCTGCAGCGCACGGCAGATGGGCTCGACTCCGAGCTCGTCACGGTTCTCGTCGACGAACGCGACGATCACCTCGATGGGCGGTCGAGCTCCGCCGCGAAGAAAGCCGATGCCCGCCGCAAGATCTCGTTGGCGCGACGCAACTCGCGGACCTCCAGCTCGAGCGCTTTCACCCGTGCGGCCTCCTCCGTGGTCACCCCCGGCGCGACGCCGGCATCGACATCGGCTTGGTGCACCCACTTGCGGACCGACTCGGTCCCGAAGCCGAGCTGCGCGGCGACCCGCTGGATCGTCCCGTGCTCCGTGCCCAACTCCTTGCGCAACTGGCGGACGAGCCGCACCGCCTGCGCCTTCTCTTCCGGGGTGTACCGACGCGTGTTCGGCTTCCCCGGCGACAGTTCCTTCGGCATGACTCCATCCTCGTTTCCAAGGTCAGGAGCCTCCAAGGAACCCAGGGCGGTTCACCCTACCGCTGCTCGTGGCGCGCCCGCCCGCGACGACGGCGCGGTGCTTGGCGCGAAAACCAGGCGGGTACAGTGCCCGACGAGATGCCTGCCCATGTGTCCGCTCCCGATGTCACGCTCGCAGATGGAGAAGGACATCGTCGAAGCACGATCACCCGTCAGAACCTCTCATCGGCGAACGAGCGGGCCCGGCCGGTCGGCAGCGATGAGTAGCGGCATCGCGCTCGTTCGCTTCGGCGACGGGACCGTCAAGGTTGCGAACTACCACGGGACATCGGGCCTGCTCGTGCCCCGCCTCTTCGACAGTGCCATGGATGCGACGAACGCCTACTTCGAGGGCCGCGATGGCTGGTCCGATCCGGACGGCGACATCGAGGACGTGGTCGTGTACGTCGACTACGGCACCTCGTTCTGGTTCGAGGCGAAGGCGACCCGGACCTCGGTGCTGCCCGAGTATTGCGACCCGCTCGACTCGAACTCCGAGGACCCGATGGACCGGCGTGATCCAGGC
>DATLFQ010000079.1:0-6606 GCA_035540915.1 Acidimicrobiales bacterium
GGGGCAGGGCGGCGTCGCGCTCGGCGGCGTAGCGGCGGTGGGCGTCGGCCAGCTCGACGGGGTCGACCGCCCGCTCGGCGGCCCGGACCCCGCCGGCCGCCTCCAGCCGGCTCACCGCCGCCCGGGCCGTGCTGCCGACCAGCCAGTAGCGCGTGGGCATGGGCGTGCCGTCGGCCAGCAGGGGGCCGTTGCGGATGACGACCGGGTCGCCGCCCGCGTCGCGCACGACGATGTCGTACTCCCCGCCGGGCGGGCGGCCCAGCAGCTCCGCCACCCGGACGTGGTCATCCACGTCGGCGGCGGCGCCGGCGCCACCACGCGACCAGCAGGGCGGCCAGCACCGACGCCGCCACGGCGGGGGCGGCCGCCCGGCGGGCCAGCGAGGCCACGCCCGCCGCGCCCGTGTCGTCGGCGCCGCCGTCGTGCCCGGGCGGCGGCCCGGCGGCCAGGCGGATGTCGGGCGGCTCCCCCTTCGGAGGGTCGGTGAACGGCGGACGCCCGGAGTCGTAGAGCGTCGGCCCGTCGGGGCCTGCAGCCGGGTCGTCGGTCCCGCCATCGGTCACGTCCATCGGCCCAGGTCCTCCACGGTGTCGATGTCGGCCGGCCGAGCCGTCCCGGCCCCGGCGCAGGCTACCTCCTGGACGGGCCCGCCCGACCCGTCCAGCAGCGCCCGGGCACCGGCGTCGCCGGTGGTGGGCAGGCGGGGCCACACCGGCCGGGCCAGCCGGACGGGATGACCGCGGACGCCGCCGTAGGTCGCCACCGCCACGGGCGCGGCCGACGCGGCCACCGCCCGCCACGCCGAAACCGGGACCGACGGCTGGTCCCCGAGCCCGACGACCACCGCCTCGTGCCCCTGCGCCCGCGCGTGGGACAGTGCCCGCTGGATCGACGTCGCCAGGCCGCCGGCCCAGCACGGATTGGCCACCAGCGTCACCCCGGAGGGCAGCCCGGCCCCTGCCAGGTCGACCGCCCCGGTGACGACCACGGTCTCGTCGAGGCCGGCGGCGGCCGCCGCGTCCACCGCTCGTGCCACCAGGGCCCGGCCGCCCACCGTCACCAGCAGCTTGTGCACGGGCCCGGCGAAGCGGAATCCACCGCCGGCGGCCAGGACCACGGCAGCCACCGTCATCGGGGCGCTTGCAACGGGGCCGGCGTCACCGGCGGCAGCGCCACGGTGCCGGCGGCAAGCGCCTCGACGACGGGGGCGAGGTCGTCGACGGCGTCGAGCGGCAGCTCGCCCTCGCGAGCCAGGCAGCCGTCGTCGGCCAAGGCGTTGAGCACCAGGAGGTGGAGGTGGCCATCGGCGACGACACCGGCGCCGACCACCCGCTCGACGGGCCGCCCACCGATCTCCCCGGTGAAGCCGTACCGGTAGCCGGGAAGGCCGGCGAACGGCACCGAGCCGGTGTCGTCGGCGGTCAGCTGGTAGCCCGGGTCGCACCCGGCCCGGCGGTCCTCGGCGAGGGAGCCGACGTGGTCGGCGACCCAGGCGTCCACGCCGCCGTCGAGCGCGGCGCCGCCGCCGGGGAACGACACCAGCTCGATCGCGCCGATGACAGCGCCGTCCCGGCTCACGCACAGGAACGGCGCCTCGCCTTCGCAGAAGCCGATCCCGAAGCCCTCCAGTCCAGCGACGTCGACCGTGCGCGCCCGCCAGTCCACGGTCGCCGAGACCTCGGTGGCGGGACCCGTCGTGGTGGTCGTCGGCGTGGCGGAGTTCCCGCCACCGGCGCAGGCGGCCAGCAGACCTGTCGCCACGACGACCAGCGCCGCCCGCAACCTTGTCGTGTCCATGCGCCCTTCGACACCCAGGACGGGCCGGAAATTCCGCACCATGGCCTACCGGATCGGCTGGAACGAGGGCGGTGGCGGGGGCGGGCCCGATCCGCCGCAACGGGCGACGAGATCGGCGCACAGCGCCACCGCCGTCGCCTCCGGCGAGGCGGGGGCGGGTGCGGCGTCGAGGACCACGAGGTAACCGGCCCGGGTGCCGAGCCCGGCCGCCACTGCGGCACCGTCCCGGCCCATGGCGCACACGGCATCACGAGGGCCCAGCTGGCCCAGCGCCCGCAGCCCGTCGCTACCCGCCGGGGCCGCCACCACCGAGACCGCCTCCGGGTAGCGGGCCGCCGTCGCGAAGCCCGGGCGCGGGTCCCACACGGTCACCCGGAAGCCGGCCGCCGACGCCACCCGCACGAGGGCGCCGGTCGTCCCCGATGTGCCCAGCACCACCAGGCGGGGCGGCCGGTTGAACGACTCCGCGAAGACCGCCACGTCACGGCCGCACCGCTCGCCGCCCGGCCCGTAATGGAAGGTGGCGGTCCGGCGGAGCGCCAGTGAAGCCAGGACGTCGGGGCTCGCCACCGCGTCCAGCCGCTCGTGGCCCAGCGAGCCGGCCAGCCGGCCGTGCCCGCCGACCAGCATGGCGGCGCCCACCGCCGGCCCGCGGATCTGGACGGCCAGGGCCACGTCCCGCCCGCGGCGAAGCGCGACCGCCAGCGGGACCAGGACCGCCCAGTCGGCGGGAGCGACGACGACCTCCACGGTTCCGTCGGTCACCGTGGTCGACCGGCCGTCGCCGCGCAGGACGGCGCCGGCAGCCGCCACGGCGGCGTCGAGCACCGCCGGGTGGTCCAGGTCGCCGGCCACCTCACCGTGCTCGTCGATCGCAAGCGCAGCGCCGGGCCGGTGGCCCGACGGCCCGTCGGCGACGACCACCCGTGCCAGCGCGGCCCGCCGGCCGGCGGGGGCCCATCGGTCGAAGGCACCCAGCAGGTCCCGCACCGGGCCATTCTGGTGCCGTGGCTGCACGGTCGCCGGTCCTGGCCCGGGTCATCGCCCTGGCCCTCGGGCTCGCCCTGCCGTCCGGGGCGGCAGCCGGCGGGCCGGCGGCGCAGCTCGTGCCGCCGATCACGCTGGCCCCCTCGACCACCACCTCGGCACCCCCGACGACGGTCGCGGCGCCACCTTCCACGGTCGCCACCTCCACCACGGCGCCCTCACCCACCACGACCACCACGGCCCGGGCCACCACGACCACCGTGACCATCGTGCCGACCAGCCGGGCCGGCGGGCCGCCGACGTCGGCGCCGCCCTCGTCCACGATCACGACCACGACCACCGCGGTCGAGCCGGACGGTCCGCCGACCACCGTCGGGCTGGGGCCGGCACCACCCGTGGCCGCCGACGCGTCCCCGCCCCGCTGGTCGAGCTGGCCGCTGCTGTTGACCCTGGCCGGGTTCGGCACGGCGGCCGCCATCGTCGTCACGCCGGTGGTGCGCGACCGCGTCGGCCGCCGCCCGCCACGCCCGCGGCCACCGCACCCACCCGATGCCGACTGAGGCCGGCCCCCCTTCGACCGCGTCCGACTCCCTGGGCAGGCAGGAAGCGTCGTGCGAGAAGGAGAAAGCAGCGAGACGCCCGCGGCGCTCCCGCGGACCGGAAGGGCTACGCGGGCAGCATGGCCCGCAGCGGCTCGATCCACGCGTCCACCGGGGCGTCGGCCTCGAGAGCGCCGTCGGTCCCGAGCGGCGGGTTGCCGTCGCGGACCACGCCGAGCACGGGGAGGAAGCGCCCGCAGGCGCTGGCCCGGACCTCCATCGCCCAGTCGCGGCCGACCTGGTCGGTGGCGTCCACGATGATCAGGTTCGGGATGAGCGCGCCGCAGGCCTCCGGCGGCATCTCCTCGAACGACCGGCTCTCGAGGCGGCAGTCCGGGAACTGCAGCGCCAACTCGTCGGCGCGGGCCGTCTCCACGCCCACGGTCAGGATCACCGAGGACGGCAGGCCGCTCAGGCGGCGGGCCCCGCCCAGCTCGGCGCTGAACCCGAGGGCCGACTCGGTGCCCAGGACCCCCGGCTCGGCGGCCACGAACTCGGTCTCGGTGGTCAGCTTGGCCCGGAAGGCGGCGTCGGCCGTGGCCGTGTCGGTGGCCCACACGGTCCACGACGCGGCACCCAGCGAGATGGCGGTGTAGGTGATCGGCTGGATGAGCGGGTGGTCCTCACCGACGCACTGCAGGCCGCGGTCCGTGAAGGCGGCAGCCGCGTCGTCCAGCAACGTGGTCGTGCTCGGTGGGGTCTCGTTGCGCATGACGAACACGTCGGGGCTGATGCGCAGGATGGCGTGCCACCAGCCGTCCAGGATGAGCACGTCGGCCTCCACGTGCACGGTGGCGCCGAAGGCGGCGCGGCTCTCCCGATTGACGAAGGCGTCGATGACTTCTCGGTCGTTCACGGCGTCAACGTACCGGGGCCCGGCTGCTACGGGAACGCGCCACGTGCGCCTCCCGGCACGGGATCGCGGCTGCGCTTCATGGTGGCGTGCGCCCGGCCTGGCGCGCCCGGGCCTCAGGGCTGTAGGGCGACGAGCGCCCGGCGAGTCAGGACTGCGGCGAGATGGCGGCGGAACGCCGGGCTGGCCTTGAGGTCGCCGGGAGGGTCGGTGCCTTCGGCAGCCAGCCGGGCGGCCTCGGCCGCCGAGGCGCCGGTGGCGCGGGCCGCCTCGACGGCGGTCGCCCGCAACGGCGTCTCGCCCATGTTGACGAGGGCCACGCCGCAGCCCGGCGCGTCGACCGCCGCCACCGCCACCGTCGGCCAGTCGGCGGCCCGACGGGTCAGCCGCTGGTAGGACCACCGTGCCCCGGCCACGGCCGGCACCCGCAGCTCGACCAGCAGCTCCCCGGGCGCCATCGCCGTGCGGTTTTGCGCCACGAAGAACTCGGCGGCCGGCACGCGGCGGCGCCCGGCCGGCCCGGCGACCACCACCGTCGCGCCGAGCGCCAGCGCCACACCGGGGAGGTCGGCGGCCGGGTCGGCGTGGCTGAGGCTGCCGCCGACGGTGCCCCGGCGCCGCACCTGGGGGTCGCCGACGAGCGCGGCGGCCGCGGCCAGGATCGGCACCTGCCCGGCCACCAGGGGAGACGTCGCCAGCGCGTGATGGGTGACCAGCGCGCCGATCACCACCTCGCTCCCCTCGACGGCGATGCCGCCCAGCTCGCCGGCACACGGGCCGATGTCGACCAGGCGCGCCGGCCTGGCCCGCCGCAGCTTCATCATCGGCAGCAGCGAGTGGCCGCCGGCCAGGACCGCGGCGTCGCCGCCCGCCGCCTCCAGCAGCGCCAGCGCCTCGGCCACCGAGCCGGCCCGTTGGTAGGCGAACGCCGCAGGGATCACCGGGCGCTCGCGGCGGCTGCGGCAAGGACCGCCCGCACGATGTTGTGGTAGCCGGTGCAGCGGCACAGGTTCCCCTCCAGCCCGCGCCGCACCTCGGCCTCCGTCGGCTGCGGGCACTCGGCCAGCAGCGAGACCGCCGCCAGGACCATCCCCGGTGTGCAGAACCCGCACTGGAGGCCGTGGCAGGCCCGGAACGCCTCCTGCACCGGGTGCAGCCGATCGGGCCCGGCCAGCCCCTCGATGGTGGTGACCGACCGGCCTTCGGCCTGCACGGCGAGCACGGTGCAGGACTTCACCGCCCGCCCGTCGAGGAGCACGGTGCAGGCGCCGCACGACGAGGTGTCGCAGCCGACGAGGGTGCCCGTCAGCCCGACCACGTCGCGCAGGTAGTCGGCCAGCAGCAGGCGGGGCTCGACGTCGTCGGCCCGGGCCGCACCGTTCACCTGGAGCCGGAGCTTCACCGGCCGAGCGCCCGCCAGACCGACTCGGGCGTGCACGGCATGTCGAGGTGGCGGACGCCGAGGTGGGCCAGCGCGTCGACGACCGCGTTCTGCACCGCCGGCGGCGCGCCCACGGCACCGGACTCGCCGATCCCCTTGGCCCCCAACTCGTTGGCCGGTGTGGGCGTCTCGAGGAGGACCGACTCGAAGCTGGGAAGGTCGGCCGCGCTCGGGAGGGCGTAGTCGGCGAACGTGGCCGTCAGCGGGCTGCCCTCGGGGCCGTAGCGGACCTCCTCCCACAGCGCCTGGGCGGCGCCCTGGGCCAGGCCGCCGTGGACCTGGCCCTCGGCCAGCGTCGGGTTCAGGATGCGGCCGGCGTCGTCCACCGCCACCAGCCGGCGCAGCTCCACCCGGCCCGTCTCCACGTCGACGTCCACCTCGGCGACATGGGCGCCGAACGCGAAGGTGAACCCGCTCCCCCGGTGGTGCACCTCCGCCGCCAGCGGCCGCCCCGACGCCACGGCCGCCGCCGCCACCTCGCCCCAGGTTTCCCGGTCCAGTTCGACCTCGCCCGGAGCGACGCCCAGCAGGCCGGCGGCCACCTCGGCGGCCCGCGCCACCACCTCGGCCGCCGCCCGCCGCAGGGCGACGCCTCCCGTCTGCAGCGACCGGGACCCCATGGTGCCCACCCCGGTGGGCACCAGGTCGGTGTCGCCGAATACGACGTCCACGTCGTCGACGGCCAGGCCCAGGGCGTCGGCCACGACCATGGCGAAGCCGGTCTGGTGGCCCTGCCCGTGGGGCGAGCAGCCGGTGCGAGCCGTCACCCGGCCGTCGGCGCCGACGGCCACCGCCCCCCACTCGTCGGGGGCCGAGGGGCCGGCCGTCACCTCCACGTACATCGACAGGCCGATGCCCGGCACCACCGGCCCGCCGGCGGCGCGGCGGCGCGCCTGCTCGGCCCGCCGGTCCGTGTAGGCGGACACGGC
>DATLFQ010000080.1:0-10536 GCA_035540915.1 Acidimicrobiales bacterium
GTCGAGACACGCAATTCGAGTACAGGGCCACCAGAACGACGGAAGTTGTTTAGCGTCAACAAAAGCCCGCACTCGTCCTCGAGGCAACGAGTCCTCGGCTGTCACCTGTTGGGGCTGAACAGCGGGGGTAGGTCTGGCTCGACGACCTCGGCATTGGGCCACGAAGCAAGGTTGACGGCAAAAGGCTAGGCTCGTGACCCAATGCGGCACTGACAGCTTCCCAAGCAATGTTATACCAGCAACCGAGGCGTAAAGTGACACACGAAAGTCGGCGCGATCCAAAGCCAGCCGCAGCTCTGACCGAGTCATATACTCGTCTGCTCAGTGAGATACAAGCTCTCATCAAGGAGAAGGAACGAAACGAAAGGCGCTGGTCAAAGGTCTCTTCAGCCACGATTGTTCTACTACTGATTGTACTCACTGCTGCGACCATCATCACAAGTCTTGTGGTTGACCTGCGAGCCATTCCAGCGATCCTTGCTGCTCTGACTGGTGCGGTCTCTACGGTCTCGGCGATTTTGCCCTATGAAAAGAAGCGGTTGGGCAACAAGGTGCTAATTGCCAAAGCGAACGACATTCGCGAGCGAGCCGAGGATCTCCGTGATGGTATTGGCCTATCGGCCGCCACTGAAGACGAGCTCTATGGGCGCCTGGCTCAACTGCGCTATGAAAAGAACGTCCTCTGTGCGACATCCTCCACTCAGGCAGCGTTACGCCCCTTTCGTGAGGTACTTGAGTAAACCCCAGACGGCCACTGTTTGAACGACTGACGAAAATTGATTTCACCGGCCCGTCCTCAACGCGGAGTTCGCTTAGAGGTGCTGCCTTAGGAACGCCGACCCCAACGAGCAGTTCCTCAGTAGGCATTGCGCGTACAGTCTGTCATTGTCGCGCCAATGGCACCCCAAATGAGTGGTCCACGTCCCTGGGATAGCCGAGTGGTGGCCGGGCGCCTGAGTACGGCACCTCCCGCGCGCTTGGTAACCACGCCAGACACCGACCAACAGGCAGGGGGTCAGCGCAGAACTGGCGTTGCCGGCCGGTCGACCCGGAGGACCGCCTCGTCCGGGTGCTCAGCGCTTCGGTCGAGCGGGAGTCGTCCCAAAATGCCCCGGATCAGTCGGCCGGCGAGGCGCCCCACAACGCGGATCGACTGCCAACCGCACCGAGGTATTCGACAAGTCACAATGCGCCCGCAGGCCCGTGGAGCGGGAAAGAGGGCATCTATCCGAGAACCGGTGCCGATCGGTTGCCCCAGGGCTCTTGTCGGGATGAGGCCCTGGTCGGGCTATGGGTTCAGGGCGATCCGGCGATTCCAAGGGCCGGATCATCGCTCCCCCCACGTGGGCGTGCCGGCACAGGGCCGGGCTACCCTCCGGCGCCGTGGTCGACGACCTGGTCGACGTTCACGAGCTGGCTGGGGTGCTAGGGATCAGCGGTCATGGCGTCGAGGAACGGCACCGCCGTGGGCAGCTGCCGCCGGCCATCCAGCGCGCGCCACTGCGCTGGCGGCGGGTTGACGTGGAGGCGTGGATCGAGGGGCATCTCGTGCGCCCTATTCCGACGCCCCAGGCGGCTGCGCTACCCGAAAGATGAGGGAGCGGACGTGCAGCACAGTCCACCTGGACCGGTACCCGGCCGAGTTCGACTACCGGTACACCACGCGCAGGATAAGGGACGCACCCGGCGGCTGCTGGCCCAGGTGGACGGTCGGCGGCGCAGCTGCCGGCCACTGACGGACGCAGATGATGAGACTTCCCGTTCCTATCCGGGGTAGGCTTTCCGTGGAGCTAACGGGAGTTGAACCCGTCGGGGGGACCCTCCAAAGATCGCCCGGCAACCTGCTAGCCCCGAAGCTGAAAGGTGTGGAAGACCGGGGAGGGCGTTCCACCGCCCCTCCCGGTCTTCCCTGTCTTTGGCCCCCCGCCTTACGTGTGGAACCGGTGGAGGCGGGGGGCCGCTCACCTCCTCATGGCGTAGACACCTCCTCCTCGGCGTCGTGTGTGCCGTTGAGAGCAGGGGGCGGGGTCAGCTTGTCAGCATCCCCCGGAGGCGATTCCGACTCCGACGCAGTTGGCAAGCAGTACTCGCCATTTCCGAGCCGTTCGAGGGTTCCCCGCTGGGCGAGCCGCGCCATCGTCGTACGCACGGCGTTCGTGGCGTCCATCTGTGGGGTGCTCCACCCCTGCTCCCGGAGCGCATGAGTCATCGCCGGAGCCGTCCAGACCTTGCCGGGTGTCGCCTCCATGATGTTGACGATCATGCTGGGCGTACGCCCCGACGCCCGAGCCACAGATGGCACCTCTGCGCTGCCCGCTACCCCTCGCCGGCGCAGGACTTCGATCGTCTGACGGATGGCGGCCGCGTCTTCCTCAGCACGACGCGCCTCGCTCTCCAAGGCCAGCAAAAGGTCGTTCAGCATGAAGGGCAGTGTAGCCCTCGCGACGCGCGCGTGCGGGGCCACAAGCGGGGCTGGTGAGTGGGGTCAAGCGGCCCGAGTTTTGTAGTTCCCGACGCAGCCGCGGGCCGCACCCCAGGACCCGTAGCGCGAAACGCTGCCATCGTGGCCGACGACCGTGACGACGAGCTTGTAGCGGGGCCAGGGAGACGCCGAGACGGCGCTACGGGCGCTGCTTGCAGTGAAGCCGGTTGTCGATGATGAGCCGGTTGAGCCCCTGCCTACGGGCGACGAGCACCTTCGCGACGTAGTAGGGCAGGGCAACAACGCCGAAGAACAAGGCGAGCGCCGTACCCTTAAGCGGCTCGAGGCGCGGCCCAACCCATAGATATCGTCGGTGCTGCGCCAGATGGGCGGCGGCCGAGTCGACGACGACGACCTACAACGTGTAGCCCGTGACAGCAGCGACCGTTTCGATGGCAGGGCTGCCTACGGCTACGAGTGGTCAAGTTACACATCACCCTTGTGATGCACATTATCTACTTACATGCCATCCCATGTCAAGCGGCGTTCCACCGGATGATGTGCCCGTCGTCCTCGAAGGCGCCGCCCGGGCCCCGCCACTCCACCGCCGGCACCCGGGCGGTCGGCTCCACCACGAGGCGGCCGGACAACGCAGGAACGATGTAGCGGAACCGCACGACCGCGGATTCGCCCTGGCCCACGGTGACGGGCACGGCGGCGACGAAGGTCGGCCCGTCCGGGCCGTAGGCGGCCAGGCTGGCGTGGTCGTCGACGCTGAGGTCCGTCGCGTTCGCCGGCACGTTGACGCTGACCAGCCCGGTGTAGACGTTCGCGCCGACGCCCGACCCGGGGAAGGGGCCGGCGACGTAGGCCGGCTCGCCGTCGGGTACGCGGTTTGCCACCCGGACCTCGAGGACCACGGCCGTCCCGCCGGGCGACCGCTCCACCGACAGGTCGGCGTCGACCTTTAGGAAGGGGTCGAGCTTGGTGCCGCTCTGGTTGAGGACGGCGAGGGCCAGCGAGTCGGCCTCGAGGCGACCCTCGACGCGGGCGGCGGCCCAGCCGCGGGCGTCGGCGGGCCGCGGCGACCAGGCGAGGAAGTGGCGGCCCCGGGCGGCCGCCGCCAGGCCGTCGGCAAGGACGGGCAGGTCGACCTCGCCCCGCTCCAACGCCCCGACGGCCGCCGCTGCGATGGCACTGAGCAGCTCCCGGCGCTCGGTCTGGGTCGGGTCGCCCGCCGACTCGACGTACTGGTCGTGCAGGAGGAACTCGACGACGGTGCCGGCCGACACCGTCCGGCCCTCGACCTCGACCGGCCCGGTGGCGGCGAGGATGGCCTCCAGGGCCACCGGGTCCACCGCCAGCACGCCGTCCACCCGGCCCCGCCCGGTGGCCGCCCACATGTCGGCCGCCAGTGCGGCCGTGGCCTCGAACCGGGGTGTGGTGGCCAGGTTGCGCCACTCCCGGTTGGGGCTCAGCCAGCCCCACCGGGCGGCCAGGTCGGCGTCGGCGATGGCCGGCTCGGCGCCCGCCTGCAGCGTGCTGGCGGCCACCGTGCGGAAGTTCTCGACCCGCACGGTGCCGTCGCCGAAGGCCGCCTCGGCCAGGCTCAGCACCATGCCCGAGCCGGCCCGCATCTCGGCGTTGTTGGTCGCCAGCAGCAGGTAGCGGGCCGGGCCCTCGAACAGCCCGGCCAGCGAGGAGCTGACCGCCTCGGCAGTGGCCAGGGTCGCCCGGACGTCGGCGATGTCGGCCGCCAGCTCGTCGCGCCGGTCGGCCAGCACCTCGAGCAGCGCGTCCTCGGGGCCGAGGCGCACGCCGTCCAACCGGCGGCCGGCCTCGCCGGAGAGGGCGGACAGGCGGCGCAGCAGGGCCACCCGCTCGGCGCCGGACTCGTGCGGCGCGTCGAAGGCGGCGCGGGCGCCGTCGACCGCGGCGGCGCCGGTCCGACTCACCTCGGCGGCGGCAGCGGCCAGGGCGGTGGCCGAACGGAGCTGGCGGCCGCCGATGGGCACGATTCGCAGGGGGGCCAGCAGGGGGTGGCGCAGGGCGCGGCGGGCCCGGCCGAAGTCGGCGGCGGCCTTCCGCAGGGGCGCGCCGGTGCGGCCCGACACCAGGTCGCCGGGCGTGCGCAGTTCCTTGGCCGCTTGTGCCGCGTCGACGCCGTCCTGCGCGGCTCGAACGGCCTGCACCAGCAGGACGCCGCACGCCGCCGCCCAGGCCGCCAGGGCGGCCACGACGAAGATCCACCTGCGCGGGCCGGCCGGTCGCAACCGCCCCCGAGCCGTGCCGAAGGCCTCCGCCTGCCCTCCCGGCCGGCCGGG
Source organism: Acidimicrobiales bacterium (assembly GCA_035540915.1). Classification (GTDB taxonomy): domain Bacteria; phylum Actinomycetota; class Acidimicrobiia; order Acidimicrobiales; genus DATLFQ01. The sequence goes on from DATLFQ010000080.1 coordinate 4,747, forward strand.
CGGCCCCGCCTCGCCGTCGTCCCCGACGGCGCCCGCTCGCGTCCCGGACACGGGCGAAGGGTACCGGCGGCGGTGGCACAGCACGGGGCGTGTCCGCCCTCGGCGGATACCGCGTGCCGACGTGATTCGGATAACTCCAACAAAACCGACAATCCCGCTTCCCTATTGAGCCAGGTGACGGATGTCTCATTTGCCCGGCACGCAGTGCCCGCTGCGCACCATTCGCGCAGTCCGGTCCCGCCGCCTCCCGCCTGTGGCGCCGAAAAACGCAGGTCAGGGCGCTGTGGCGGGCCCACCACCCGCAGCGTCGGACCGGAATGGGTCGTGATCCGGCCCACGGTGCGGTCCCGAACGGGCGTCACGATTGGCGGAATGAAACGTTTCGAAGGTGTCGGCACGCGGTACCCTGGCCAGTCAAAAGACCGGCGACAACGGCGGCCTGAAGCGTGCGAGTGGAGATGGTCATGGTGGAACGAGTCGTACGGGCTTCACGATCGGGATCGAGCCGGCGTTCTCTCCGTCGCGTGGCAGGGGCGGCCGCCTTCGGCTTCGCCCTCCTTGCGCCGGCCCCGGCTCTGGCGCAGTACGTGGGCGTCCAACCTCCGACCATCCAGGCACCCCAGCGCGGCGTGCAGGGGCCGCAGCCGACGCCACCCGCCCCGCAGCCCGATCTCGTCTCGCAGCCGGCCCCGGGCGTGCCGCCGGCGGTCGAGACGCTGCCGTCGGACGCCAGCAGGCTGCCGGGCGCACCGATGCCCTCGGTTACCGTGAAGGCCGTCACCGAGGAGCGCCGCCAGGTGCTCACCCCTGATGCCGTGGGTCCGGTGGACCAGGGCCGGCGCGAGGTCACGGTACGACCGGCGTCTGCCGATCGCGGCGGCGACACCCTGCCGGTCACCGGTGGGGACCTCCTCGGCCTGGCGGCGATGGGCGCCGCAGCCGTGGCCGTCGGCACCGTGCTGGTCCGGCGCAGCCGGCGTAGCCGGGCCGTCGCGGCTGCATGACGTCCCGGCCTGAGCGGCGGCTCAGCCGGTAGCGGGGATCACCCCCGCTCCCAGTCCTTCCAGACCGGCTCGTACCCGGCCGATCGCACCATGGCCGCCACCTCTGCCGGACTGCGGCTGTCGGCGATCTCGAACTGGGCCCCCGCCCGGCCGGGCTGGCGGTAGCCGCCCGGTTCGGTGCGCGAACCGGCCGAGAGCTGGGTGATCCCCAGGGGCAGCAGGGCGTCGCGCAGGGCGGGCGGCTCGCGGGTGGACAGGCTGAGGGCCACGTCGGGCAGGGCCAGGCGCAGGGCGCAGACCAGCTGGGCGAGGTCGCGGTCGCCCACCGGCGCGGCCGGCTCGAACCCGCCGGCGGCCGGGCGCAGGCGGGGCAGCGAGATGGTCAGCTCGCAGCGCCACCACCGCCGCTGCAGGGCCCGGGCGTGGGTGACGAGGGCGACCGCCTCTGCCCGCCAGTCCGGGTGCAGGCCCAGCAGTGCGCCGATGCCGAGGCGGCGCATCCCGGCCGCCGCGCCCCGGTCGGGCGCGGCCAGGCGCCACTGGTAGTTGCGCTTCTTGCCCCGCAGGTGGGTGGCCGCGTAGGTGCCGGTGTCGTAGGTCTCCTGGTAGACGACCAGGCCGTCGCAGCCCGCCTCGACCAGCCGGCGGTAGGTGGGCGTGTCCCAGGCCTGCACCTCCACGGCCAGCGCCGGCACGTGCGGGGCCAGCGCGGCGACGCAGTCCACCAGGTAGTCCTTGCTCACCACCCGGGCGTGCTCGCCGGCCACCAGCAAGAGCGTGCGCAGGCCGTCGTCGACCAACGAGCGGGCCTCGGCCACCAGCTCCTCGGGCGCCAGCGTGCGGCGGGGGATGTCGTTCCCGGCCGAGAACCCGCAGTAGGTGCACACCGAGACGCACTCGTTGGACAGGTAGAGCGGGGCGAAGAGGTGGACCGTGTGGCCGAAGCGGCGCACCGTCAGGTGGCGGGCTGCCTGGGCCATGTCCTCGAGCCGGGTCGCGGCGGCCGGAGAGAGCAGGGCCGCCGCGTCGGCCAGCCCGGGCCGGCGGGCCGACAGGGCCCGCTCGACGTCGGTCGCCGAGGCGTGGTGGGCCAGCGCCAGCAGCGGAGCCTGGTCCGTCGCCGCCAGGTCGGCGGCCGCCGTACCCGGCGGCAGGTCGCCGGCCGGGCCGTCGACGGCCAGCTCGACGGGGACCGCGGTCACCGGCGCTCCTCGTGGGGGGTCATGGCGCCAGGAAGCCGGTGAGCGGCGAGCTGGCCTCGGCCCGGCGCCGGGCCCCGGGCAGGCCGGCCAGGAAGCCCCGCCGGCCGGCGTCGACGGCCAGCTTGAAGGCGGCCCCCATCGCCGGCGGGTTGCCGGCCGTGCCGATGGCGGTGTTGACGAGCACGGCGTCGGCCCCCAGCTCCATGGCCTCGGCCGCCTGGCTGGGGGCGCCGATGCCGGCGTCGACCACGACGGGGACCAGCGACTGCTCGATGATGATCTCCAGCGCGTCGCGGGTGCGCAGGCCCTGGTTGGACCCGATCCAGGAGCCGAGGGGCATGACCGTGGCGCAGCCGACCTCCTCCAGTCGCTTGCACAGGACGGGGTCGGCGCTGGTGTAGGGCAGGACGGTGAAGCCCTCGGCGCACAGGATCTCGGCCGCCCGCAAGGTCTCCACCGGGTCGGGCGACAGGGACCGGGCGTCGGGCGTGACCTCCAGCTTCACCCAGTCCAGGCCGCCGGCCCGGGCCAGGCGGGCCAGCCGGACCGCCTCGTCGGCGTCCACCGCGCCGCTGGTGTTGGGCAGGCGGTGGACGCTCGGGGGCAGCGCGTCGAGGATGTCCTCGTCGGCGGTGGGGTCGACCCGGCGCAGGGCGACGGTGACCATCTCGGTGCCGGATGCGGCAATGGTGTCGGCCAAGGCCCGGTTGGAGGGGAACTTCCCGGTGCCGAGGAACAGGCGCGACCCGAAGCGCCTTCCGGCGATCTCCAGCGCGTCGCCCGACGGGCCGCCTGTCTCGGGGGAGCTGGCCATTCCCCTGGCTAGCCTACGCCGGTGCGCTACTGGACCGTCGACGAGGCGCGGGCCTACCTCCCGCGGCTTCGCCACCTGGTGGAGGTGGTCCGCACGGCGGCGACGCTGGCCGGCGTGGCCCGCACCAACGGCCACGGCACGGCACCCAGCGACGACCCCCGCGCCGCGCTGGCCGAGCTGGAGTCGGGCGACATCGTGGTTCGGGACCCCCGCACCGGCCTGATCGACTTCCACGCCCGCGGCGGCGACGGGGTGGTCTATCTCCTCTGCTACCGGCTGGACGAGCCGGACCTGGCCTGGTGGCACCTGCCCGAGGAGGGCTTCGCCGGGCGCAAGCGCCTCCCGAGGCGCGAGGGCGATCGGTGACGGCGCCGTGAAGACCCGGACCCTCATCATCGCCGCGCTCCTCACCGGCCTGGCCATCCTGGTCGCCTCGGCCGTCCAGATCGCGCTCCTCGCCCGCTGAGCAGCTGGCGCGACCGGACGGACCGGAGAATTCGGTCCACCGCAGCGCAGTGGGTCGTACAAGAGGTGCCGGTGGTCGAACCGGCGCGGGCGAGCCGCGTCCGCCAGGAGCGAGAGGGGAACGTGGTGGGCGATGTGAACGTGCGCAAGCTGAGGCTGCGACGAGTGGCGGCCGGTGTCGGGGTCATGGCGGTCGCCGGCGCGGTTGCGGCCGGTCCGGCCTGGGGCGTGCACTGGCCCTTCTTCGGTGGCGACGCCGGCCGGTCGGGCTTCCAGCCGGTCGACCCGGGAACCGGGCCCCTCGACTTCGTCTACAGCCGCACCGGCCCCGAGGACCGGGACATCGTGAACTCCATCATCACATCGGCCCTGACGCCCGACACCCAGCGGGTGATCTGGGGGAGCGCCGACGGCCGCATCCACCAGCGGGTGCTGGCGACGGGGGCGCTGGTCGGCCCGGCCGGCGGCGTGGACGTCAGCGACCAGATCAACGCCTTCGGCGACGGTGCCATCGGCAGCGTCAGCTTCGGTGAGACCTCGTCGGGCATGGCGCTGGGCCAGATCTTCGCCCCGCACAACGACGCCGCCGGCGTCAGCATCGCCCAGGTCGACGAGACCACCGGCGCCCTGGTGCAGGACGTCGCCCTGGCGGCGGCCGCCAACTTCGACGTCAACAGCTCGGTGATGCTGACCGGCGCCGCCGCCGACGGCTCGCGGGCGCTGTTCTTCGTCGCCCAGGACAACGCCGGCACCCAGGCCCTGTTCCGGGTGCCGATCACGAGCGCGGCCACCACCGGCGCCACCATCGGTGCCGCCACCCGCACCGCCGACATCAACGCCACGCCCGAGGCCAGCCCGACGCTGGTGTTCCTCGAGGCACCCGGGGGGACGGCCGGCACTGGCGTCGCCTACCTCGCGGTCGGGACACTCGACGGCCGGGTCCTCACCTTCAGCGCGGCCGACCTGACGCCGGGGCCCTCAGCCACGGTGGCCGCCGGCGAGACGGTCATGACGCCCGTCGTCCCGGTGGCGGGCAACGGCCTGACGCCGGGCAGCGCCGGCACGGGGACCGCCAAGGCGCCCTTCCTGTACGCCGCCAGCGTGGCCAAGAATCTGTTCGTCAACCCCACCAGCCGGGTCCACCGCCTCACCCAGACGGGCACGGCGTCCACCTTCACGGTCGCGTCGAGCGGCGCCCAGGCCGGGGCCGCGTCGTCGGCCCTGATGACCGACCAGGTGGTCGCCACGGCCACCGGCGCGGCCGGCTCCGGCAGTGTCTTCCTCGCCACCGAGCGCAACCTGTACGCGCTGCGCACCGGCGACCTGACCGTGTCGGCCCGCCTGTCGGCCAACGACAGTCTGGTTCCCGGGGCCACCGGCTTCCGGGCCACCGTCCCGGCCGGACAGGGCAACCGTGTCGTGGTGACCACCGACAGCGGCCGGCAGCTCGTGCTGGACAGCACCACGCTCCAGCCGGTGCCGGGGGCCGAGTTCACCCAGGACGCGTCGAACAACGGCTCCTCGCTGGCCATCGGCCAGCCCTCGATCAGCCGGGGTTTCGTGCAGTTCGCCAGCAACCGCGGCCTGTTCGTCTACAAGTTCCGGACGGCGGCGACGCCCCCGACCACCACGCCGCCGACCACGACGCCGCCGGGCGACCCCGGTCAGCCGGCGGCGACCACCAACGGCTACCTCCTGACGGCCTCCGACGGCGGCGTGTTCGCCTTCGGGGATGCCGTCTTCCGCGGGTCGACCGGGGCGCTGCGGCTGAACTCGCCGGTGGTCGGCACGGCGGCCACGCCGTCGGGCAACGGCTACTGGTTGGTGGCCGCCGACGGCGGCATCTTCGCCTTCGGCGACGCGGTGTTCCGGGGCTCCACCGGTGCCCTGCGCCTGAACCGGCCGGTGGTCGGCATGGCGGCGACGCCGTCGGGCAACGGCTACTGGCTGGTGGCGTCCGACGGCGGGATCTTCGCCTTCGGCGACGCCCAGTTCGCCGGATCGGCCGGGGGCGGCCCGCTGAACAAGCCGGTCGTGGCCATGGCACCGACCCCCTCGGGGCTCGGATACTGGCTCGTCGGTGCGGACGGCGGCATCTTCAACTACGGCGACGCCCCCTTCGTCGGCTCCGCCGGGAATCTCAACCTGGCCAAGCCGATCGTCGCCATGGCCGCCACACCGTCGGGAAGGGGTTACTGGCTGGTGGCGTCGGACGGCGGGGTGTTCAACTACGGCGACGCCCGTTTCTTCGGGGCGCTCAGCCGACTCACCCTGTCGAAGCCGATCGTGAGCATCGTGGCCACAC
>DATLFQ010000081.1:0-5834 GCA_035540915.1 Acidimicrobiales bacterium
TGCCGCGGGTGGCCCGCTTGCGCGGCGCCGGCGCGGCCGGCTCGGGCGCGACCGCGGGCTCGGCGGGCACCTTCGTGCGGGCGACCCGCTTGCGCGGCGCCGGCACCTCGCAAGCGGGCGGCCCGCACGAAGGCGGCTGCCACCCCTGCGCCCGAGCCTCTGGCGCCCCCGCCCGAGTCCGCGCCCGCCACGCCGGCGCCGCGCAAGCGGGTCGCCCGCACGAAGGTGCCCGCCGAGCCCGCGGTCGCGCCCGAGCCGGCCGCGCCGGCGCCGCGCAAGCGGGCCACCCGCGGCAAGGCTGCCGCGGCGCCCGCCGCCGCGGCTCAGCCCGAGCCGTCGGTCACCGAAGCCCCCGCTGCCAAGCGGACCCGCCGAAGCCGGTCGGCGGCCGAGGAGGCTGGCGGGACGCAACCTGCGGCGAAGAAGGCCGCGCCGAGGCGCGCCGCGGCCAAGAAGCCTGCAACCTGAGACCAGGCTCCGGACGAACGCAACCCGGCCCGGCCAGCGGCGGCTGGCCGTCCCCCTCCCCGGTTCACCCCTTCTTCGGAACCGGCCAGACGTAGGGCAGGTCGTCGGGCACGTCGGGAAAGTGAACGCGGTAGTGACCGGGGTCCTTGCGGACCAGGGCCGACTGGTGGGAGCGGTGGAAGTGGGCGTCGCCCAGCCAGGTGGGCAGCGCGCCGGAGGCGGCCAGTACCCGCTGGGGGAGAGGTTCGGCGACGCCCACCTCGTCGACGATCTGCGCCAGGCATGTGTCGGGGCTGCCGCGCCGGCACCACTCGGCGCAGATGGCGCCGCTGTAGCTGACCAGGGCCACTTCGCAGCCTGCCCACATCCGGACCGCCGGATGGTGCTTCCAGCCGTAGGTCGGGCGGGTCAGAGCCCGGAGGATCTGCAGCGCCTCGACCCGCTGCTTTCCGAGACGCAGGCGGTCGAGCACGCGGGCGGTCGCCTCGAAGTCGGCGAACGGCAGGAATGTCTGCACCAGGGTGTTCTACCGCCGCCTCATAGGGTGGGCGCCCGTGCGCATCGCCACCTGGAACGTCAACTCGCTGAAGATCCGCCTGCCCCGGGTCGAGGAGTGGCTCGCCTACGCGGCGCCCGACGTGCTGTGCCTGCAGGAGACGAAGTTGTCCGACGCCGCCTTTCCCGCCCTCGCCTTCGAGGCCCTGGGCTACCGGTCGGCGCACCATGGGCGGGGGCAGTGGAACGGCGTGGCGATCCTCAGCCGGGTCGGGCTCGACGACGTGGTCGACGGCTTCTGCACCGGGCTGGAAGCCGACCAGGACACGCGCTTGATCTCGGCCACCTGTGGCGGGGTCCGGGTGTCCAGCATCTACGCGCCGAACGGCCGCAGCGTCGGAAGCGACCACTACGCCTACAAGCTCTCGTGGTTCGAACGGTTGCACCGCCACCTCGAGCTCACCTGCGACCCGGCTGGCGCCGTGGCCGTCTGCGGCGACTTCAACATCGCCCCCGAGGACCGCGACGTCTGGGACCCTGACGCCTTCGTCGGCTCGACGCACGTGAGCGGGCCTGAGCGGGACGCGCTGGCCCGCCTACAGGACTGGGGCCTGGTCGACGCGTTCCGGGTGCGGCACCAGGAGAGCCGCCTCTACACCTACTGGGACTACCGGGCCGGCGACTTCCACATGCACCGGGGGATGCGCATCGACCTGGTTCTGGTCACCAAGCCTTTGGCCGGGACGGTCCGCCACGCCCTCGTCGACCGCAACGCCCGCAAGGGCAAGCTGCCCTCGGACCACGCGCCCCTTCTCATCGACCTCGGTTGACCGATCGTGCCGCTGCGCGGACGGGCGGGCCGAACCGTGTGCGGATCGGTCGCCAGGACGCGCGATTCGGCGCCAAGTCCGGCCCGCCGGGCCGCGGTCAGGCCTGGAGCAGGTCGCGCAGCTTGGCGAGGGCGGAGCCCATCACCTCGCGCAGCTCGGCCCGGGACAGACCGAGGTCGACGTGCAACTCCCGCATGGTGCGGGCCGGCCGTCCGTCCAGCCCGTAGTGGCTGGTGATCACCTCCCGCTCGACCGGTTCGAGATGGTCGAACAGGTGCGGTTCGGCGGCGACCAGCGACAGCAGATCGTCGTCGGCGTCGGCGGCCGGGTCACTGATCTCGGCCGCGGTGTCGGGGTAGGGCCATCCCCCCTCGGCCGGCCAGAGGAAGGTCTGCATACGCGGTTGTCGCGCTGCGGGACGGTTTCGTCAAGGGCGCGCGACATGGAGGGCGGGTCAGCCGGTCGCCACTTCGGCCAGGAGAGCCAGGAGCGTGTCGCCGTAGCGCTCCGCCTTGACCGGCCCGAGCCCGGGCAGGGCCAGCAGGTCCGCCCGGGTCGCCGGGCGGGCTTCGGCGACGGCGGCCAGGGTGGCGTCGTGGAAGATCACGTAGGCCGGTACCCCCGAGGCCCGGGCCGTGGCCGACCGCCAGCCCTTGAGCGCTTCGAGCACCTTGGGATCGGCGTTGGCGCCCAGCGAAGAACCACCCGGCACGGGCCGGGCCCCCCGGCCGGCTCGGCTTGGTGCTCCGGCCATCGACCGGAGCCGGGCCCGTTCCGCGTCGATGCGGGCCCGCCACTGGGCGGGCGTGCCGCCCTGGGCCATGGCCGCCACCGTGGCCGAGATCGGTTCCAGGTAGGGCGACGGGCTGCGCGCCAGCGCCCGGGAGCCGAAGGTGCGGCGTTCGGCCCAGGTGCACACCAGCTCGTCGGTGGCCCGCGTGAGTGCCACGTACAGCAGCCGGCGCTCCTCCGCTTCGGCGGCCGGCGTATCGGCGTGGGCGATGGGGACCAGGCCCCGTTCCAGGCCGGTCACCACGACCACCCGCCACTCCAGGCCCTTGGCGCGGTGGAAGGTGGTCAGCTCCACCGCGTCGGCGCCGGGGCCCATGTCGTCGCCCCGCCCGGCAGCCGACAGCCAGGCCACGAACCCGTCCACCGAAGCTGCCGCGTCCAGGGCGGCGTAGTCCCTCCCGAGGCGCACCAGGGCCTCCAGATTGGCCCGCCGCTCCTCGGCGCCGCCCTCGCCGGCCATGGCCTCGACGTCGGTCAGGTTCGAGACGAAGCCGGCCGACCCGGGCAGGGCACGCAGATGGTCCAGCGCGGCCCGGACCTCGGGCAGGCGCAGCAGGGCGCCGCCGCCGCTCATGCGGGTCGGGATGGCGGCCGCCGAGAGGTGCTCCTGCAGGACCAGCAGCTGGGCGTTGGTACGGGCCAGGACGGCCGTCTGCGACCACGACACGCCCGGGCGGTGGGCCCGGCGCAACGTCCGGGCGACGCCCTGGGCCTCGGCCACGTCGGTGTCGAACCGGCGCACCACCGGGGCCGGGCCGTCGGGCCGAGGTGCCTGCACCTCCTGCTCGGCGCGGCCGCTCGCCGTGCCGGCGGCCAGGACGGCGGCGGCGGTGGCCACCACCTGCGGGGTGGAGCGGTAATTGGTGCCGAGGTGCACCAACTCGCCCTCGGGGAACAGCGACGGGAAGCCGGTCAACAGGCCGGGGTCGGCCCCGTTCCACGCATAGATGGCCTGGTTGGGGTCGCCCACCACGCACAGGTCGTTGCCCCGGCCCAGCCAGCCGGCGAGCAGGCGGAACTGGGCGGGATTGACGTCTTGGAACTCGTCGACGAACAGGTGCCGGAACCGCCAGCGCTGGGCGGCGGCGAATTCGGCGTCCTCCTCCATGGCCGTGGCGCACAGCGACAGGAGGTCCTCGAAGTCGACCAGGCGGCGGGCCCGCTTGTCGTCCTCGTAGCGCTGGTAGATGGCGGCCATGGCCGCCGCCGGGACGGGGGGAGTGCGGCCGGCCGCCAGCGCCTCGGCCTGGTAGCGGGCCGGCTCGACCAGCCGGGCCTTGGCCCACTCGATCTCGCCGGCCAGGTCGGCCGCCTGGACGGTGGCCGAGCCGCGCCCGCCGGCCCGGGCCCGCGGCAGCAGTGGGGCCAGCAGCCGGGCCTTGCGCTCCAGGAGCGTCGGGGCGGCCTGGCCCCGGTCCGCCCACCGCTGGCGCAGTTGCGCGTAGGCGATGGCGTGGAAGGTGCCGGCGGCGACGCCCTCGCGCACGCCGAGCTGGCGCAGGCGGTGGCGCAGTTCGCCGGCCGCCTTGCGGGTGAAGGTGAGGGCCAGCACGTGGGCCGGGTCGGCCGAGCCGGTGCCCACCCGGTGGGCGATGCGGCGGGTGAGGACCCGGGTCTTGCCCGAGCCGGCACCGGCCAGGATGCACAGCGGCTGGGCGTCGGAGACCACCGCCGCCCGCTGCTCGGCATCGAGCCCATCGAGGAGATCGCCCGGGAGGAGCTGGCGTGGGGGGAGGGGCATGCAGGGACGGTAGCCAGGAGGTGTGACAGGAACGTGGATGGGCGGGCGACTCGGGGCCGGACGCGGAACGACCCCGAGTAGCCGTTCGGCTGACGCCTCCCTGCTTCTCGGGGCCGTACCAGTCGGACCGTTGCCTCCATACACCCGTCGCCTCTCGGCGCCGAGCGGACGTGGTGGCCGCCCCCGAAGGAGCCGCACCACCATCGGCGATGGTCCTGTCCTGCACGTCGTTCCATCCTGCCGTCAAGGGCGGTGGGCCTGGGGCCTCCCGTTCCTTCCCGGCCGGCGTGGCTCGTCCGTGCTGGAGTGATCGAACTATGAACCCGATGGCCTGGCGCCGTCAAGGGGGTTTGCAAGATCCACACCATCGGGGGCCTCGCCCACCGAGAACCCCCCGAGACCCCCGGCGTCGTCCCCAGGTCGTCCCCAGCGCCGCCGCCGACCCGGGCGTCCCACGTGGGGGCTACGGCACGGGAGCGAGGGCGACCACGGCAGGGCGGGGCGGGCGATCGGCCGGTTGCGGGGCCGAACCGACGAACGGGGCGTCGCCGAAGGCGAAGACGCCGCCGTCGGCGGCCACCAGCCGGTAGCCACGCCCGCTGGGCGACGACGCCATTCCCACCACCGGGCGGTTGAGGCGCAGCCCGCCGGTCGACCCGAGGAAGCGGGCGTCGCCGAAGGCGAAGACGCCGCCGTCAGCGGCGACCAGCCAGTAGCCACGCCCGCTGGGCGCCGATGCCATTCCCACCACCGGGCGGTTCAGGCGCAGGGCGCCCGCCGACCCGAGGAACCGGGCGTCGCCGAAGGCGAAGACGCCGCCGTGGGCGGCCACCAGCCAGTAGCCGTTGCCACTGGGCGTGGACGCCATCCCGACCACGGGGCTGTTCAGGGGCAGAGCGCCCGTCGACCCGAGGAAGCGGGCGTCGCCGAAGGCGAAGACGCCGCCGTCGGCGGCCACCAGCCAGTAGCCGTTGCCACTGGGGGTGGCCGCGATGCCCACGACCGGGCTGTTCAGGCGCAGGGCGCCCGTGGAGCCGAGGAAGCGGGCGTCGCCGAAGGCGAACACGCCGCCGTCCGCGGCCACCAGCCAGTAGCCCAGCCCGCTGGGGGTGGCGGCGATCCCGACGACCGGGCGGTTGGTGCGGATGGTCGACGTCGGGCCCAGGTCCGGCGCGCCACCGACGGGGAAGACGGCGCCGTCGGCGGCGGCGAGCCAGTAGCCGCCGCGCTGCTCCTCGAGCACGTACAGGCCCGAGTTGCGGTCGGTGACCACGACGTGGCCGGGCATGGGGGCCACGCCCGACACCGAGGCCCGTGTCGGCAGCTGGCCGGTCGGATCGGCCACGTCAGGCGGGACGAACGACGCTACCTCGCGGGCCTGGCCCGCCGGCGACACCTCGTGGACCCGCAGCCCGTCGGCGTGGGTGGCGACCATCAGCCGGTTGGCGACCACGGCGGTGTGGTGGGCCGAGTAGATGCCGAGGTCCGGCGGCGGGAAGGTCCGCGCG
>DATLFQ010000082.1:0-9527 GCA_035540915.1 Acidimicrobiales bacterium
GATCTACGGGGCGCTCTTGCTCGTGGTCGCCGCCACGCGCATCGACCCGCTCCGGGCCGAGAACCTCGACTTCGACATCGTGGGCCCGGGGTGGCTGGCCGTCGTGGCGTTCGGTGCCCTCGTCATCGTCCATGGCATGGCTGTGACCGCGCTCGCCGCCCGCTACAGCCGGACCCTGCCCCTACCGTCGGCTGACCGGCGGTCGCTCGCCCGGCATGCCCCGCTCGCCTTGCTTCTGCCGGCCGCCCCCGTCCTCGTTGTCGTCGCTGTCGTCGGGGCCCTCGCCGTCGGGCTCAGCCGGGTGGAGCCGGTCGTGGCGTTCCTTCGATCGACGCGTGCCCTCGTCGTCGGTCGTTGGGCGCTTGTCGCCGTCAGCCTGGTAGCGCTTCCAGGCTCCGTGTCGGCTCTCGTCGATATTGCGGGAAGCCAGCCCTAGCCGTGTCCGCCGTCATCGCTCTAGATGACGGGACTCTGGCGACGGCGGCCCCACCGTCATGGGGCCCGTGTTCTGGGACACCGTTGTCGTCGTTGCGAAACTCGAGCCGTTGCGGGTTATGAGGCGCACGCTGCCGATGTCGAGTGACTCAGCGGGCGAACACCACCGGATCTGACCACGACGACCGCGTGGGCCCAAAGCGACCCACAGTTCTCCACATCGCCCCCTCGCGACCGCACGCCTCCAGGACGAGAGTTTCCGCCGGGCCTCGCCGAGGTCCACCACAGCCCGCCATCATGGATCGGCCAGGAGGGGATCGCCCCCCCATACCCACGGGCACCGCGGCGGGCTCGAGAATGTCGATGGAGCCGGGGTTCGCCGAACGTGGGCCCGTGGCGCAGGTAGAGCACCCCCTCGGTGAGCGGCCCTTCCCGCCGGTCCACGCGGGCCGCACCCGGTCGCCGGTCCGGGGACTCCGCCCGACCGCGCCGTCGCGCGCCATCAGGCGTCCGAAGGCAGTATGGCCCGGTGCTCGATCCGACCCCGGGCCCGCCGCCGCCACGCCGGCTGCGGTACATCGTGATCCCCCACCCCGACGACGAGTTCTCGGCCTGGAGCATGGTGCAGCGCCGGCCGGACCTGTACATGGTGTTCGTGCTGCTCACCCACGGCGAGCTGACCACGTTCGGCGACGGGCACGGGCTGCAGGAGCACCTCGGCGAGCGGGTGCCGCAGCCCCAGCCGTTCACCGGGGCCGGCACCTGGCGCCTGCGGGGCCAGCGGCTCGACTCCTGGCACACCTTCCTCGACGCCATGGCCGCGGTGGACGCCACCCTCGACGTGCCGGTCTCGATTCCCTCGCCGTCGTCGAGCTTCGAGCTGTTCGTGGGTGCCCGGTCGGCCCGGGTGGTCTTCGACCTGGGCGACGCCACGCTGACCCCGGCGTCGGTCAGCGAGGCGGTCCACGAGGCGCGGGAGCTGCGGCGGGTGCACCTGCCGGTGCACGAGGAGCTGGACATGGTCGCCGCCGGGTACTGGAACCGCCACGACCCGGGATCGCTGCGCTACGTCCACCGCGACCACCGGGCCGTGCACCGGGCGCTGTGGTCGGTGGACCACGGGCTGCCCGGCCCGCAGTGGGGGCGGACCACCCACGGCGATCCCGACGCGGCCGCCCACGGGACCACTGCGACGGTCGACCTCGACCTCTACGAGGCGGCCATGGCGGTCGATCCGCCGCCAGCCGACCCCGCCGTGAACCCCGGCGCCCGCCGGAGCGGAGCCTTCCAGCACTGCTACGCCTGGTTACAGGACGCCTACTGGGCGGCAGGCGAGCGCGACGACGCCAGCATCTTCAGCCGGGCCCAGACGTTCTGGGCCCGGTTCGGCACCGCCTGACTTCTGCGCTGCCCGAGGGCTTAGGTGGTGGGGTTCTCGTCGGCGTGGTGGGACTCGTCCGAGTACCGGGTCTCGGGCGCCGTCTCGTAGCCCTTGCCCAGCAGGCTGTTGCCGGCCAGCGCGTCGGCGGTGGCCGACTCGGTGTCGGGCCCGGTGCCCTGGTCGACGATGCCGTTCTCGTTCTCGGTGGTGACCACCTTGATCTCGTTGCCGGCGCCGTCCCAGATGGAGTGCTCGAGCTTCTCGGCCATGCGATGTCTCCTTGATCGTCGTCTCGGTCTGCGGCCCTGATACCCCCGACGGTCGGCTCCTAGCCCTCGAAGCGCACCACGAACACGTCATTGACGAAGTCGGGCGCCCGCCCGAACCGGTTGAAGCCGAGAGCCCGGCCGTCGCCCGAGAACGTCGGCCGCCCCAGCAGACCGCCGGGGCCGACGCCGGTCACCGCCCGATCGGCCAACGTGACGACCTGCACCTCGGTCTCCTCGCCGGCCGAGACGGCCACCGCCACGGCCCGGCCGTCGGGCGAGACGTCGGCGAGAACGACCTGGCGCCCGGTCCGGGCGGGCACCAGGGTTTCGGGCTCGGAGCCGGGCGACACGATGGCCACCGCCTCGCCGTACGCGACGACCCGCCGCCCGTCGGGGGTGAGGGCGAAACCGTTGCCCGGCAACGTCTGCTGGACTTCGCCTCCAGCGGAACGCAGGGTGACCTCACCGTCGGCGGCGACCACGAAGGTGCCGTCGGCCAGCTGGCCGACCTGGCTGGGCCCGGCGCCCGAGCCGGTGGCGAACAGCGGCGTGATCTCGCCGTCGTCGACGCCGATGGTGGCCACCAGGCCGTCACCGGTGGCCTCGCTGACGCCCCCGGCCAGCAGGGCGTTGCCGTCGTTCGACCAGGCCGAGATGCGCGGCTGGCGCAGCGACTCGTCGTCCTCCTGGACCGGCACGACCCGAAGGCCCTGCAGCTCGCCGGCCGCCGTCCGGGTCCCCACCCGCACCGACTGGAGGAACCCCTCGCACTCGTCCACCACTGCCACGCGGTCGCCCGGCCCCGGCACCAGGCGGCCCAGCACCGGCTCGGTCGCCGTCCCCAGCCGCAACCGGTCCCCGCCGGCCAGCGGCAGCCGGAACAGCACCGGCTCGGGCTGGCCCTCGCACCCCGGCTCGGGAAAGGCTCCGTCCTCTTCGGCCACGTACAGCGCCGACCCGTCCGGCGTGGCCCCTTCCACGATGCCCGACCCGATTCGCACCGGCTGCCCCGGCCGGGCGTAGTCCACCGACGCCGCGGGCGCCGGGGTCGTCGTGGTGGCGCCGCCGCTGGTGGACGTCGTCGTGCCGGCCGGGTCGTCGTCGCCGTTCCCGCAGGCGGCCCCCAGGGCGAGCACCAGCAGGACGGGGAGCAGCCGGGTTCGTGTCACAAGCGGTCCGTACCCTAACCACATGCACCTCCTCGACGGCCGGCCCGTCCTCAGTGCCTCGGACCTGGTGGGCTTCCTGGCCTGCGAGCACCTCACCCAGCTGGAGCTGGCCGCCCTGCGGGGCGAGATCGCCCGCCCCGACCGGCAAGACCCGGAGCTGGACGTGCTGACCCGCCGGGGCGAGGAGCACGAGCGCCGCCACCTGGAGCACGTGCGGGCGGCAGGCGGCACCGTGGTGGAGATCGCCGCCCCCTCCGGCAGCGACGGGGCCGCCCTGGCCGCCGCCGAGGCGGCCACCGTGGCCGCCATGGTTACCGGCGCGGCCGTGATCTACCAGGCCGCCTTCTTCGACGGTCGCTGGCGCGGCCAGGCCGACTTCCTGCAGCGGGTGGACCGGCCCAGCCGCTTCGGCCCCTGGTCCTACGAGCCGGTGGACACCAAGCTGGCCCGCAAGGTCAAGGCGGCGGCCGTGCTGCAGCTGTGCCACTACGCCGAGCACGTCGAACGCCTCCAGGGGGTTGCCCCCGAGCACCTGCACGTCGTGACCGGCGACGGCGAGTCGTCGCCGCTGCGCCTGGCCGACTTCGCCGCCTCCTACCGCCACGCCAAGGCCCGTGCCGAGGCCGTCGTGTTCGCCCTGCCGGCGGCCACCTACCCGCTCCCCGTCGAGCACTGCGGCATCTGCCGCTGGCAGCCGGTGTGCGAGGCCCGGCGCCGGGCGGACGACCACCTCTCCCTGGTGGCCGGCATGCGCCGCTCGCAGACGGCCCGCCTGGAGGCGGTGGGCGTGGCCACGGTGGCCGCCCTCGCCGACGCGCCACCGGAGCTCGGCGCCGGCATCGGCCCGTCCACCCTCGACCGCCTGACCGCGCAGGCCCGGCTGCAGGTCCGGCAGCGGGCCACCGGGGTCACCACCTCGGAGCTGGTGGCCCCGGTCGAGGCGGGCAGGGGGCTGTGCCTGCTGCCGGCGCCGTCGCCCGGCGACCTGTTCTTCGACATCGAGGGCGACCCGTTCGTGGGCGACGCCGGCGTCGAGTATCTGCTGGGCGTCGTGGAGGCGGCCGGGCCGGGGGCAAGCTACCGGGCCTTCTGGGGCCACGACCCGGCCGGCGAGAAGAGGGCCTTCGAGGCGTTCGTCGACCTGGTCGGCGAGCGCCTGGCCGCCTGGCCGGACATGCACGTCTACCACTACGGCTCCTACGAGCGCACCGCCCTGTGCCGGCTCATGGGGCGCCACGCCACCCGGGAGACCGAGATCGACCGCCTGCTCCGGGGCGGTGTGCTGGTGGACCTCCTCCGGGTGGTCCGCCAGGGCGTGCGGGTGTCGGAGGAGTCCTACTCCCTCAAACGGATCGAGCACCTCTACCGCCCGGGCCGGGACACCGGCGTGGCCGACGGCCGGACCAGCATCGTGGCCTACGAGGCGTGGCTGGCCTCGGGCGACGGCGCCATCCTGGACGGCATCGCCGAGTACAACCGGGACGACTGCCTGTCCACCGGGCAGCTGCGGGACTGGCTGGAGTCACGGCGAATCGACGCCGCCGGCGAGGAGGGGCCGCTTCCCCGGCCCGCGCCGAGGAAGCCGGACCCCACCGACGACCAGGCCGCCGTCGACGCCGAGCTGGCCGCGCTGGGCGCCCGCCTGCTGGCCGGCGTCCCCGACGACCCGGCCGAGCGCACCGCCGACCAGGCCGCCACCTGGCTGCTGGCCCAGCTCCTGGAGTACCACCGCCGGGAGGACCGCCCCGAGTGGTGGGCCTACTTCCGGCGACTGGAGCTGACCGACGACGAACTGGTCGACGACGCCGACTCGATCGGCCAGCTCACCTTCGACGGCGACCTGGGAAGGCACCTGCGGACGGAGGTTTCCCGGTACCGGTTCCCGCCGGAGCAGGAGCACAAGGTCCGCGAGGGCCACCAGTTGGTGGACCCCCGCACCGGCGCATCGGCCGGATCGGTGCTGGCGATCGACTCGGGCCGCGGCGTGCTGGACCTCAAGCGCCCGAAGGGGGCCACCACCCATCCGAGATCGGTCGTGCCGAGCGGGCCGCTCAACAATCGGCCGTTGCGCCAGGCCATCGCCCGCCTCGCCTCGGCGGTGGCCGACCACGGCCTGGGCGGCCCGGGCACGCACGGTGCCGTGGCCGACCTCCTGCTCGGCCGCCGGCCCCGGCTGCGCGGCACCGCCACCGGGCCGGGCGGCGCGCTGGCCCACCCGGGCGAGGACGGCCTCGACACCGCGGTGCGCCTGGCCAACCGGCTGGACGGCAGCTGTCTGGCGGTCCAGGGCCCGCCCGGCTCGGGCAAGACCTACACCGGCGCCCGCATGATCGTGGCCATGGTGGCGGCCGGCCAGCGGGTCGGCGTCACGGCCAACAGCCACAAGGCCGCCGGCAACCTCCTGGCCGAGGTGCGCCGGGCGGCGGCGGCGGCGGGCATCCCCCTGCGGGCCCTCCAGAAGTGCGCCGAGCACGAGTGGTGCGGGCCGCAGGTGGCCGAGCGGGGGGACAACGCCGTCGTCGTCAACCGGCTGGCCGAAGGGACGGTCGACGTGGTGGCCGGTACGGCGTGGCTCTTCGCCCGGCCGGACGTGGCCGGCCGGCTCGACACGCTCGTGGTCGACGAAGCCGGCAAGTTCTCGCTGGCCAACGCGGTGGCCGCCGCCGGCTCGGCCACCAACCTGGTGCTGCTCGGCGATCCCCAGCAGCTGGCCCAGCCGGCCAAGGGCGTGCACCCGCCGGGCAGCGCGGCGTCGGTGCTCCAGCACGTGCTGGGGGACCGGGCCACCATCGCGCCCGACCGCGGCCTGTTCCTCGGCACCACGTGGCGGATGCACCCCGACCTGTGCGCGGTTGTGTCCGAGGCCTTCTACGACGGCCGGTTGCTGGCCCACCCGTCCTGCGTCCAGCAGCGCGTGGCCGACGGGCCCTGGGCGGGCGGCAGCGGCCTGCGCTTCGTGCCGGTGGAGCACGCCCACAACCGCACGACGTCGGCCCAGGAGGTCGACGAGGTGGTGGCCGGTGTCGCCGCCCTGGTCGGCCGGCCCTGGACCGACCGGCACGGCCGCACGCGCCCGCTCACCCTCGACGACATCCTGGTGGTGGCCCCCTACAACACCCACGTCGGGCGGCTGCAGGCCGCCCTGCCGCCGGGCGCCCGCGTCGGCACGGTCGACAAATTCCAGGGCCAGGAAGCAGCGGTGGCCATCTTCTCGATGGCCACGTCGTCGGCCGCCGACCTGCCCCGGAACCTCGAGTTCCTCTACAGCGCCAACCGCCTGAACGTGGCGGTGTCGCGAGCCCGGGCACTCGCCGTCGTGGTGGCCAGCCCGGCCCTTTTGTCGGCCCGCTGCCGCCGGCCCGAGCAGCTCCGGCTGGTGAACGCACTGTGCCGCCTCGCCGAGTTGGGCCGCCAACCGATCGCCTGCTGACCCCGGTCGGGTCGCCACCCCTTCAGTGCACCCGACGTGACCCCTGGGGTGTCGTCGGATCAAACAGTGTCGATGACCCGGAACACCTCGGCCAGCCGGCCCTCGGACAGCCCGGCCTCCTCGGCGGTGGCCGCCATCCAGGCCCGGACGGCGGCGAAGGTTGCGTCGACGTCGGCCAGCTGGCTGCGGTGGCAGCCGAGGGCGGCCAGCTTGCGGTCGGCCACCTCGGTGACGTCCACGGACGAGGTGGCGCCCGGCGCGCCCATCATCCACACCTCTCGGACGACGTGCGGAGCCAGGCCCTCGGCGGCCAGCTCGGGATGGGCGAAGGGGTTGCGGGCGTCGGGATAGACAGCGCACAGGGCGGCTTCGCCGGCGGCCAGGTGGTCGGGGTGGCTGGCGGCCACGATGTCGTACATCCGGTCGGGCGAGTGGCACAGCACCCGATCGGGACGGACCGTACGGATGACCCGGGTGATGTCACGCCGCAGCTCGAAGCTGGCCTGCAGCCGGCCGTCGGGATGACCCAGGAACACACATTCGGTCACCCCGACGACGGCCGCGGCAGCCCGCTGCTCGGCGCGCCGGATCTCGGCCATCTCAGTACGGGACATGGCGGTGTCGGAACCGCCGGCCTCGCCGTCGGTCACCACGCAGTAGCGAACGTCGACGCCGTCGTCCACCCAGCGGGCCACCGTCCCCGCGCACCCGAAGTCGATGTCGTCGGGATGGGCCGCCACGACCAGCGTGGTGGGCCGGTCACCCATCGGCGGGGCGGGCGTCGGCGGGCACCTCCGCCGTGCGGTCGGCCACCTTGGCCAGGGCCTCGGCCAGCACCTCGAGCTGCCGGTCGTCGAGCGGGTCCAGGAACCAGCGGCGCACGCCGGCCACGTGGATCGGGGCAGCCGCCTCCAACCGGGCCCGCCCCGCCGGCGTCAGCACGCCCAGGACACCGCGACGGTCCGTCGGGCACGTCCGGCGCTCGACCAGGCCGTCGGCCACCAGGCGGTCGACCCGCCGGGTCAGGCCGCTGGGGGACATGAGCACCGCCCCGGCCAGTGCCGTCATCCGCATCCCCCAGTCGCCCGCCTCGTTGAGCAGCACCAGGATCTCGTACTCGGCCAGCGACAGGCGGCACGACGCGGCCAGCTCGCCGTCGAGGCGCTGCAGCAGGCGCCCGGCGGCCGTGATGAACGACCGCCACGCCACCGCTTCGCCGCCCTGGAGCCACTGGCCGGGAGCGCTCACGAGGGTACTTCCTGTTGGAATATTTGCATACGCAAGCTGTTGGGACAGGACATGACCACCACCACAACCGCCGAACGTACCGCCGTCCTCCTTCCGGCCGGGACCTGGGACATCGACCCCAGTCACTCCCGCGTGGAGTTCAGCGTCCGCCACCTCATGGTGTCCAAGGTCAAGGGCCACTTCGGCCGCTTCCTCGGGACCATCACGGTCGGCGACGACCCCCTCGCCGCCGCCGTGGAGGCCACCATCGACGTCGCCTCCGTCGACACCAACGACCCCCAGCGCGACACCCACCTCCGCTCGGCCGACTTCCTCGACGTCGAGCGCCACCCAAGCGCCACGTTCGTCTCCCGACGGGTCCGTCCCGCCGGGGAGGAGTTCCTGGTGAGCGGCGACCTCACCCTCCACGGGGTCACCCGCCCGGTCGACCTGCGCCTGGAGTTCAACGGCGTCGGGGAGGACCCCTACGGCGGGACCCGGGCCGGGTTCAGCGCCACCGCCGAGGTGAACCGCCGCGACTTCGGCATCGACATCTCGATGCCGCTCGCCAACGGCGGCGTCGTGGTCGGCGACAAGATCACGCTCACCCTGGAGATCCAGGCGGTCGCCCGGGCCGCCTCCTAGCCCGGCGCTACGCTCGGCCGGGATGCGGGCGTACCGGCAGCGTGCTGCCCTGCTCCTCGTCCCGGCCGGCGTGCTGGCCGCCCACCTCCTCGGGTGGCTGACGGCCGGAGGCGGGAACCACGACGGCCACCATGCGGTCGTCGGCCACGGTCACCTGGCGGCGCTCGCCGCGCTGGCCGTCCCCCTCGCCCTCGCCGGTCTGGCCGTCGCGGCGCGAGACGGCTATCGCGGCCGGCGGACCCCCGTCCGCCTGGCCGCCATCGCGGCGGGCCAGGTGGCCTGCTTCGTGGTGCTGGAGGCGGTCGAGGCGACCGCCGCCGGGACCGGCGCCACGCCCGCCCTCGGCCAGCCCGCCCTGTGGGCCGGGCTGGCCCTGCAGGTGGCGGTGGCCTGGGCGCTGCGGGCGCTGCTCCGCACCAGTGCCGCCGCCGGGTACTCGATGCGCCGGTGGCGGCCGCCGGTCGCCCGCCTCCGGCTCGCCGGTCCCCGACCCGTCGCGTGGCCTGGCGCCACCCGCCCGGCGGGCTCCCCGGCCAGCCGCCGCGGCCCCCCTCGGCTCCTCCTCGTCTGACCCGAGTCCGACGGGCCGACCGGCCCGGCCATCTCTCACCGAGGAGCCCTCCATGCCCATCGTCCGTTCGGCGCGTCGCGCCGGTCCCGCCGCAGCGGCGCTGGCCGCCCTGCTCGTCCTCGCCGCCTGTGGCAGCGGCGACGACCCGGCCCTGTCGACGTCCGACACGACCACCACCACCGCCACGCCGGGAGCACCGTCGACCGCCCCAGCCTCCAGTGCACCCACGCCCGCGGCGGAGGAGCCGACGTTCGAGGTCCGGGACAGGGCCGTCGTCGGAGGCCGCCGCACCATCGAGTCGCGGGTCGGCGCCTCGCTGCGCATCGTCGTCCGCAGCGACGTGGCCGACGAGGTCCACCTCCACGGCTACGACCTTCACGCCGACGTGGCCCCCGGTGCC
>DATLFQ010000083.1:0-23485 GCA_035540915.1 Acidimicrobiales bacterium
CGAGGTGGCCTACCAGTTCAGGTGAAGAGATGCCGACCACGCCTGCCGTTGGCAGGGATCAGCCGGCAGTGAGGACGAGTTGATGGCGAAGGTCTCGGACCACGTCCGCAAGGTGCACAAGGTCCAGACCACCACCGACACCATCGCCAACTTCGTCCGCAAGAAGGTCCGCACCAAGTAGCACCGTCGGCGCTCCCGAGTGCATAGGCGTCGGCTTCCGACGCCTATGCACTCCGGACGCAGCGCGTCAGGCGCCGGCGCCCGCCGAGCTGGTCCGCCTCCGGTACCCCGGGTCGCTCGGCCAGTTGGGCTGGAAGAGGTGCCACTGGTCGGGGGCGCGCCGGACGAGGGCCTCCAGCTCGTCGGCCAGGAGCTGGGTGACCCGGGCCACGTCCGCCCCGAACCGCCCCTGGCGGGCGGTATCCAGCGGCGGACGGACGACGGCCCGGTGCCCCCGGCGGCCGTCGAAGTACACGGCGGTGGGCAGCAGGGCGGCCCCGGTCCGCAGCGCGAGGGCAGCCGGGCCGCTGGGCAGCGTGGTCCGCTCCCCGAAGAACTCCACCTCGACGCCGGCGCCGGTGATGTCCCGGTCGCAGACGAGTGCCACGACGCCGTTGTCCCGGAGCCGCCGCAGCACCTGGACCCCCGCGTCGGGGCCCAGCGGCACCACCTCCAGGCCCCGGGCGCGGCGCTCGCTGCAGAACCACTCGAACAGCTCCGGCGGCTCCACCGCCTCGACCACCACGGTCATCGGGTAGCCGACCGACGTGAACCAGGCGCCGCCCGCATCCCAACCGCCCAGGTGGGGCAGCCCGACGATCACCCCGCGGCCCTCGGCCCGGGCCCGGTCGATGTGGCCGATGCCCTCGGTCGACATGCCCGCGTCCAACTCGGCCGCCGAGGTGACCGGGAGGCGGAAGGACTCGGCCCAGTACCGGGCGTAGGAGGCGAAGGCCCGCCGGACCTGGCGGGCCAGTTCGGCCTCGCCGACGTGGGGCCCGTACACCCGACGCAGGTGGCGCTCGGCCATGGCCCGGCGCCCCCCCATGACCGGTGCGACGGCCTGGCCGCCCGAAAGGGCCACCGCCTCGGCTACCCGCCGGGGCACCGTCCGGGCCAGCCACGCCCCCGCCCGGTAGCCGAGATAGGTGGAGCCGCCGGGAAGTGGCAGCTTCAGGGCCTGGTGCCGGCCCGTCGGCGCCAGGCGCGCTCCGGCCGGTCACGCTCGGCGCGCCGGCGGCGGGTCGGGGCGACCCCCCGGTCACGGACCGGACCGGCCGTAGCCTCCCGCCAGGCCCGCCAGCGGGCCTCCATCTTGAGCGAGTCGCCCCGCACCCGCCGCGGTCGGGGCCGCAGGCGATCGGGCCGGCGCGGGTCAACCGGAACCGGCGCCTGGCGCCACACCCGCGCAAAGCGCTGGACGGCGGTGACGATCGTCAGGGTGAGCATCACCCACAACGCCGGCACCAGCAGCCCGAAGACCAGCCCGGCACACAGGACCATGACTCGCTCGGCCCGCTCCATCAGCCCGCCCCGCGCCTGGTACCCGAGGGACTCGGCCTTGGCCCTCTGGTAGGAGACCAGGCTCGACGCCGCCAGCACCGCGAACGCCAGGACCGGGGCCCGGCCGCCGTGCTCGTCGGCCAGGTGCCAGGCCACGCCGCCCAGCACCAGCGCGTCGGTGACCCGGTCCGCCACGGAGTCGAAGAAGGCACCTCGCGGCCCGGCCGTGCCGGCCGCCTTGGCCACCGGCCCGTCGAGGAGGTCGGGGATCGCCGAGGCTACGAGCAGGGCGAAGCCGAGCCCGAGCCGGCCCGAGCCGATGGCCACTGCGGCACCCACGCCGACCAGGAGGCCGAGGGCGGTGAGGTGGTCCGCGGTGGCACCCATACGGCGGAGGGCCGATCCCACGGGCTCGGTGACCCGGTCGACGCCGGTCCGCCAGCGTCCGTCGAACAAGAAAGCGGCTCCTGGGAAGCGGGTGTGTCGCCTTCCACGGTAGCACCGGGGTGTCTAGGCTTCGGCTCTTCTCCCCCAACGAGCCGAGCGAGGCGCCTCCCATGAAGAGCTTCCCGCCGCACAAGATCCGCAACGTCGCCCTCGTCGGCCACGGAGGGGCCGGGAAGACCACGCTGGCGGAGGCCCTGCTGTTCTGCGCCGGGGCCATCTCCCGCCAGGGCCGGGTGGAGGACGGGAGCACCACCACCGACTTCGACCCCGAGGAGGTCAAGCGGCGCATCTCGCTCTCGGTAGCCCTGGCGCCGCTCGAGCACGACGGCCACAAGCTCAACATCCTGGACTGCCCCGGCTACGCCGACTTCCTGCCCGACGTCGAGGCGGCGCTGTCGGTGGTCGACCTGGTGGTCTTCGTGGTCAGCGCGGTCGACGGCGTCGAGGTCCAGACCGAGGTGGCGTGGAAGATGGCGGCGGCCCGGAACCTGGCCCGGATGGTGTTCGTCAACAAGCTCGACCGCGAGCGGGCCAGCTTCCAGGCCACGCTCGACCAGCTCCAGGCCACCTTCGGCGCCGGCATCGCGCCGTTGGAGCTGCCCATCGGCGAGGAGGCAGGGTTCCGCGGCGTGGCCGACCTGCTCACCGACCGGGCCATCACCTACGAATCGGGCAAGGCGGTGACCGGCGACATCCCCGAGGAGATGGAGGCCTGGGAGCACGACGTCCGGGAGGACCTGGTGGAGGGCATCGTCGTGGGCGACGACGCCCTGATGGAGCGCTATCTGGAGGGCGACGTGCCCACCCCCAAGGAGCTCGAGGACACCCTGGCCAAGGGGATCGCCGCCGGCCAGGTCTTCCCGGTGGTGTGCGGCTCGGCCGCCAACCTGGTCGGGGTCGACCGCCTGGCCCAGCTCATCTGCGAGATCGGCCCCTCTCCGCTGGAGGGCCGGCCGGTCACCGTCGAGGTCCCCGACGGCACCCAGGAGATCGCCATCGACCCGGCCGGCCAGCCGCTGGCCTACGTCTGGAAGACGCTGGCCGACCCCTACGTCGGCAAGGTCTCGCTGTTCAAGGTGCTGTCGGGCACCATCCGCCCCGACACGGTGCTGACCAACCCCCGCACTCACTGCGACGAGCGGCTCCACGCGCTGTTCACGCTGCGGGGCAAGGAACAGGATCCCCTCAGCGAGGTCCCGGCCGGCGACATCGCCGCGGTGGCCAAGCTCAGCGCCACGGCCACCGGGGACACGTTGGCGCCGCGCGGCACGCCGGTCCGACTCCCCGTCCCGGCGGCGACCGAGCCGGTGCTGTCGATCGCCATCCGGCCGAAGTCCAAGGGCGACGAGGACAAGCTGATGACGGCGCTGCACCGCCTGCAGGACGAGGACCCGGTCCTGTCGGTCCGCCGGGACGACGAGACCCACCAGACCCTGCTGGGCGGGACGGGCGACACCCACCTGTCGATCGTCACCGAGCGCCTGCAGCGCAAGTTCGGCGTGGCCGTCGAGACCGAGGACGTCAAGGTCCCCTACCGGGAGACGATCACCGGCACGGCCGACGCCGAGGGCAAGTACAAGAAGCAGACCGGCGGGCACGGCCAGTTCGGCGTCGCCTTCGTGAAGGTCGAGCCGGTGGAGCGGGGCGGGGGGTTCCAGTTCGTGGACCAGATCGTCGGCGGCGCCATCCCCCGCCAGTTCATCCCGGCGGTCGAGAAGGGGGTGGCCGAGACCATGGCGCGCGGCGGGGTCTACGGGTACCCGGTGGTGGACGTGAAGGTCACCCTCTACGACGGCAAGTTCCACTCGGTCGACAGCTCGGAGATGAGCTTCAAGATGGCCGGGTCCATCGGGTTCACCGACGCCATGGCCAAGGCCGGCCCGGTGCTGCTGGAGCCTGTCTCCCTCCTGGAGGTCACCGTCCCGGCCGCCTACCAGGGCGACGTGATGGGCGACCTCAACGCCCGCCGCGGCCGGGTCCAGGGCACCGAGAGCGGCAACGACGGCGAGCAGGTGATCGTGGCCATGGTCCCGACCTCCGAGGTGCTCCGCTATGCCATCGACCTGCGGTCGCTGACCGGGGGGCGGGGCCGCTTCAGCCTCCGCCACGACCACTACGACGTGCTACCCCAGCACCTCTACGACAAGGTGAAGAAGGCCGACGCCTGACCGCCGCGGGCGGCCCGGCCGCGCTCCGCTACGGCGAGGCGGCGATGCCCACGACGGGGGAGTTGAGCTGCAGGGCGCCGGTCGAGCCCAGGAAGCGCGCGTCGCCGAAGGCGAACACGCCGCCGTCGCTGGCTGCCAGCCAGTAGCCCCGCCCGCTCGGTGCCGGGGCGAGGCCCACGATCGGGCGGTTGAGGCGGGTGCCGCCGGTGCTGCCGGCGAAGCGGGCGTCGCCGAACGCGAAGACGCCGCCGTCGGCGGCCACCAGCCAGTACCCGTCGCCGGTCGGCGTGGCGGCGGCGCCCACCACCGGTGAGTTGAGGCGCACCCCTCCGGTGCCGCCCGAGAAGCGGGCGTCGCCGAAGGCGAAGACCCCGCCGTCGCTGGCCACCAGCCAGTAGCCGCGCCCGCTCGGCGTGGCGGCCATGGCCACCATCGGGCGGTTCAGCCTGGTGGCACCCGTCGAGCCGGCGAAGCGGGCGTCGCCGAACGCGAACACGCCGCCGTCGGCGGCCACCAGCCAGTACCCCCGTCCGGTCGGCGTCGGAGCCATGCCCACGATGGGCGAGTTCAGGCGCAGCGCGCCGGTCGAACCGAAGAAGCGGGCGTCGCCGAACGCGAACACCCCGCCGTCGCTGGCCACCATCCAGTAGCCCTTGCCCGACGGCGTGGACGCCGTCCCCACGATCGGTCGGTTGAGTCGGGCGGAGCCGGCGCTGCCCAGGAAGTCGGCCCCGCCGAAGGCGAACAGCCCGCCGTCGGCGGCCACGGTCCGGTAGCCACGGCCGGTCAGGTTCAGGACGTAGAGCCCCGAGTGGACGTCGCTGACCACGATGTTGGGTCCGACGGCGCCGACGCCCACCACCAGCGCCTTGTCGGGGATGGTGTTCGTGGGGTCCGTGGTGTCTCGTGGCACGAACGACGCGACTTCGGTGACCGAGGACGGGTCGGACAGGTCGAGCACCCGCAGCCCGTCCGAGTACGCGGCCACCAGGGCGCGATTGCCGGCCGAGACCGCGTGGCGGACCGAGTAGACGCCCAGGTCGGGTGGCGGGAAGACCCCGGCGGTCGGCGTGCGGTAGGTGGCGACGAGGCGCGGCGCCACCGGGTCGGTGTTGTCGATCACGTTGAGCGCGCCCCATTGGCCGGCGGTGTCGGCCACTGCGCCGGTGACCCGGTTGCCGCCGGCGCAGGCGCCGGCCGGGTCGACCCCGGGGCACAGGGTGGCCCGCAGCGCGTCGCCGTCGGCCGTGTCGACCTGCACCATGGGAATGGTGAGCCCGGCCGAGCCGCCCGACTCCGACAGCGCCTCGGGCACCGCCCCCTGCCTCCGCATGACGACGGCCACGGCGCCGGCCTCCTGGGCGCGCCGGGTCTTGACGTCGTAGCCGCACCCGATGCCGCCAGGCGGCGTGATGTTCGGCTGGGTCACCGGGTCCCGGGTGTGGTCCATGACTGCGATCTTGCCGGCCGGGTCGGCCAGCAGCGGGTCCCCGCCGGGGTTGGCAGTGCTGGGCGGGCAGCCCCGGCCGATGTACACAAACTCGCCGGAGATCTGCGCTCCAGGCTTGCGGTACACCTGGGCCTGGTCGTCCTCGTCGAACAGCGTGAACATCGCCTCACAAGCGAATTTGCTGCCGGCCAGCGAGCTGGGCGCGTCGATCCGCACCCGGGTCGTCGGCGCGATCCAGTCCTCGTCGGCCAGCAGAGCCAGGCGCCGGTCGCCGAGGACCGCCTCGGTGACGTAGCCCGCCGTCCCCTCGACCGTCCGGTCATTGCGGTCGTAGATGGCGGCGTGGCCGAGCAGCCCGGGGTTGGCCGGGTTGGCGATGTCGACCGAGTACATGCCGAGGTCCTGGTTGGCCAGCAGGGCCAGCTGCCCGCCCTGGCCGAAGGCCACGCCACGCCCGGTCTCGATGGGCCGGCAGCCGTTCTTCGAAAAGCCCGGGCGGCCCGACGCCGAGCCGCCGATGGCGACCGTACTGATGTTCGGGAAGCTGCTGACCTGCGTGGGGTTGCGGGGGTCGGTCACGTCCACCACCCGCATGTCCCCCGGGGCCCCGGCGTTGCCCGACAGGAACGCGGACCCCGACGCGAACGGCTGGGTCGACAGCGACAGCACCCGGCCGTCGGCCCGCTGCACCAGCGCCACCGACCGCTCGGACTGGGCGCACCGGCGACCGTTCCCACCGGGCGCACCGCACGGCGGGTCGGCCGGCTGCACGAACTCGAAGTCGGCGAAGTAGCGGCCGAGGAACTCTGGCTGCGCGGGTTTGGTGACGTCGTAATAGGCGACGCCGCGATCGGTGTTGCCGCCGGGCCCGCCGCAGTTGGCCAGCGCCACCGCCGCGAGGTCGCCGGTGAAGGTCGGGCTCCGCACGCGCGCCGCGTCGACGTCTACGGCCGCCACGCCGGCAGGGACCGGGATGGTGGCCACCACGGTGGGCCGGCTCGGCTCGGAGAGGTCGACCACCTTGACGCTCACCGCCGGGCACGGATAGGTGACGGTGAAGCCGTAGAAGCCCTGGTTGGGGATCGTGTCGGGCGTTATGCCCGCCGCCACCAGGACCGTGTCCCCCACCACGGCCAGGTCGCCGTTGAGGCCGGCGCCGCCCAGGTCGGTGAAACCGACCAGGCTCACGCCCTCCGACCGGGCCGCGCCCGGGCCAGCAGCCGTCTGAGCCACCGCCGGCGGGCCGCTCCACAGGCCGCCGCCGACGACGAGGGCCACTACCGCCGTCCGACCGAGTGC
Organism: Acidimicrobiales bacterium; assembly: GCA_035540915.1. Classification (GTDB taxonomy): domain Bacteria; phylum Actinomycetota; class Acidimicrobiia; order Acidimicrobiales; genus DATLFQ01. The sequence goes on from DATLFQ010000083.1 coordinate 6,868, forward strand.
TCGCAGGCGCAACATGGGCGCGAACAGTAGCCGGAGGGTGTGACGACTCAGCGCTCCGACGGCCCGTCGCCGAGGAGGTAGCGGGGCCCGGCGCCCAGGCCGCCGGCCCGGTCGCCCGGGTTGCGGAGCCGGCACCGGCCGAGCGACAGGCACCCGCAGCCGATGCAGGAATCCAGCTCGTCCCGCAGGCTCTCCAGGAGGCGGATGCGCTCGTCGAGCTGCGGTCGCCACGACGCCGACAGCCGGCGCCAGTCGGCCGGCGCGGGCCCCTCGTCGGCCGGCAGGGTGGCCAGGGCGGTGCCGATCTCGTCGAGGCCGAGACCGACCCGCTGGGCCACCTGGATGAAGGCCAGCCGCCGCAGCACCGAACGCGGGTACTGGCGGTGGCCGCCGGGCGAGCGCATGGAGGCGATCAGGCCGCGCTCCTCGTAGAAGCGCAGCGCCGACACGGCCACGCCGGCCCGGCTCGCCACCGCGCCGATGGGCAGCACGTCCTCCACCGGATTCCCCTTGACCTCAAGTTAGGTTGAGATTGTACCTTGCCGGTATGACGACCAGCCCGCACGGCCCTCCGCGCATCGTCGGCCTGGGCGGATCGCTGAGCCGGTCCTCCACCAGCCGGCGCGCGCTGGAGATCGCCCTCGATGCCGCCGCAGCAGCAGGCGCCGAGACCGACCTCCTCGACGTCGGCTCCCTCGGCCTGCCGTTCTACGGCGCGGGCGTTCCGCCGACCCCGGCCACGAACCGGCTGGCCGAGGCGGTTGCGGCGGCCGACGGCATGATCTGGAGCAGTCCCCTCTACCACGGCAGCGTGAGCGGGGCCTTCAAGAACGCGCTCGACTGGCTGCAGTTGCTCGCCGATCGCGAGCGCCCGTACCTCGCCGGTGTGCCGGTGGGCCTGATAGCCACCGCGGGCGGTACCCACGCGCTGCAGGCGGTCAACACCATGGAGTTCGTCGTGCGGGCGCTGCGGGGCTGGACGGTGCCGTTCGTGGTCCCGGTGGCCCGGTCCTGGCAGGCCTTCGACGCCGACGGCCGGCCGCGCGACGACGCCGTGGCCGACCAGCTGGCCACGCTCGGCGGGGAGGTCGTCTCGGCAGCGCGCCGCCTCACCGGTGCAGTGGCGGGCTAGTGCCGCCGGCCCAGGCGGACGCCTCCGTCGATCGCTTACTCGGGCAGGCGAATCGCCAGGAGCGAGGCGTCGCCGGCGGGCGGCCGCCCGTCGAGGCACGCATCCACGAGCCGGTCGCAGAACGCCTCCAGATCCCCGGGCCCGGCGGCCGCGGCGCGGCGGAGGAGCGACGTGCCCTCGGCCGTCGACCGCCGCGTGCCCGCCACCAGGCCGTCGCTGGCCAGCAGGAGCGTCGAACCGGCGGCCGCGGAGTACGTCGAGGACCGCCCGCCGTCGCCCGGGGCCAGGGTGTCGACGCGACCGCCCGGCGAGACGAGCAACGGTGCGAGGTGGCCCGTCCCGGCGACCTCGATCCGGCGGCGGTCGGGGTCGACGGTGAGGTACATCATGACCGGCGGTCGATCCCCGGTCGACGCCGTCAGTCGGTGGACGTCTCGCACCACACGGTCCGGCCACCGCCCCTCCAGCAGGGCCAGGGCGCGCACCGCGGACCGCAACCTGTCGATGGCCGACGCGGCATCGATCCCGCACCCGCCGGCGTCGCCCATCACGACGCCGACGAGCGCATCCCCGGTGGGGAAGACGTCGAACCAGTCCGCGCCCAGTCGCGCGCCTGCTCCCCACGGGCGGAGGCGGGCGGCAACGGTGAGGCGGCTCGACGCCGGAAAACGGTCAGCGACCGACACCAGCTCGCGTGAGTTGCGGTATGCGCGGTGGTAGTCGAGGAGCTGGTCCAGGCCGAGCTCCTCGTCGATCGCCGGCGCCGGACGGAGCGGCGGCCCGACCGGGCCCAGGTGAGCATCGCCCACCTCGTCGCGCACGAGAGCCAGTACCTCGTCCACCACCGCCGCCAGCTCCTCGCTGAAGCCCAGGCCCATCGAACCGTCGGCCGGCTCGACCTCGACGACGGTCGTCTCGTCGGGCAGGCAGCCCCAGTGGCGGGCGACGGCCAGCACCCTTTCCAGGCCGGCCGTCCCCCCGGCCCCCCCGCCGACGCCCTCGCACAGGCCGTGGTGGACCTCGGCGGGCGATCCGCCACCGGAACCGGCGACCCGGAAGCGGCGGATCGTGCCCGCGGGCCCCGTCCCCCGGGCCACCGCACCGACGAGCACCGCCCTCGCCGGGCGCAGCTCCTGCAGGCGATGCAGGACGAGGTGGGCGGCACCGGCGAGCTCCTCGACCACGGTGCCCTCGGGCCAGTCGGCGGCCTCGGCCATGCGCACGAAGCTGGTGCCGAAGTCGAGGTCCCGCATGCCCGGCAGGCCGAAGCCGCCCACCAGCACCCGGCACGCGAGGCCGGGTGCCGATGGCGAGGGACCTACTCGAGCGTGCAGCCGCACGAGTTCACCTCTCGGGTGATGACGCCGTGGCCGGTGTCCATGTGCGTGGTGCACGGCATGCACGGGTCGAAGCTGCGGATGGCCCGCAGCACGTCGATGCCCTTGATCTGCTCGTCGGGCACCGACTCCAGGATCGGCGAGTCGACGATGGCCTGCTCGTAGGGACCGAGGCCGCCGAAGGGGTCGCGGGGCGACGCGTTCAGGGTCGACGGCGTGGTGATCTGGTAGTTGACGATGCGGCCCTTGTCCATGTGCATGTGGTGGACCAGGAACCCACGGCTGGCCTCCCAGAAGCCGACCGAGATGCGCTCGTCCTGGGGCATCTTGTAGGGCGTGTGGACCTTGGTCTCGCCCCGGCGCCAGTACTCGAGCGCCTGCATGATGCAGTTCATCCCGATCACGGACGTGAAGGCCAGCGCGTACGCCCGGGCCCGGTTGCGCTCCAGCGCGTTCAGCGTCCGGGGCACCTTCCAGAACAGCTCCTCCTCCGGAAGGCCGTGGCGCGGAACGGTCATCCGCAGGCCGTCGCCGGTGGACTCCAGGAACGGGTTCGGCGTGGTGTTGCGGGCCAGCGCGGTGGCCCACAGCTGCCCGTAGGTCCCCGTCTCGATGGTCCGTCGGTCCCACCGCGGGGCGGTGTCCCAGGTGTACTTGCCGCGGAAGTCCGTGGCCCCCGGCTTCGGGAGGGTCTTCTTGTTCCAGGGGTGGTGCGGGGAGATGGGGTTGCCGAGCGGGTCGGTGCGGAAGATCGGTGGGCCCGCCGTCGTCCAGTCCTCGTAGAACGAGTGCTCGATGAACTCCTCGTAGCCGATGTTGATGTCGGTCAGCTTGGTGGTGACCAGCTTCCCGTCGATGATCATCGCCGGCGACGACCACCGGGCCTCACCCCACCTGTTGACGTTGGCGTAGGTGGCGTCGTACACGCGTGAGTCGTCCCAGATGCCGGTCTGGGCCAGGTTGCACTCCCGGGCACCGACCTCCTCGTAGCGCGGGTCGTGCTCCAGGAAGAAGTCGACCAGGTCGTCCCAGATCTTGCAGACCACCTTGGAGAAGTCGAAGATCTTGCCGAGCTGCGTGTAGTACTCGTTGAACGACGACGTGGAGATGGTCGTCGACATCCCGCCCGGCACGATGGTCGACGGGTGCGGGTACTTGCCGAACATCAGCATGGCCAGGATGCGGCCGACCCGCGTCCACTCCAGGGCCTCCAGGTAGATCTGGCCCGTGAGCGGGTTCATGGCGTCCATGATGTCCTTGATGGTGCGGTACCCGTGGAGGTCCGCATTGGGGGCCAGCGTGGTCTCGGCCTTGGTCACGATCTCCGGATTGGTCACCGACACCAGCGCCGTCGAGTAGTCGGGGCCGGCCAGCAGACCGAGGTGGAGCGGCCGGTCGTAGAACATCTCGCCGACCGCGCCCATGTTCAGCACCTCCACCCCGAGCGGCGGCGGGCACACGCCGAAGGCCATCTCGATGCACTTGGCGGACACCGCCGCGTGCGTCGCACCGCAGACGCCGCACGCGCGTGACGTGATGTCGATGGCATCGCGGGGGTCACGGCCCTGGAGGATGATCTCGTAACCCCGGAACAGCATGGCCCGGGCGTGCGCCTCCACCGCCTTGCGGTTCTCCAGGTCCAGCACCGTGTGGACCGCCAGCGCGCCGGCGACGCGGGTCATCGGGTCGATGTTCCAGTCCCGCAGCCGGGGGGGTGCCGCCAGTTGGGCGCCCGGTCCCTCCTGCCGGCGGACGTAGCTGCTGGGTTCGGCCACCGTGACCCGGTAGGGGTCGGCGACGCCCTGGCGCAGGGTGGCCTGGCCCGCGCTGTCGAACTCGATGGGGAGGTTCTTGAAGCACATGCCGTCTCCTTTGGCGACGGCCGTGCTCGGGTCGGCCGTCTGCCCACCATGGAACCTTGTGCTTCCGTGAACGGCTACCTTTGGTAAGCAATGCTTACCGCTGCGCTGCGAGGCCCCAGGTAGCCCGATGGACCGGGTGAGCAGCGGTGTACCCGACATCGACGTCCTGCTGGGCGGCCTGCTGCTCGGCGACAACATCGTCTGGGTCAGCCACGACCCCGAGTTCCTGGGGCGGTTGGAGTCGGGCTTCCTAGCCGAAGGGCGGCGGACGAACGTCGGCTGCTGGTACGTGACGGTCGAGGCGACGCCCCGTGAGGCGCTACGCCGCCTGCCCGCCGGGGTCGAGGTCCTGGATGCCCGGGCCGAGGGCAGGTACGCCGATCCGCTCCTGCTGGAGCGCACGCTGGTCGACGAGGTCGGCACCCCCGGGGCCCGGGTCGCCGTGGACCGCCTCGACCTGCTCGCCCGCCGCTGGGGCCCGCGCCGGGCGCTCGACTTCTTCACCCACGTCTGCCCCCGCTTGTTCGACCTGGGCGCCATCGCCTACTGGCGGGCCCCCCGGCGGGGTCTCGGCGCCGCCTTCATCGAGGAGGTCCGGCGCGTCACCCAGTGCGTCGTCGAGGAGCGGCGGCACCAGCTGCGCGTCGTCAAGGCCGAGGGCCGCCCTTCTCAGCTGCAGGGCCGGCTCTTCCGGCTCGAGGTCGCCGGCGACGAGGGGATCGCGGTGCGGGCCGAGGTCGCCCTGGGGCGGCTGGGCCAGGGTCTCGCCCGCCTGCGCGACGAGCGCCATCTCAGCCAGGCCGAGCTCGCCCGGCTGGCCGGCGTGTCGCCCAGCGCCATCTCGCAGGCCGAGGCCGGGGTGCGCGGGCTCTCGGTCGACACGCTACTGGTGCTCTCGGAGCACCTGGGCGTCGGCATCGACCACATCCTGGAGAACGCCTCCACCGCCGACTACGTGCTGGCCCGCCGCGACCGCACCGTGCGCCAGGCCAAGCAGGTCCCGCTGCTCGACGACCCCCAGGCCGGGCTGCGGGCGTACCTGGTGCACCTCGGGCCCGGAGAGGTGGGCGCTCCGCCCAACCCGCACAAGGGCGTCGAGGTGGTGCTGGTGGCAGCCGGCCTGGTGCAGGTCGACCTGGGCGCCGAGACGCCCGTCATGCGGGCCGGCGACGCGCTCCTCGCGTCCAAGGTCGCCGTCCTCGGCTGGCGCAACCTCCTCGGCGAACCGGCCCGCCTGTTCTGGATCATCCGCGACTGAGGTTCGTCCGCCGGGCGGCACCCGGGCCGGCCCTCTACCGAGATCCCCTCCCGCGCTCACCACGAGCGCCGCTGGTGTCCGCGAGCTGTCGGGCGTCGCTCGTTCGACGGGCTGGTGAGGGAGACTGGAGACACCATGAGTTCCCCGTTGGAACGGGCGCTCGAGGCCGCCGCCCGCCGGTCGTGGGGCGACGCCTGCGCCGGCTTTGTCGAGGCACACGCCGGTGGGCCACTCAGCGGTGACGACCTCGAGCGGTACGCGGTCGCCGCCTACCTGGCCGGGCGCGATGACGACTGCACCCGTGCGTGGGAGGCGGCCCACCGGGCCGCCGTCGACGCTGGCGACCCGGGCGACGCCGCCCGCCGGGCCGTCCTGCTCGCCCTGTGCCTGCTGCTCCGGGGCCAGATGGCGCACGCCGGAGGTTGGCTGGCCCGGGCCGAGACCCTGATCGGCGAGGCGGGCAGCTGCGCAGCGGCCGGCTACGTCCTCGTGCCCCGCATTCTCGCCGCTCTCGAGCACGACCCGGTCGGGGCCGCAGCCCTCGCCCAGGAGGCGGCCGCCATCGGCCGCCGCTGTGGCGACGCCGACCTCGTCGCCCTGGGGGTCCTCGGCCACGGCCAGGCCCTCCTCACCCTGGGCGACACGGGTCGGGGTACCGCCTGCCTCGACGAGGTGATGCTGTCGGTCACCGCCGGCGAGGTGGGTCCGGTCGTCACCGGCATCGTCTACTGCGCGGTCATCGTCGAGTGCCTGCAGCTGTTCGACCTGGCCCGGGCGTCGGAGTGGACCACCGCGCTCGGCGAGTGGTGCGACTCCCAGCCGGGGCTCGCCCCCTACCGGGGCCAGTGCCTCGTGCACCGCTCGCAGCTCGACCAGGTGGCCGGCCGGTGGGCCGACGCCGCCGCCGCTGCCGAGGTCGCCCGTCGTCACCTCGCCGACCCGCCCCACCCTGCGCTCGGCCTGGCCCACTACCAGGGGGGCGAGCTCTCTCGCCTCCAGGGCGACCTCGCCCGGGCCGAGGCCGAGTTCCGGGCTGCCAGCCGCCACGGCTACGACCCCGTGCCCGGCCTCGCCCTGATCGAGCTGGCCCGCGGCGAGGGCGGCGCCGCAGCGAGGACCATCGCCCGGGCCCTGCAGGAGCGGCGCGCCGGCCTGCAGCGGGCGCCGCTGTTGGCCGCGGCGGTCGAGATCTACCGGGCCGCCGGCGACGTGGCCGGAGCACGCGCCGCCGCCGACGAGCTGGCCTCGCTCGCGTCGTTCGCGTCGTCACCCGTGCTCGGGGCCATGGCCGCGCACGCCGCCGGCTGCGTGCTGGCGGCCGAGGGCGACGCTGCCAAGGCGCTCAGCGAGCTGCGGGCCGCAGCCCGGGCCTGGCATGCGCTGCACATGCCGTACGACGCGGCCCGCACCGCCATCGAGGTCGCCGCCGCCTGCGACGCGCTCGGCGACCGCGGCACGGCGTCGCTCGAGCGCGACAACGCTCGGTCCACGTTCGCCGAGCTGGGCGCCCGCCTCGACCTCGAGCGCCTGACCCCTGGCGCCGCGGCGACGCCGCCGTCGGTGCTGTCGGGCCGCGAGCGCGAGGTGCTCGCCCTGCTCGCCGCCGGCAAGACGAACCGCGAGATCGCCGAGGCGCTCGTGATCAGCCCCCATACCGCCGGCCGCCACGTCGAGAACATCTTCACCAAGCTCGGAGTCTCCACCCGCGCCGCCGCCACTGCCCGCGCCTACCAGGACGGCCTGCTCAGCCGGTAGGGCGTTTGCCCCATGCACGCCACCAGCGCAAATGGGGTTCGCGGGCGATGTCCCGACGAGCCTCCGCTCGTACGGTCACACCATGACCGCCGCGACCACCGTCGACGCCTTGCGGCGCGCCCGCCACACCGCCGAGGCACCCGTGCTCCGGCCCTGGAGGAGGAGGACCCGATGACCACCGTCTCGTACCGAGAGTTCACCGGCACGGCAGCCGAGAACTACGAGCACCACTTCGTGCCAGCCATCGGCGGGCCCGTCGCCGACGTCTGCATCGAGGTCGCCTCCCCACGCGCCGGCGAGAGCGTCCTCGACGTCGCTTGTGGCACCGGCGTCGTCGCCCGCCGCGCCGCCGACGCGGTCGGGCCCAGGGGGGCCGTGACCGGCCTCGACCTCGCCGCCGACATGATCGACGTCGCCCGCCGAGCGCCGGCACCGGCCGAGCCCCGCATCGACTGGCACGTCGGCGACGCCGCCCGCCTGCCGTTCCCCGACGGCGCCTACGACGTCGTCGTGTGCCAGATGGGCCTGATGTTCATGTCCGACAAGGACGCGGCGGTGGCCGAGATGCGGCGCGTCCTCGCTCCTGGCGGACGCGCCGTCGTCGTCACGCCGGGGGCGATCCAGCCCCCGTTCGAGATCATGGAGCGCGCGATCGTCGAGCACATCAGCGCAGACCTCGGTGCCTTCGTGGGACTCGTGTTCTCCATGCACGACCCGGGGGTGCTCGCCGGGCTGCTCCGCCGCGCCGGGCTCGACGACGTCAGCGCCCGGGTGGCCGACGTCGACCTCCGGCTGCCGCCACCACGGGAGTTCCTCTGGCAGTACATCAACATCACGCCGATGGGACCGATCGTCGCTGCGGCGCCGGAGGGCGCAAAGGCCGCCCTGGAACGGGACACCATCCGGGGCTGGGCGCCGTTCCTGACCGACGGCCGACTCGCCGGTCGGCAGCCCATGGTCATCGCCTCCGGGCGCCGCCGGCGGTGACGGGCCGAGCGTGGCCGGAGGCAGGGCGATCCAGCGTGGGAAGTGCTTGGTCGCCAGGGAGCCGGGTGACCTCGCAGACCTGGGCCCGGAGAGGCGAGCTGCCGCTGATCGGGTCGCTCGGGGTCTGCGTGAGCACCAGGTTGAGGTTGGCGCTGCCCGGGCCGAACGGCGGGTGACCGGGGAGGCCCAGCTCCTCGCATGGTTCGGACCAGCCGTGCTGCGCGCACACGACATCCGGGGCGAGCGAGTCGTCGAAGGTGGCGACGGCCCGGACGCTGCCCTTGGGCGTCGCGATCTCGACCCAGTCGCCCTCGGCGATGCCGCGCCCGGTGGCGGTGGACGGGTGCAGCTCGACCTCGGGATGCGGGGCATGCCTGCGCAGGCCGGCGACCTGGCGGTGCTGGGTCTCGCAGAAGTGCAGCGGCTTCGCACACGTGAGGACGAGCGGGAACCTGCCGGCGAGGTCCGGGCGCGAGCGAGGGCTCAGGCACGGCTCCGTGTACGTCGGGACGGGTGGCTGGCCGACGTCGAGGAACCCCTCGACGTACAGCTCGATCAGGCCCGTTGCGGTCCGGAACCCCGCCGGCACGCCGTCGTCACCGGCCACGGCGTACTTCCGGTGACGAGTCGCCAGCGGCAGGACGACGCCCGCCGGGTCGTCCCGCAGCTGCCGTAGCGTCACCCCGCTCGGCTCCAGGTGGTGGGCCCAGCCGGCTTCGACGTCCCCGTCGAAGAAGTGCTCGCCCAGCCCGAGCCGAGTGGCCAGGTCGAAGATGACCTCGATGTCCGGGCGGGCCTCGCCCACCGGTGGCACGAGCGGCGCGCGCAGCTGGACCAGCGACTCGGCGTCCTGGGACACCTCGAACCCGACCTTCAGGTTCTCCGCCTCGAAGGCCCCGGTCACCGGCAGGACGATGTCGGCCTGTTCGGCGGTCGGGCTCATGAACATGTCCAGGTGCACGTGGAAATCGAGCGCCCGCAGCGCGTCACGGCCGCGCGCGCTGTCGCCGTGGGCCATCACCAGGTTCGACCCGAAGCTGACCAGCCCGCGTGCCCGGTACGGGCGGCCCTCCAGCGCCGCCGTGTAGAAGTCCTCCCCCGTGACGAACTCGAAGCGGGCCGGCCCGAGGGGGCGGTCGTCCACACCGATGGCCTTCGCCCGCTGCGACGGGTCGAGCAGTTCCGATCCGGCGACGGGGTTCGTCGGTACCGGCGTGAACAACACGTTGCCGCCGGGGGCGTCGAAGCAGCCGGTCAGTGCGTAGAGCACGTTGACCGCTCGGATGATCTGGGTGGTGCCACTGTGCTGCTCGAGGCCGCTCCACGTGTAGAACGCGACCGGGCGGTGCTCCCAGAGGACCTGCGCGGTGCGCTCGATCTCAGCAGCGGGTACGCCCGTGATCTCCTCGGCCACCGCCGGGGAGGTGGCTCGGCACTGCTCGGCCAGGAGGTCGAACGCCGGCCGGCAGGCCACGACCCCTCCGGTCGTCGGCACCTCGACGGTCCCAGTGAGTGCGAGACGGCCGTGGTCGTCGACATCGGAGCCGCGGGCGGCCGGGTCGACGACGACCGGCTGCCCGGCGACGTCCCAGACGACGTGGTGCCCCGGATCGCCACCGGGGACCACGTCGCTGGCGCGGAGCAAGCGCCCGGTGTCGGTGCGGACGAGGAGGGGGGCATTCGTCCAGCGGCGCACGAACGCGTCGTCGTACCAGCCCCGCTCGATCATCACGTGGGTGATCGCCAACGCCAGCGCTGCGTCGGTGCCGGGGCGAACCCGCAGCCATGGGTCCGCCTTGGTTGCGAGCCCCGCCCGTCTCGGGTCGACGACGACGAGCTTGGCGCCGCGGCGCAGCGCGGCCCGTGTCGCCGTGGCATGGGCGAGGCGCGACACCAGGGGGTTGTAGCCCCAGAACAGGATGCAACCGGCGCCCTCGAGGTCCGGCATGTACTCCCCGGGCACCGAGGCTCCGTAGGTGTACAGCGAGGCGAGGTAGCGCCCCCAGCCGCACAGCTCCATCGAGGCGACGAGGTTCGGGCTGCCGAAGGCGCGCTGCAGCCGCTGGAGCCAGTCGACGCAGTCGACGATCGAGGAGGTCGACGGCGAGACCGAACTGAACACGACTGACTCGGGGCCGTGGTCACGGGCCAGCGCGCGAAGCCGGCCGGCGACCGTCTCCAGCGCCTCCTCCCAGCTGATCCGCTGCCAGCTTGGGGCGGGAGCGTCCTTGGCGGCGGTGCGCTTCATCGGGTACCGCAGCCGGTCGGGGTGGGCGGTGATCTCCGGCGCCGCCTTGCCCTTGGCGCACAGCGCCTTCCCAGTCGGGTGCGACGGGTCCCGGCCGAGGGTGAACGTCCCGTTCGCCACGGTCGCCCGTGCGCCGCACCGCGAGACGCACAACGGGCAGTACGTCGCCACCTCGGTCATTACCGGTGGGTCGGTCACCACGTGCTCACCCCCCGAACTGCCACCTCAACCGGGGCTGAACACTGCGGGCCCCGACTGGCCGGAGACGGTACACCCCGCCGCGGTCGCTCGAACAGGCCCCGCGACACCGGGTCGGCCGCGGCGCAGGCATGACATCGTCCACAAGCCGGTGAAAAGCCGGCGAAGTCGTGGGAGACTGTCCTTGGGGTCCACGTTGGCCACGTCATCGTCGGGAGACTGCGTGTTCGAACTGGTGCTCGCTCCGGGGACGGCGTCGTTCGATCCGGAGGACGACCGCTGGCGCCAGCAGGTGAGCCTGCTCTTCACGAACCTGGATGCCGAGGTCGGCGGCGTGCGCCGCGAGTTCACCACGGTGGCTGGGACCAAGGGGAGCGCTGCGAGCGTGATCCTCGCGCTCGGCTCGGCGGGTGCGTTCACCGCGGCGCTGCAGTTCTTCAGGGCCTGGCTCGACCGTGACAAGAGCAGGCATCTGGAGGTCGGCATCGACGTCGATGGTCGCCATGAGCGCATCGTCCTGCGGGGCGGCGGTCTGAGCGAGCAGGCCTTCGAGACCCTGGTGACGGCCGCAGCCACCAGGCTCGCCGCAGAACCATGAGCGATCCGGCCTACCGGGCCCTGCTGATCGGGAACTCGACGTTCCCCAACGACCCCCACAACCTCCAGCCCCTGGAGGGCCCGGTCAACGACGTGACGGCGCTCAAGAGCGCTCTGGTCGATCCCGAACTCGGGCTACTGAAGCCGACATCGGTACGGGCCGTCCCCGAGCGCACCATGTCGGAGATCCTGATCGAGCTGGAGCGATTTTTCGCAACCGCCAGCCGCGACGACGTGCTGCTCCTGTACTACAGCGGCCACGGCCTGCTCGATGAGCACAACCAGCTCTACCTCTGTGCCCGCGACAGCCGGGCAGACCTGATGAAGGCCACCACCGTCAGCGCACGCAGCGTCAACGCGATGATCGATGGCTCCCGGGCGCAGACCACCGTGATCCTGCTCGACTGTTGCTACGCCGGGTCGTTCAAGAGCGGCCAGCTGCCCGACAGCCTGCGGGGCACCGGCCGGTACCTGCTCACCAGCTGCCGGAGCGGCCAACTGGCCAACGACGCCATCGCCGAGAACCACACCAGCGCCTTCACCCAGCATCTCGTCGACGGCATGCTGCGGGGCGCTCGTGATTCCGACGGCGACGGCTTCGTCGATCTCAGCGACGTCTACGACTATGTCTACGACGCCCTGAGCCGGGAGGGTCGCCAGCTCCCCCAGCGCAACTTCTCCGGCGGTGGCGACATCGCCATCGCCCGCCGCCCAGGCCTCATCGATTCGGCCACGGGCGCCGACGGCCGCACCGGGGCCGAATCGACATCCTCTCTGGAGCTGTCCCCCGCCAGCATCGATCTCCGAGATGTCGCCTCGGGCGAGCGGCTGCCCTTGGAGGAGGTGTTCGTCCACCACGCGAGCGCGGAGTGGGAGGTCCGCAGCGAGGCGCCGTGGCTGGACGTCGACCGGCGAGAGCGATCCTTCACCATCGATTTCCGCCCGCAGCCCGGCGTCAACCGCGCCAACGTCGTGGTGGTCGACCGCGCCACGGGCGACACGGCGACGCTTCGAATCCGGGTCGAGGTGGGCCGCCACCGCCCGGGTCATCCGCGCCGGCGGATCATCACGATCTCGGCGGCGGTGCTGGCAGTCGTGCTGTTGGTGGCCATTGCCGTCATCGCGGGTGACGGCGACGAGGGCGGCGTCGGCGACGACAGCCAGGCGGTCGAGGTAGGTGCCGAGATCGACGCGGCGGCCGGGTGGATCGACACCGGGATATTCCTCGAGGACGGCGCCACCATCGAGCTGGACGCGTCGGGCCGGATTCGCCACGCGGTCGGCGGGACCCCGGTCGGGCCGGACGGCGAACAGGGCTCGGCCGGCCACGGGGCGAACATCGTCGCCGACGCCGACCACGCTGCGCTGATCGGCCGGTTCGGGAACGACGGCGAGCCGTTCTTCGTCGGGTCCTCCTGGTCGCTCACCGCCGACGACAACGGAGGCAAGCTGTGGCTGGCCGTCAACGACAGCGGCCTCGAAAACAACAGCGGCTCGTTCACAGTCGCCGGAGTGGTCACGCCGCCACAGTCGCCCTAGCCCTCGGCTCCCACCGCGCCGGCCGTGCGGGCGACGTGACGGACCCCAATCAGGCACCGAGAACGTGACCCGGTCGGCGACGCCGGCTTCCTCGCTGACCTTTTCGGCATCGGCGATCGACGCTTCGTCCAGGTCGATACCGTCGACGAGGACCTCCGGGTACGCCCGGGCGATGGCGACCGACGAGTGGCCCTGGCCGCACCCGATGTCGGCCACCCGGGCGGGTGGTTCACGCGACAGGCGTTCGTGGATTTCCCCGGCCGCTGCAAGCCAGTCGCGGAGCTGGTGGACGAACGCCGGGCGGTTGATTGCGCCCTGGCCGTCACGGAAGTCGGCGCCGTACCGCTCGTACGGGACGCCACCGCCGGAGCGGTATGCGGCCACGACTTCCGGCAGGGCGGCGGCGATGCCGACGATCATCGGACCGAACGGGGCCACATGGTCGGGGCTGTCGGCGACGGCGAGCGCCTCGACGTGAGCGGGCGGAAGCGTGAAGCGGCGCTCGCCGGTCGTGTGGTCGTCGCGCTCCACGTCGAGGATGCCGGCCACCGCCTGCTGCTCGAGCCACTCCTGCGCGTAGCGGCCTTCGATGCCCGCCGCCGCAGCCAGCCCGTCGACCGTCATCGGCCCCGAGGTGGCCAGCGTCACGTACAGGCCCAGGCGCCAACCCAGGTAGACGCTCAGCAGCTCGAGCGCCCCGATCGTCGACTCGAAGAGCCGCTCGACCAGGGCGGCGGTGGAGCCAGCGCCGTCGACGCCGTGTCCACCGCCTGCGATCGCCCCGGTCTCGGTGCTGGTCGTCATCTCGGCGCCCTCCACATCGGCCAGAGCGGCGGCGCCCCGGTCGGCGCGAACTGGCCGATCGCCTCGAAGCCGTGCCGCTGGTAGAGCTTCCGGCTCCGCTCGCTCGTCGCCTCGAGGTACGCCGCGACCCCGTCCCGGTCGCACTGCTCGAGGACCGGGCGCATCAGCGACGAGCCGACACCTGTCCCCTGCGACGCCGGGCGCACCCCGACCGCCAGCAGGTAGTACGCGGGCTCGTGCGGGTGGTGCTCGTCCAGGAGCGCCACCAGCTCGAGGAACCGCTCGGCGTCCGCACCGATCACCGCCTCGATCTGGCGAACCATCTCGTCCGGATCCTCGTCGGCCGCAGCGGCCTCGGGCGGCATCCAGAGGGCAGCACCGATGTCCTCGGTGACGCGCACCTCGCCGGCCGGCAGGAAGCCGTCGACGAACAGCGAGAACACGTCCGGGAGCAGCTCGCGTCGGCGGTCGTCGTCGGGGAACGCCCAGCTGATGACGGGGTCGTCGAAGAAGGCCTGCGCCAGAATGTCGCTGACCACCGCGCTGTCCGCCGCTCCTGCGCGCCTGACCTCGACGGTGTCGCTCGTGAACGTCATCGCGCCCCGCTCCTCGCCTTGATGAACGAGTCGAGCGCGGCCAGCGACGACGGCAGCTCCCTCTTCAGGCCGCGGGAGCGGACCCGCACCCAGAACACGCGATTGACGAACTGCAGCGGATTGAGGTCCCAGCTCACCCCCACCCGCGATCCACCCGACGCCGGGGCGATCTCCCAGGTCCAGATGGCGAAGTCAGGGTCGCCCTCCGGGTTCGAGCGGTAACGGAACCGCCGGGCCACCGGATCGATGTCGAGCACCCGGGACCGGCTCTGGAACCGCTGGCCGAGGATCTTCAGCTCCACGAGCCACTCGGCGTCCGGCTCGAGAGCGTCGGGTGCCGTCACCACCCGTTGGATGCGGTCGTTCCATTCGGGAAGACCTGCGATGTCGGTGACGGCGGCGAACACGTCATCCGGCGCTGCGGCGACGTGGCCGGTGTGGCTTCCCACTCTTCCCATTGCTGCTCCTCCCGTCGTGTCTGCCCATGACGACGGTACGGACGGGAGATCGCGGCGTCGTGAGGCGTTCACCCCATTTTCGGTCGACGGTCCTCCGGCTACGGCGTCGCTGTCCCCGAGGGTTCCAGCGGGTCGACCAGGCCGTGCTGCATGGCGAACAGGGCGGCCGCCGTCCGGGTCGTGATGCCCAACTTCGTGTAGATGTGCTCGACGTGGTTGCCGACGGTCTTCGGCGAGATGAACAGCGCGCGGGCCGCTTGGCGGTTCGACATGCCCCGCGCCATGCACACCAGCACGTCGGTCTCTCGGGGCGTCAGACCACCCGGGCCCTTGCGCCGACGGCGCACCCGGTGCCCGGCCGCCCCGAGCACCGCCTCGACCGCCTCGGGGTCGGCACGGCCGGCTCTCGCATCCGCCCGCAGCTCGGCGGCGGACTCCTCCGGCGAGAGGGCCGGCCGATGCGGCCTGTCCTCTCGCATGGCGTGGTAGGCGTCGGCCGCCCCGAGCAGCCGGACGGGGGCGGCGAGCGACGCGCCGCCGGTTCCCCGGTGGTAGCCCGACCCGTCGAGGCGCTCGTGATCGAAGCTGGCGATGGCGCCGAGACGGGCGAGCGCGTGTGGCCGGGCCAGCATCCGCTCCACGTAGTAGCTGTGCAGCCGGACGCGCTCGCGCTCGGCCCGGGTCAGGGGTCCCGGCTTCTCCCAGATCGTGTTGGGCACGCCCGTGCGGCCGAGGTCGTGGAGGAGCGCGGCGCGGCGCAACGTCGTGACCTCCTCCTCCACGAGGCCGCCCTCGCGGGCGGCGTCGGCGGCGAGGTCGGCCACGCCCCGGGAGTGGCCGGCGAAGAACGGTGAGCGCAGGTCCACGAAATCGGCGATCGCCTCGAGGGCGTTGTCGAGCTCGTTCTCGGTGAGACGCGGCTCGAGGGCGGGCTGGCTCCCGATGAGCGCCTCCCAGTTCGTGTCCGGATCCAGACCGCCGAGGATCTCCGGCGCCAGCCGGCAGAACTCGGAGACGATGGCCGGATCGAAGGACGTCCCCGCTCGCTTCTCGGCCACGTCGATGGCGGCGGCGACGCCGTCTCTCCGGTGGAACACCTCGACGATCTCGGCCAGATGGACGATCCGCATCGGAAGGGCGATGTCTTCACCGCCGAGGCTCTCGGGCAGCCCTTTGCCGTCCCACCGGGCGAAGTTGTGCTGCAGGGGCCCCCGCACCTCGGGTCCCAGACCCAGGCGGTCGGCCAGCGCACCGGTCGCCTGGCACTGCGCCATCATCGCCGCCTCGACCGGTCGGCCACCGGTGCCCACGAGTGCCGCCGCCAGCCGCGCCCGCCGCAGCGGCGTGCTCCCGGCCCCAGCGTGGCGGAGCATGAAGGCCAGCATGGGAAGACCGACGGCGTCGATGTCGTAGAGGCCCGCCTTGAACTCGATGTCGTCACCGAACCACTTGGCGACCTCGTGCGAGTCGACCATGCAGCCCACCCACGCCAGGAGTGCGACGTAGTAGAGGGCCGCCCTCTCGTCTTCGTCCAGACCGATGCGCTCACCGAG
This sequence comes from Acidimicrobiales bacterium, assembly GCA_035540915.1. GTDB lineage: Bacteria > Actinomycetota > Acidimicrobiia > Acidimicrobiales > DATLFQ01. Next base: position 23,192 of record DATLFQ010000083.1, read on the forward strand.
CCGGACGGCGATCAGGCACGACCGGAGGATGTGCTCCATCGGCTGGCCGAGACCCAGGTCCGTCGCCAGCGAGAGCGTGGCCACCAGCTCGGCGAGCCGTAGTCCCGAGTCGACCTCTGGCTGGTCCACGGCTGAAGCGTAGGTTTCCCGTGCGCCGGGGCTCCGTCGAGGCCTGCGTCGGACGCGGCCTGTGACCGCCGGATTCGCCCGACGGGGTGTCCCCGCGGTCGTCAGATGGCTGGCTCGGCCATGGCGAGGATCTGTTCTGCGGTGAGCTCCATGTCGTGGGCATCC
>DATLFQ010000084.1:0-7452 GCA_035540915.1 Acidimicrobiales bacterium
CGCCGTCCCCTGTGCCCCCGGTACCGGTCAGGGCGTCAGTCCGTCAGTCGAGCGCGGCGTCGGTCTGCTCGGCCACCTCGTCGGTCGGCGCGTCGTGGACGGCGGGGACCGTCCCGAGGCGGCCGGCGCGGAAGTCCTCGAACGCCTGGCGGATCTCGGCCTCGGTGTTCATCACGAACGGCCCGTACCAGGCCACCGGCTCGCCGATGGGCTGGCCGCCCAGGACCACCACCTCCAACGTCGCGGTGCGGCTGTCCTGGGTGGGCGACGCCTCGACGGTGATGGCGTCCCCGGGGCCGAACACGGTCAGCTGGCCGGTCTCGACCGGGCGCCGCTCGGCACCCATCGAGCCGCGCCCGCCGAGCACGTAGACGAGGGCGTTGAAGCGGGCGGGCCAGGGCAGGACGAGCTGGGCACCGGGCGCCAGGGAGGCGTGCACCATGGTCATGGGCGTGTGGGTGGAGCCGGGCCCGCGATGGCCGCCGGCCTCGCCGGCGATGAGGCGGACCAGGGCCCCGCCGTCGGGCGAGCTGAGCAAGGTCTGGCTGCTGGCGGCGAGGTCCTGGTAGCGGGGGTCGATCCACTTGTCGGCGCGGGGCAGGTTGACCCACAGCTGCAGGCCGTGGAAAAGGCCGCCGGCGGCGACCACCTCCTCGGGCGGCGCCTCGATGTGCAGGATGCCGCTCCCCGCGGTCATCCACTGCGTGTCCCCGTCGCTGATGATCCCGCCGCCACCGATGGAGTCGGCGTGGCGGATGATGCCCTCCATCATGTAGGTGACCGTCTCGAAGCCCCGGTGGGGGTGCCAGGGCGTGCCCTTTGGCTCGCCGGGCGCGTAGTCCACCTCGCCCATCTGGTCGAGGTGCACGAACGGGTCCAGGTCGGCCAGGTCGACGCCGGCGAAGGCCCGCCGGACCGGGAAGCCCTCGCCTTCGAAACCGGTGGGAGCGGTGGTCACCGACTTGACCGGGCGCTGGCGGATAGCGCCGCCGGGCGTCTCGATGCGGGGGAGCGTGGACATGTCGCTGACGGTGACGGCGGGCATCAGTACCTCCAGGCGGTGGGCGCGACCTCGGTCGGTGGCACAACACCGGGAGCGCCGCCCCGCTTCCCCGCCTGGGCCGTCCTCACATGGGCAGGGCCTTGGCAGGTCGCGGGTGGCGACCTCGTCGAAGTGTCCACGTGGTGGTGGGACAGCACGGGCGAAGTCGGGCTCCTCGCCGGTGGAAGGCAGGTCGGGCGGGGGACGGCCCGCGATGGCGGGGGAGGTCACGGCAGGCCTTCGGCGGTCCGGGGTCCCCTGCCCGGGGCAACCGGTGTGCGAAACGCGCACTGGGGCGCGCGATTTGGCACCAAGTTCGGGTGGTGGTGGCGGTCAGGGGCGGGTGGCGGTGAGGAGCCACGCGGCGGAGCCGAGGAAGACGCCGTGGCCGGTGTCGGCGGCGTGGAGGACGACCCGGAGCGACTCGAGCGCGGCGGCGGCCGCCGCCGGCTCCAGGCCGTGCAGCAGGCCGCGGGTCATGCCGATGCCCGACACGAAGCCGAAGGCGTCCTCGCCGTCCGAGCCCAGGTGGACGGGCTCGTCGACCGCCTGGCACGACAGGTCGGCGAACCCGGCGGCGGTCAGGACGGCGGCGGCCCGGCCCCGGTCGGCCAGGGCGAACGGGCCGGGCTGGTCGGCCGGGGGCGCGGGGAGAACTCGGCCGGCGGCCAGGGCGCCCCGCAGGGTGACCAGCCACTCGTTGGAGGAGATCTCCTGCCAGGCCAGCACGGCCAGGCGGCCGCCCGGGCGCAGCGCCCGGCCCACGTTGGCGAACGCCGCTACCAGGTCGGCGAAGAAGCTGGCGCCGAAACGGCTGATCGCCACGTCGCAGCTGCCCGGCTGGAAGTGGTGGACCTGCGCGTCCACGAGCTCGAACGAGACGTTGGCCAGGGCCTCGGCATCGCTGATCTGGCGCGCCCGCTCGACCATGCGGGCCGACAGGTCCACGCCCAGCGCCGCCCCCTGCGGCGCAGCCAGACGGGCCGCCTGGCGGGTGGTGTCCCCGCACCCGCACCCGACGTCCAGCACGCGGTCGCCGGGGTCGATATCCGCCGCGGCGAGCAGGTGGGCGGTGTGGCCGGCGACGGACGCGTTGTAGCGGGCGTCGTAGCGGGCCCAGTGGTCGCCCTCGCCCGCCCAGGCGGCGGCCTGCTCGACGTTGACGACCCCGGTCGGCAGCACCTCGCCCTGCACTCGTCACCCCCTCCGCCATCGCGTCGGCCGTGATTCAGCTCTCGCCCCTATTCTCGCCGTCGCGCCCGCTGAGGAGCGATCGGGCCGCAGTCGCACATCGGCCACGGTGATCTCCAGGAGGCCGCGGTCGACTCGGTCGGCATGGGGGTCGCCCGTGCGGCCCGTCCACAGCGCCACGTGGGGCCCGCCGGCCGGCGGGCCCCAGCTGGCCGGCGGTAAGGGCGGACAGGACCCGCCGCCCGCAGGCACCACGTCGCCGACTGCTCGGGCAGCTCCCAGGTGGAGAAGGGGACCGGGGCCTTGCCGTGCTTGCGCCGGCTGAAGCGCTCCTCCTCGGCCGCCGCCACGACGGTCCCGTCGACCACCACGGCGGCCGACGTGTCGTGGAACGGGGCGTTGATGCCGAGAACGGAGGCCATTCGCTCCTACCTTCCGGTTCGCGGTCGCGGTCCCGGTCGTGACGGTCGGGAACGCTCGGCTCGACGCCCTCCATGGCAGGTTGCCGGCGCGAGCTACCCGCGGTTTCGGAGGAGCAAACGACCAATAGGGGATTCTCTTCTCGTGCCCGAAGTACGGCGGTCCGCCGGCCGGTCCGGGAGTCGGCCCGACGGACCGTAGGCTCCACCGCCGTGCTCGGCCTGCCCGACTCCATCCGCGCCTGCCTGTTCGACCTCGACGGGGTGCTGACCCGCACCGCCGCCGTGCACGCGCTCGCGTGGGCGGAGATGTTCGACGGGTACCTGCGGGAGCGGGCCGCCGCGTCGGGGACGGCGTACGTCCCGTTCGACCCGGGGAGCGACTACCGGGCCTACGTCGACGGGATGCCCCGGGCCGACGGTGTGCGCACGTTCCTCGCCTCGCGCGGAATCACGCTGCCCGAGGGTGAGCCCGACGACCCGCCGGGTGCGGCCACAGTCCGCGGCCTCGGGAACCGCAAGAACGAGCTGGTGCTGCGCCTGATCGAGGAGGAGGGCGTCGCCGTCTACGACGGGTCGGTGCGCTACGTCCAGGCGGCCCGCGACGCGGGCCTCGCCTGCGCCGTCGTCTCCTCCAGCGCGAACACCGCCGCCGTCCTGTCGGTCACCGGCCTGGCCGACCTCTTCGAGGTCCGGGTCGACGGCGTCGTCGCCGCCGAGCGGGGCCTGGCTGGCAAGCCGGCGCCCGACACGTTCCTGGCCGCGGCCCGGGCGCTGGACGTGACGCCCGGCGAGTCCGCCGTCTTCGAGGACGCGCTGGCCGGCGTGGAGGCCGGTGCCGCCGGCCGGTTCGGATGTGTGGTGGGCGTCGACCGCGGCGGCCAGGCAGAGGCGCTGCTCCGCCACGGCGCCGACATGGTGGTCGCCGACCTGGACGAGCTGCTGGGGCGCGATTGACGCCGGGCCGCCGGTTCCAACCCGAGCCGTGGTGCATCAGGGAGCGCACCTTGGACCTGGGCGCCATGGCCCAGGCGGAGTCGGTGTTCGCGCTGGCCAACGGCCACCTGGGCCTGCGCGGCAACCTGGACGAGGGCGAGCCCTACGAGCTGCCCGGCACCTACCTGAACGGGCTGTACGAGGTGCGGCCCCTGCCCCACGCCGAGGCGGCCTACGGCTACCCGGAGGCGGGCCAGGCGATGGTGAACGTGACCAACGGGAAGCTGCTCCGGCTGCTGGTCGACGACGAGCCCTTCGACGTCCGCTACGGCCGCCTGGAGTCCCACGAGCGGGTGCTGGACCTTCGCGCCGGGACGCTGACCCGCGACGTCTCGTGGGTGTCACCGGCCGGCCAGGCGGCCCGCATCCGGTCGGTGCGGATGGTGTCGTTCACCCAGCGGGCGGTGGCCGCCATCAGCTACGAGGTCGAGGCGGTGGACGACCCGGCCCGCATCGTGGTGCAGTCCGAGCTGGTCGCCAACGAGCCGCTGCCGGCTCCGGGCGGCGACCCCCGCTCGGCGGCGGGGATCGAGGCGCCGCTGGTGTCGGAGGACCACGGGTGCCGGAGCGCGACCGCCGTCGAGCTGGTCCACCGGATGGACAAGAGCGGGCTGCGCCTGGCCGCCGCCATGGACCACCTCGTCGACGGCCCGCCGACCACGGACGTCAGCGCTGCGTCGGAGCCCGACACGGGCCGGGTCACCGTCACGACGGTGCTGCAGCCGGGCCAGACACTGCGGATCGTCAAGCTGCTCGGCTACGGCTGGTCGAGCCTGCGGTCACGGCGGGCGCTTCGCGACCAGGTGGTCGCCGCCGTCACCGCGGCCCGCCATGCCGGGTGGGACGGATTGGTGGCCGAGCAGCACGCGTACCTCGACGAGTTCTGGGACCGGGCCGTGGTCGAGGTCGAGGGCGATCCCGAGATCGAACAGGCCGTGCGCTTCGCCCTGTTCCACGTTCTCCAGGCGGGCGCCCGGTCCGAGGGCCGGGCCATCCCGGCGAAGGGCCTGACCGGTACCGGGTACGACGGGCACGCCTTCTGGGACAGCGAGATGTTCGTCCTCCCGCTCCTGATGCACAGCTTCCCCAAGGCGGCCGCCGACGCCCTGCGGTGGCGGCACTCCATTCTGCCGGTGGCCCGCGAGCGGGCCCGCACGCTGGGGCTCGGTGGCGCCGCCTTCCCGTGGCGGACCATCGCCGGCGAAGAGTGCTCCGGCTACTGGCCGGCCGGGACGGCGGCGTTCCACGTCAACGCCGACGTGGCCGACGCGGCCATCCGCTACGTCGACGTCACCGGCGACGACGCGTTCGAGGAGGAGGTGGGCCTCGAACTCCTGGCCGAGACGGCCCGCCTGTGGTGCACCCTCGGCCATCACGACGGCCTGGACCGCTTCCGCATCCCCGGCGTGACCGGTCCCGACGAGTACAGCGCGGTCGCCGACGACAACGTGTACACCAACCTCCTGGCGCAACAGAACCTCGCCGCCGCGGCCGAGGCGGCCCGCCGCCATCCGGCCCGGGCCGAGGAGCTGGGCGTCACGCCCGAGGAGACGGCCGCCTGGCGGCGGGCGGCCGAGACGATGTTCGTCGCCTACGACGACGAGCTGGGCGTGCACTCCCAATCCCAGTGCTTCACCGGCCACGCCCGCTGGGACTTCGAGGCGACCGGCCCCGACCAGTACCCGCTGTTTCTCCACTTCCCCTACTTCGACCTCTACCGCAAGCAGGTGGTCAAGCAGGCGGACCTGGTGCTGGCCATGCACGTACGGGGCGACGCCTTCACCGCCGAGGAGAAGGCCCGGAACTTCGAGTACTACGAACCGCTGACGGTGCGCGACTCCTCGCTGTCGGCGGCGACCCAGGCCGTGCTGGCGGCCGAGACCGGTCACCTGGAGTTGGCCTACGACTACCTGCGGGAGACCGCGCTGGTGGACTTGCGGGACCTCCACGACAACACCGGCAACGGCCTGCACCTGGCGTCCCTGGCCGGCGCCTGGTCGGCGCTGGTGGCGGGGTTCGGCGGCTACCGAGCGCGCCAGGGTCGCCTGGCCTTCGCGCCGCGCCTGCCGCCGGCGCTCAGCCGGCTGGCCTTCCACCTCCAGTACCGCGGGCGGTCGCTGCGCGTCGTGGCGACGCGGAGCGAGGCGACCTACCAGCTGCGGTCGGGGCCGCCGATCGAGCTGTCCCACCACGGTGAGGAGCTGGTGGTCTCGGTCGACTCGCCGGTGTCACGGCCGGTTCCGGCGATCGAGCCGCGGCCTCGTCCCCCCCACCCGCCGGGGCGGCCGCCGGCCCGCCACCACCTGACCGGCGACGAGTAGCCGGTCGGGCGCCGCCCGTCAGCCGGCGTCTTCCTTGACGACCAGCGCGTAGGAGCCCAGGCCGATCAGCCGGTCGCCGGCCACGGTCGTCTGGCCGACCAGCACGGCGGTGACGGCGCCCGTGGCGGGATCGAACTCGACGTCGGCCACTGCGCCCAGCTCCCGTCCGCGCTCGGTGAGCACGCGGCGGCCCGGCAGGTCGAGGCCGGCGGCCCGGGCCTCGTCGTCGTCCGCCGGTTCCCGGATGGCGCCGGTCCCGCTGACCGTCACCGCGTCCGGCCCGAAGGCACCGACGCCTTCCCAGTCCAGGACGCGGCCGGGGCCCTTCGACTTGCCGAGGCGCAGGGCGGTGATCCGACCGGCGGCCGGATCGACCACGAACCCGTCCACCTCGGCCACCTGCTGCGCGGTGGCCGTGTCCATCACCTTGTGGCGCCGGGCTTCGGAGAACAGCATCAGCGCTGGTCCCGCAGCCGGGCCCGGAAGTCCTCGACCGCCTCGCCGAAGCCGGCCAGGTCGTCGCGGACGTAGTCGACGGCGCCCGCGGGCACCATCAGCGCCTGCTCGGACACCGACAGGGTCTCGGGAGCCGGGATGTACTGCCGGCGGCCCTTGCGCTCCGACAGGGCCGGGGACGCCTCGAACTCGTAGCCGACGACGCGGGCGTCGGCGCCCACTTGCAGGACGGCGTCGGTCACCTCGCCCAGGTCGACTCCTGTGTCGGTGAGCACCCGGGAGCCGAGGACGTCGCCCCCGGCGCCACCGTCACCCCGGAGGGCCTCACGGGTGAGCGCGCCCCGGTCCCGCACCATGACGGCGTCGGGGCCGAGGGCGTGCACGGCGCTCCAGGGCAGCACCTCCTTGATCGGCCCGCCGAACAGGCCGCCCTTGGCCAGGGTGAAGCCGGTGACGACCGCCTCGGTGTCCGAGAACACCACGTCCCGCACCAGCGCCAGCTCCTCGCCGTCGAGGGTGACGACCGGGCGGCCGACCGCGCTCCTGGCCCGCAGCAGGATCGTCATCGGTCGCGCCGGACGACGACGCCGCCGGCCCGCCGGCGGCGCTGGACGAGCGCCGCTGCAGCCGCCAGGGCAGCCAGCACCAGCACCACGAGGAGTACAACCCAGTACCAGTCCATGGCCGATGCTACCCCGCCGGCTCGGCGGCCCGGCGGGGTAGCACCTGCAGGTCAGGGCCCGGAGCGCCCTCAGGCCTGCGGCTGGCTGATGTTGACCAGCCACGTGATGCCGAACTGGTCCACGCACATGCCGAACTCGTCGCCCCACATCTGCTTCTCCAGCGGCATGACGACGGTGCCGCCGGCGGACAGCGAACTCCAGTACCCGCGCAGCTCGGCGTCGTCGTCCCCGCTGAGGCTGATCGAGATGTTGTTGCCCGGCCTGTGCTCCATCCCCGGCGGCGTGTCCGCGCCCATGAGCGTGAAGCCGCGGTCGGTCTCCAGCATCCCGTGCATGATCTGGTC
>DATLFQ010000085.1:0-4097 GCA_035540915.1 Acidimicrobiales bacterium
CCCGGTGCGCTGCCCGGCCCCCGCCGCGCCAGTCACGAAGGCCGTACTTGGCCTCGGTGGTGTAGTCGGCGTGGGACGGCCGGAAAAGGTCCTTCATCGCGTCGTAGGCGCCCGACTGGGCGTCGGAGTTGCGGACCACGATGGCGATCGGCGTGCCGAGGGTGACGCCGTCGAAGACGCCGGAGAGGATCTCGGCCCGGTCGGCCTCCTGGCGCTGGGTGGTCAGGCGGCTCTGGCCCGGTCGCCGCCGGTCCAGGTCGCGCTGGACGTCCTCGACGGCGAGCGCCAGGCGGGGCGGGCAGCCGTCGACCACGGCTCCGACCGCGGGCCCGTGCGACTCACCGAAGGTGGTGACGCGCAGCGCGTGGCCGAAGGAACTGCCCCCCATGGCTTCCGATGGTACGGCTCACGACGGCGTGGCTCACGACGGGACGTGAGCCTCCCCGGCGCGGGTCGCCATGACCGGCACGGCGCCGGGCACGTCGGGCAGCTCGATCTCGACGGTCACCGTGCCGTTGTCCTCCTCCCACCGCACGACGTTGACGACCGCCGCGTACACCACCAGGCGCCCGAAGAACAGCAGCCAGGCCAGGACGGCGAACACCACGCCGATGGAGCCGTACAGGGCCGAGGACGAGCTGACGATGCGCGGCACGTAGATGCCGCCGACCGCCTTGAGCACCTCCAGCCCGACGGCGCCGACCACGGCGCCCGGCAGCAGCGAGCGCCAGCCGACGTCGCGGTTGGTGAGGCTCTTGAAGGTCCACAGCCACAGGGCGACGCCCACGGCGAAGGTGACGGCGAAGGCGAAGGGCCAGGCCGGGCCGGGAAGCAGCCGAACCACGGTCGTCACCACGAAGGAGCCGAGGAAGAGAAGCGCGGCGCCGGCCAGCCAGGCCAGGCCGTAGAGCTTGTCCTTCAGGCCGCGCCCGCTGATCTGCCAGACGGCGTCGAAGGCGAACTGGAATGCCGCCACCAGGCCGAGCCCCGTCCACAGCAGGCCGATTAGGCCGATGACCGAGGCTGCCTTGCCGCTCTTCTCGGCGGTGGCGATGGACTCGCGCAGGAGCTCGGCCGCGTCGCCGGTCAGGCCGAGCCGCTCGATGACCTCGCCGGGCAGGTTGTCGGCCCCCGCCGACAGCAGCCCGACCACGCCGATGAGGGCGAGCAGCAGGGGGAACAGCGAGAGGAAGGCGGTGAGCGTCACCGCGCTGGCCAGGTAGCCGCCGTGGACCTCGGTGAAGCGCTTCTGGACGCGCAGGACAGTGGCGACCCAGTCCCAGCGGCCGGCCAGGGGGCCGACGATGCGGTCCAGCATGGCCGGCTCGTACCCGCGCCCGGTGGTCGGAAATCCCGTCCCCGGCCTAGCCAGGCCGGCGAGGTACCGTCGCCTCGTGGACCTCGACGGCATCGACCCGGAACGGGTGCCGGTCCACATCGGCGTGGTGATGGACGGCAACGGCCGCTGGGCGGCCAAGCGGGGCCTGCCGCGCACCGACGGCCACGCGGCCGGCGAGGAGGCGTTGTTCGACACCGTGGAGGGCGCGCTCGACCTGGGCGTGGGGTGGCTGACCGTCTACGCCTTCTCCACCGAGAACTGGCGGCGGCCGGTCGACGAGGTGCGCTACCTCATGCAGTTCAACGAGGGGATCCTCACCCGCCGGCGCGACGAGCTGCACGAGCGCGGCGTCCGCATGCGCTTCGCCGGCCGCCGGGACTGGCGGGTGCCCAAGCGCCTGCTGCGGCGCATGGACGAGGCCGGGCGGCTGACCGAGGCCAACAGGACCATGACGCTGACCATCGCGTTCAACTACGGCGGGCGGGCCGAGATCGTCGACGCGGTGAAGGCCCTGGTGGCCGAGGGCACGCCGGCCGACCGGGTGGACGAGCGGGCCATCCGCGCCCGGATGTACCTGCCCGACATGCCCGACCCGGACCTGGTGGTGCGCACGTCCGGCGAGTTCCGCATCTCCAACTTCCTGCTGTGGGAGTTGGCCTACAGCGAACTGGTCTTCACCGACGTCCTGTGGCCGGACTTCCGCCGGACGCACCTGTTCGAGGCGGTCCGGGAGTTCCAGCGCCGGGACCGCCGCTTCGGCGGCATCGACCAGTAGCCGCGGTGGGCCTGTACCGCGACCAGGGCGTCGTCCTGCGCACGATGCGCCTGGGCGAGGCCGACCGCATCGTCGCCATCGTGACCGCCGGGCACGGCAAGGTGCGGGCGGTGGTCAAGGGCGTGCGCAAGACCACCAGTCGCTTCGGGGCCCGGCTGGAGCCCCTGAGCCACGTCAGCCTGCTGCTCTACGAGGGCCGCGAGCTGGACATCGTCACCCAGGCCGAGAGCATCGACCACTTCCGGGCCGTTCGCGAGGACCTGGACCGCATGGTCCGGGCCACCAGCCTGCTGGAGGTGGTCGACCAGGTGGCCCAGCCGGGCACCGCCAACCCCCGGCTGTACCAGATGCTCGTCGGGGCCCTGCGGGCCCTGGCCGCCCGGGACTCGCCGCTGCTGGTCGCCGCCTTCTTCTGGAAGCTGCTGTCCCTGGAGGGGTTCCATCCGCTGCTCGAGCGGTGCGCCACCTGCGGCACCGACCAGGCGCTGGCTGCCTTCGACCTGACCGAGGGCGGCGTGCTGTGCCATGGCTGCCGGCGCGGCAGCGCGCTGAGCCCGGAGGCCATCGAGCTTCTGCGCCGGATCCTGGGGGGCGGCCTGGCCGGGGTGCTGGAGGAGCCGGCCAGCCCGGCCACCGCCGAGGTCGAGCGGCTGGCCACCCGGGCGGTCGAGCACCACCTGGAGCGGCGGGTCCGCTCCCTGGACGCCCTGCACCGTCACTGATATCGGCCGGGGGTGCGCCATTGCAGCCGCCTAGTCTCGGCCGCATGGACGCCCCGACGCCCGAGCTGATGGAGACCGTCGTCAACCTGTGCAAGCGGCGCGGGTTCGTCTTCCCTTCGAGCGAGATCTACGGCGGGTTCCGGTCGACCTACGACTACGGGCCGTTGGGCGTGCTGCTGCTGCGCAACGTCAAGGACGCCTGGTGGCGGTCGATGGTCCAGCTGCGCGACGACGTGGTCGGCCTCGACGCCGCCATCCTGTCCAGCCCCAGGGTGTGGGAGGCGTCGGGCCACCTGGCCAACTTCACCGACCCGCTGGTGGACTGCCGCAGTTGCAAGGAGCGCTGGCGGGCCGACCACATCGGCGACACCTGCCCCAACTGCGGCTCGAAGGACCTGACCGAGCCCCGGGCCTTCAACATGATGTTCAAGACCTTCGTGGGCCCCGTCGAGGAGGGCGCCTCGGTCGCCTACTTCCGCCCCGAGACCGCCCAGGGCATGTTCGTCAACTTCGCCAACGTGCTGCAGACGTCGCGCAAGAAGCCCCCCTTCGGCATCGCGCAGACCGGCAAGTCGTTCCGCAACGAGATCACGCCGGGCAACTTCGTGTTCCGGACCCGGGAGTTCGAGCAGATGGAGCTGGAGTTCTTCGTGCCGCCCGACGAGGCCGGCACGTGGTTCGACTACTGGTGCGACGAGCGGCTCCGCTGGTACACCGACCTCGGCATGCCGGCCGAATTGCTGCGCCTGCGCCCCCACGACCCCGAGGAGTTGTCGCACTACTCGACGGGCACCTCGGACGTGGAGTTCCGCTACCCGTGGGGCTGGGGCGAGCTGGAGGGCATCGCCAACCGCACCGACTTCGACCTGACCGCCCACTCCGACGCCTCGGGCCAGCGCCTCGAGTACTTCGACCAGGCCACGGGGACCCGCTACGTTCCCCACGTCATCGAGCCGGCCGCCGGGGCCACCCGCACGATGATGGCCTTCCTCCTCGCCGCCTACGACACCGACGTGGTCAACGACGAGCCTCGCACCGTGCTCCGCCTGCACCACCGCCTGGCCCCCTACAAGGTGGCCGTGCTCCCGCTCTCCAAGAAGGAGTCCCTCACACCGACCGCCCGCCGCGTCCTCGGCCTGCTGCAGCCCCACTTCATGTGCGACTACGACGAGACCCAGGCCATCGGCCGCCGCTACCGGCGCCAGGACGAGATCGGCACGCCGTTCTGCGTGACGGTCGACTTCGACACCCTCGACGACGA
>DATLFQ010000086.1:0-7122 GCA_035540915.1 Acidimicrobiales bacterium
CCCCGGGGGAGGCGGTCACCATCGCATCGGCGCAGTCCTTCGACCCGCTGGGCAACGGGGAGGAGAACGAGGGTCGCGCCCCGCTGGCCATCGACGGCAATCCCTCCACCGCCTGGAACACCGAGACCTACAACTCCCGCCCGTTCGGGGGACTCAAGTCGGGCGTAGGCCTCGTCCTGCAGCTCGAGGCGGCCGCGAAGGTGCAGGGCGTCGACGTGCGGTCGCCCACGGTCGGCTGGGCGGCCGAGCTGTACATAGCCGACCGGCCGCGGGCCAGCCTGGCGGAGTGGGGCCGGCCGGTGGCCGTCTCCGACGGCATCGACGGCGACGGCACCTTCGACCTGGAGGGAACCGAGGGCCGCGCGGTCCTGCTGTGGATCACCGACACCAGCGACGCCCGACGCGTCGAGGTGAGCGAGGTGGTCGTCCGGCAGTGACCCGGCCCGGCCGGGCACCTAGGCTTCGCCGATCGAGCCGGCGGACCGAGCACCGGGGGACAGTGACCAGCCGCTCGTCCGGGCCGTGCTGGCCGGCGACGGCGCCGCGCTGGACCGCCTCCTGCGGCTCCACTACGACCGCCTGCACGCCCTGTGCCGGCGGCTCACCGGCAACGACGCCGATGCCGACGACGCCACCCAGGAGGCGCTGATCGCCGTCGCCCGCGGTCTCGCCGCGGGACGGTTCGACGGCCGCTCGCGCTTTTCGACCTGGGCCTACCGCGTCGCCACCAACGCCTGCCTGGACGAGCTGCGCCGGCGGTCGCGGCGACCGACGGCCGCCGAAGCGGGGTGGTTGGAGAACGAGCCGTCGGCCGGGGAAGCGCCCGAGGTGGCCGGCGAGCGCGTCGACATCGACCGGGCGCTGGCCCGCCTCCCCGTCGACTTCCGGGCCGCCGTGGTCCTGCGCGACCTCTGCCAGCTCGACTACGCCGAGATCGCCGACGTCCTGGGGATCCCGGCCGGCACCGTCCGCTCCCGCATCGCCCGCGGTCGGGCCGCCCTGGTCCCTCTGCTCGGGAACTCCGGCGCCGCCCACGACCGTCCAACACCGACGCCATGAACGCACCAGTGCCCGAACCCCACCCCGACGACGAGCAGCTCAGCGCCCACCTGGACGGCCCCGCCGAGCCGGCCGTCACCCGACACCTGGCCGTTTGCGGCCGCTGCACCGACCGCCTGGAGGAGTTCCGAGCCGTGATGGCCGGCCTGGCCGCCGCCCGGGCGGTCCCGCCACCCGTCATCGACGACCAAGCGTCCGGGGCGCTGGCTGCCGCCCGCCGGGCCTGGGAGGAGGAACGCGCGACCGCTCCCCCCCTCGCCGAGGGCGGCGCCGGCGTCCCGGGCCCGCCTCCCGACCTCGTCGCCCGAGCGCCTGCCTCGGCCCCGGGCACGACGCCGATCCCGCTGGCCGCCCGCCGGCGCCGGGCGCCGGCCTGGGCGCTGGGCGTGGCGGCCGCTGTGGCGCTCGTGCTCGGAGTGACCGCCGTCGCCCTCCAGAACGGCGACTCCGGTGGCGGCGACTCGGGCGACTTCGCCGCTGCGCCACCGGCCCAAGACACCACCGGAGGCCCCGAGAGCCTCACCGCACCGACCCCTGCGCCGGCGACCGGCAGCGCGGACCAGGCCGCCGAGGCCCCGGCCGACCAGATGGCGGCCGCGGACACCGCGCTGGCGGACCTTGGGGACCACCGCGACCTCAGCGCGCTGACTGGCCTGGCCCGCCGAGCACTGGCCGCTCCGAGGGCAGTGTCCGAGCCGGGGCCGTCCCCGGTGGACGGGAACACCGGAAGTGGGCCCAGCGGCGTCTCGCCGGTCCAGGCGGCAACCGCCCCGTGCGCGCCCGAGGCCGCGCGAGCTGTGGCACCCACCGCCGGTCCGGCCGGCTACGTCGCCACCCTGCGCTACCGCGACGCCCCGGCGGTGCTGCACGCCTTCGCCGCTGCCGCCCCCGACGGCAGCAGCGGCGGGCGGCTGGTGGTCATGGCCCTGGCGGACTGCCGGGTGCTGGGCGACGCCGACCTCTGACCCGTCCCAGGCCCCCGGCCCACGCAGCCGCCGCCAGGGCGGCCAGCGCGACGCCGGCCCACGCCTCCCCGGGGACGAACGACCAGTCCCGGCCCGACGAGATCCACGCGGCCCACACCATCCCGGCCCCCGCAGCCAGCGGAGCGGCCACCGCCACGGCCGTGACGGCCGGCGCCCCCGATCGGCGCCCGGCCGTCGCCACCGCCGCCTCGGCGACGACCAGCCCGAACAGCGCGCCGGCGACGAACGGGGTGACCCCGGCCAGCTCGTACTCGCCGAGGATCAGGGCGCCGAGCGCGGCGGTGACAGCGGCGGCCACCACGGCCAGGAGAGGGCGCACGGGCGGCAGGGTAGTGTCCGAGCCGTGGCCCGACGTGCCGACCCGGAGGTCCCCGTCGCCACGACGGGGACCGACTGGACCGTCCAGGCGGCCGACGCCATCGAACGGGCGGTCGGCGCAGTCCGTGACAAGACCGCCGTACCGATGGTCACGGCGGCCCGCGCGCTGGTGTACGGGCTGCTGGCTCTGATGGTCGGTACCGCCGTGGTGGTCCTGCTCACGATCGGGCTGGTCCGGGCGCTCGACATCGCCGTCCCGGGACGGGTGTGGTCGGCCTACCTCGTCGGGGGCGGAATCTTCACCCTCGCCGGCGGGTTCTTGCTCCGCAGGGCCGGATCCGGCCTCCACCGAGCCGCACGGGAAGGCGGAAGTCGTTGAGCGAGGCCGGCAGCACCACAGTCCGAGAGGTGATCATCATCGGATCGGGGCCCGCCGGGCTCACGGCCGCCATCTACACGGCCCGGGCCAACCTGCGCCCCCTGGTCATCGAGGGAGCGCCGTCCTCGACGAGCGACCAGCCCGGCGGCCAGCTCATGTTGACGACCGAGGTCGAGAACTACCCGGGCTTCGTCGACGGCATCCAAGGTCCCGAGCTCATGGCCGCCTTCCGGGCCCAGGCGGCCCGCTTCGGTGCCGAGCTGCTGACCGAGAAGGTCACCCGCGTCGACCTCTCGGCGTCGCCGTTCGGCGTCTGGGTGGGCGACACCGAGTACCGGGCCCGGGCCGTGATCGTCAGCACGGGTGCCCGGTCGTTGATGCTGGGCCTGGAGAACGAGCGCCGGCTCCTCGGGTACGGGGTCTCCACGTGCGCCACCTGCGACGGGTTCTTCTTCCGCGACCAGGAGATCGCAGTGGTCGGCGGCGGCGACTCGGCTCTCGAGGAGGCGCTGTTCCTCACCAAGTTCGCCTCGAAGGTGACCGTCATCCACCGCCGCAAGGAGTTGCGGGCCTCCAAGATCATGCAGGACCGGGCCTTTCGCAACGAGCGCATCGCCTTCCGCTGGGACAGCGTGGTGACCGACGTGCTGGGCGACGGCCTGATCACCGGCCTGCGGCTGCGCGACACCGTCACCGACGAGGAGAGCGAGCTGGCCGTCGGCGGCCTGTTCGTAGCCATCGGCCACGTGCCGAACACCGACCTGTTCGCCGGCCAGCTGGACATGGACGCCGCCGGGTACCTGGTCACCCAGCCCGGTTCGACCCGGACCAACGTCCCCGGTGTCTTCGCCAGCGGGGACGTCCAGGACCACGTCTACCGTCAGGCCATCACCGCGGCCGGTTCGGGCTGCATGGCCGCCATCGACGCAGAGCGTTGGCTGGAGGCCCAGCCCGATGCGGCGCCGGACCTGGCCGGCACCCCCCGCAGCTGGTAGCTGCCCTCTCATCGACGCCGTTCATCCCAGAAGGAGATCCATCCCTTATGGCCACCGACATCATCACTGCGCTGACCGATGCCACCTTCGACGAGGAGGTGGCGGCCAGCACCGAGCCGCTGCTCGTGGACTTCTGGGCCGAGTGGTGCGGTCCGTGCAAGCTGGTCGCCCCGGTGCTGGAGCAGATCGCCCGTGAGCACGAGGGCGCCCTGCGGGTGGCCAAGGTGGACGTCGACACCAACCAGCAGGTCGCCCGCCGCTTCGACATCATGAGCATTCCGACCCTGATCCTGTTCAAGGACGGTGCGCCGCAGCTGCGCATCGTCGGCGCCAAGGGTAAGGGCCAGCTGCTGGAGGAGCTCAAGGCATTCCTGTAGACGGTCTCCCCCTCGCGGCGGGCGCCGAGGGTGAGGCGGTCGGCGACCTGCAGCAGCGCCTGGCCCGCCTCGGCCACCGCGTCCCGGACGAGGAGTACGGCCGGTACCGCCACGCCACCGGCGAGGCGGTGCGCGCCTTCCAGGCCGCCCGTGGTCTCCGGGCCGACGGCGTCTGCGGCGCCCAGACCTGGTCGGTGCTGGTCGAGGCCGGCTACCGCCTCGGCGACCGCCTGCTGTACCTGCGCCAGCCCATGCTGCGGGGCGACGACGTGGCCAACCTGCAGCGGTCGCTCGGTGCGCTCGGCTTCGACGCCGGCCGGGTCGACGGCATCTTCGGCATCCGGACGAAGCTGGCCCTGGAGGACTTCCAGCGCAACGCCGCCCTCACGATCGACGGCGTCTGCGGACCCGGCACCTGCCGGGCGTTGGAGCGCTTCGGCGCCCGGGTGGCGGCCCGCCAGCCCGTTGCGGTCGTGCGCGAGCTGGAGCGCCTGCGCCAGGCGCCCCGCACGCTGCAGGACCAACGGGTGGTGATCGGCGACGGAGGCGGCATGAACGCCGCCGCCGCCGCCGCCCGCCAGGTGCTGGCTGCCGCCGGCGCCAGGGTGAGCGTCGTCGACCATCCCGACCAGTCGGTCCAGGCGGCCGAGGCCAACGCCGGCCAGGCCGACGTCTACCTCGGCCTCGCCCTCGACCCCTCGAGCCAGGGCTGCTCGGTCGCCTACTACGCCGGCCACCGGTTCGAGTCGCCGGCCGGGCGGCGGCTGGCGGAGCTGGTCCACGCCGCCGTGGCGACGACCCTGGGGCTCCCCGGGGGCGGCGTGGCGGGCATGGCCCTGCCCATCCTGCGCGAGACGAAGATGCCGGCCGTGGTCTGCGAGCTGGGCCCGCCGCCGCAGGTGGTGGCCCGGACCGCCGAGCTGGCCGAGGCCCTCGGCGAAGCGCTCGTCGCCTGGGCGCTGGCTCCCTGCGATCCGTGAGCACCCGCCGGGGCCGTCGATCGGGCGGCGAAGCTGATGCACAGGTTCATGCACAGCTGTGGACATCGGCGGGAGGTGCGGGCGCCGAACCCTCAGCGGCCGGTCGACGTGCCTGCCGGGGCCGGCGGCCGGGGAGTGCCGGCGACCCGGCGCGGCCGGAGCAGCCCGAGCACGACGCCGACGACCATGCCGCTGACCAGGGCGAACACCCGCCGGCCGCTGGCCCTCACGGCCGCGGCGCCCCCTCGATGATGACCCGGTAGAGCCGCTCCAGGTCGTCGAGGGTGGCGAAGTCGATGACCACGCGGCCCCGCTTACCGCCCATCTCGACCTTCACGCGCGTGTCGAGATGGTCGGCCAGCAGTTGCTCCAACTCGAGCAGCCCGGGTGGGCGCAGCTTGGTACCCGGGACCGACGTGGCGGGCGCCTCGGCACCGTCGGGTGGCGGCTCGGTGGCCGTGCGGGCCCGCACGGCCTGCTCGACCGCGCGGACCGACAGACCCTCCGCCACCGCCCGCCGGGCGAGCGCCTCCTGGAACGCCCGGTCCGGTGTGCCCAGGAGGGCCCGGGCGTGCCCCTCTCCGAGTTGGTTCTCGGCCACCAGGCGCTGCACCGACGGGGGCAGCTGGAACAGGCGCAGCGTATTGGTGACCGCGGCCCGGCTCTTGCCGACACGGGTGGCCAGCGCCTCGTGGGTGAGCTGGAAATCCTCCAGGAGTTGCTGGTAGGCGGCCGCCTCCTCCAGGGGGTTCAGGTCCTGGCGGTGGATGTTCTCGACCAGGGCCTGCTCCAGGCTGGCGTCGTCGCCCACCTCCCGGACCAGGGCCGGGATCGTCTGCAGGCCGGCGCGGCGGGCGGCCCGCCAGCGCCGCTCGCCGGCGATCAGCTCGTAGGACCCCTCGCCCGACGGGCGGACCAGGATCGGCTGCAGGACGCCGAGCTCGCGCACCGAGGCCGTCAACGAGGCCAACGCCTCCTCGTCGAAGTGCTTCCGGGGCTGGAAGGAATTGGCAGAGATGCTGGTGACGGGGACCTCCCGGAGACCCTCCAGCACCGAGGACTTGGTCTCGGGAGGGATCAGTGCGCCCAGCCCCCTACCCAACCCGCTGCGCCGCGCCACCGCTCACCTCCTTGGCCAGTTCCCGATAGGCGATGGCGCCCCGGGACATCGGATCGAACACACAGATCGGCTGCCCGAACGACGGCGCCTCGGACAGCCGGACCGTACGGGGCACGATGTTGCGGCACACGGTGTCGCCGAAGTGCTCGCGCACATCGCGCGCTACCTGCTCGGCCAGCTTCGTGCGGGCGTCGTACATGGTCAGGATGATGGCGCTCACTTCCAATCGGGCGTTCAGATTGCTCTGGACGAGGTTCACATTGCGCAGCAGCTGGCCGAGGCCCTCCAGGGCGTAGTACTCGCACTGGATCGGCACCACGACTTCGGTGGCCGCGGCCAGGCCGTTGATGGTGATCAGGCCGAGCGAGGGCGGGCAGTCCATGAGGACGAAGTCGAAGTCGTCACGCACCGGCTCGAGCGCCCGTCGCAGCTTCAACTCGCGGCTGAAGGCCGGAACGAGTTCGATTTCGGCACCAGCGAGGTCGATCGTCGCCGGGCACACGAAGAGGTTGCGCAGGCTGGTGGGCTCGATGGTGTCCTCGATCGGGGTGTCGTGCATCAACACGTCGTAGACCGAGGCGTCCAGGCTTCGGGGATTGATGCCCAGCCCGGTGGTGGCGTTGCCCTGCGGGTCCAAGTCGACCACGAGCACCCGGTAGCCCAACTCGGCGAGGGCTGCGCCGAGGTTCACCGCCGTGGTCGTCTTGCCCACGCCGCCCTTCTGGTTGGCAATAGCCAGGATCCTCGGTAGCGCCCGGACCGGCCGCGGCGCCGGTCCCGGTGGTGCCTCGGGGATCGGTCGCTCGGCCGCCGGCTCCGGTGGCGGGGGCGCCTCGGCAGCGGGAGCCGACTCGGTGGCCTCGCCGGAGGTCGCGACGGTGACGGAGCCCAGCACCGACGGGGGGGGA
>DATLFQ010000087.1:0-8279 GCA_035540915.1 Acidimicrobiales bacterium
GTGGAACGCTGAGGAACGGAAAGGGCAATACCCCCGAGCATTTCGCCTACATGCTCGACGAGTTCATCGAGCACTGCCCCGGCGACTAGCGGCCGCCTACCGGCGGAAGATCTCCAGGCCCATAGGAGGGTCCGGCGATACGACCGGCGAAACTCGGTCCCAACAGGGGCCGGATGCACTGTCGGACTCGAACCTCCGTCACGGCAGGCGCTCCCACCTGCACCGACGCCCGTCGCCGGACCCTCATAGGACCCGTCACGTCGGAGGACCTCACGAGCCCAACTCCTCGGCCAGGGCCAGCCACCGCTCCTCGACCTCGGCCAGGCGCATCTCGGCGGCGGCCAGCTCCTCGGCCGCACGGGCCAGGGCCACGTAATCCGTGCCGCCGGCGGACAGGGCCGCGGCGGCCCCGTCCCGGCGGTCGGTGGCCTCGGCCAGCTCGCGCTCGGCGCTCGACAGCAGGCGGCGAAGCGTGCTCGGCGACCTGGTCCGGGCGCGGGGCTCGACGGCCGCCGCCGCCCGGCGCGCGGGCGGCGGGGCGACCCCCACCGGTGGCGCGGCTCCCGAGGGCGACGCCGCGGCACGACGGGCGGCCAGGTACCCGGCCAGCCCGCCGGGGACGGCGGCCGCAGCGCCCCGGCCGTCCAGGGCCAGCACGTCCTCCACCGTGCGCTCGAGGAAGGCCCGGTCGTGGCTCACCACGACCAGGCAGCCCGGCCAGTCGTCCAGGTGGTCCTCCAGGGCGCGAAGAGTGTCGAGGTCGAGGTCGTTGGTCGGCTCGTCCAGGAGCAGCACGTTCGGCGCCGCGACCAGGACCAGGAGCAGCTGGAGCCGCCGGCGCTCGCCACCCGACAGCGTGCCGACCGGCGCCCACTGCGCATCGTCGTCGAACCAGAACCGCTCCAGCAGCTTGACCTGCTCCCAACCGGGCTGGGCGCCGGGACCGGCGACCGCCTCCCGGACCCGCAGGGCCGGGTCGAGTGTCCGGCCGGTCTGGTCGTAGTAGCCCAGGCGAACCGTGGGTCCGGTGGTCACCGTGCCCGTCGAGGGCCCCAGGCGCCCGGCGACGATGTCCAGCAGCGTCGACTTCCCCGACCCGTTGGGCCCGACGACGCCGAGCCGGCCACCGGGTGCCAGGTCGAGATCGACGCCGGCCAGCACCGGCGGGCCGGCCCCGAACGCGTGGCCGACGCCGGCCAGCTCCACCACGGTGTCGCCGAGCCGGGGTGCGCCGCCGGGCATGTCCAATGCGCCGCCCCGTTCGGGTGCCGGGGCCCGGCCCTCGACCACCGCGGTCGCGGCGGCGATGCGGGCCTTGGGCTTGCGGGTGCGTGCCGGCGCGCCCCGGCGCAACCAGGCCAGCTCGGACCGGGCCAGGTTGCGGCGGACCGCTTCGGCGCCGGCCTCGCGCTCGGCCCGCTCGGCCCGGGCCGCGAGGTAGGACTGGTACCCGCCGGTGTGGACGTAGCCCCGGCCGCGGTCGAGCTCCAGGACCCGGGTGGTGACGCGGTCGAGCACGTGGCGGTCGTGGGTCACCAGGACGAGGCCTCCGCGAAACCGGGCCAGGCGGTCCTCCAGCCAGGCGATGGCGTCGAGATCCAGGTGGTTGGTCGGCTCATCGAGGACGAGCAGGTCAACCTCCTCGACCAGCACCCGGGCCAGAGCCACCCGCTTGGCCTGGCCGCCCGACAAGGTGGCGACGTCGACGCCGGCGAGCGCGCCCATGCCCAGCCGGTCGAGGATCGCCGCCGCCTCCCACGACGGGCCGACCGCGTCGGCCACCGTCCCGGGCGGCAGATCGGGTCGCTGGTCGAGGAAGCCCACCCGGGCGCCCCGGCCGCGACGGGCCGTGCCCTCCTCGGGCTCCGCTGCGCCGGACAGCAGGCGCAGCAGGGTGGACTTGCCGGTGCCGTTGCGGCCGACGACGCCGAGCCGGTCGCCGGCCGGACCGCCCGTTGTTCGAGGAGCTTTCGCTGACGGTCTCGGCCGGCGCGCGGCGACGCCCGCCAGGTCGACCAGGATCACCGGCGTGCCCTCCCGCTGAGGGCACGCCGGTGAGGGCCGACGTACCGGCATCCCGGGCCGGTCACCGGTAGACCTTGCGCCGGAACAGCGCGCCGGCCGACGTCACCCGGTCCAGGAACAGCAGCCCGTCCAGGTGGTCGATTTCGTGCTGGACGGCCCGGGCCTCGAACGCGTCCACCTCCACCACGCGCTGGGCCCCGTCCATTGCGAGCCCCCGGACGACAAGGGAGGAGGCCCGGGCCACCTCGCCGGTGAGGTCGGGCACGCTCATGCACCCCTCCCGGCCGTGGCGCGCCTCGCCCCGGACCAGGACCTCGGGGTCGAACAGCACCAGCTCGCCGTGGCAGGACCGGGCCTTGGGGTGGCCGGTCACGTCGACCACGAAGGCCCGGAGCGCCACGCCGATCTGCGTCGCGGCCAGCCCGACGCAGGCCGGCGACGCTCGCATGGTGTCGACCAGGTCCCGGGCCAGCGCGCGGGCCGCGTCGTCGACCGTGCCGACCTCGGCCGCCCGGCGCTTCAGGACCGGCTCCGGTAGGCGGAGCACGGGCCGGACCGCCACCGCTAGCCGCCCGCGGGTGGGCCGGTCGGCGTGGTCACAGGATGTCGACGTCCGCCGGGCGGACGGTGCACTCCACGCCGACGTCGGCGGCGAGGGCGGCCAGGCGGTCCGCCAACTCCGGCCCGGCCAGGCCCGGTGGAAGCGTGACGTCGAGCACCATCGCGTAGACCGGACGGTCGGCGCCGCCGATCACCCGGGTGTCGAGGTCCACCACGTTGACGCCGGCATCGGCCAGCAGGGAGGTGAACCGGTGCACGATCCCCGGCCGGTCGGCCCCGTAGACCGACACGCTCCATGCCTCGCCCGGCGGGCTCGTCGGTACGTCGTCGTCGATCGCCCGGACCACGGTGACCAGCTCCAGCCGGCCCCGACGGCCAGCATCATGGCGAAGTGCCCGCGCAGGATGGACATGGAGGTGTCCTCCAGGTTGCAGCCGTGATCGACCAGCACACCGGTCACGGCAGCCACGATGCCGGGCCGGTCGGCCCCGATGCAGCTGACGGCGAAGTGGGGCACGGGCGGCGGGTCAGCCCGCCGGGAACAGGCTGCCCACCTCGAGCACCAGGTGCGGGAGGGCGGCGGGCGCCGCGGTATCGGCCCCGGTGGCCCCGCGGGCGTTGCCGCCGTCGGGCCCGGGGTCGGTGAAGAGCTCGACGGCCTGCCCGGCGACGTCGACCAGCCACACCGCGGCCACGCCGTGGCGGGCGTAGACGGGCAGCTTGCGGTTGAAGCGGTGCGGGGCGGGCAGCGCCATGTCGACCACGGTAGACCGATCCGGCTACGCCCAGCCCAGCTCGTCCAAGCGGTCGTCGTCGATGCCGAAGTGGTGGGCCACCTCGTGGACCACCGTCACCCGCACCTCCTCCACCACCTCGGCCTCGTCGGCGCAGGCGGCGCAGATGGCGCGGCGGTAGATGGTGATCCGGTCGGGCATGGCGAGCCCGCCGTACTCGAAGCGCTCGGTCAGCGGGATGCCCTCGTACAGCCCGAGGAGCCCTCTCGGCGGCGAGGTGTCGTCGACCACGACCGCCACGTTCTCCATGAAGCGGCCCAGCTCGTCGGGGATGCCGTCGAGGGCCTCGCCGACCAGCTCGGCGAACCGCTCGGGCGGGACGTCGACCACCGGCCTAGGCCAGCTTGCCGGCGATGGAGCCGGCGGCCCGCAGGGCGGAGCCGTCGGCTCCGGCCGTGGTCCAGTGGTGCGCCGGACGGTGAACCGCCTCGTCCAGCAGGTCGGCCAGCAGGCGGGCGAACGGCACCACCGGGTCGACCCAGAGGTACTTGGACAGCGAGCCCGGGATGGTGTTGATCTCGTTGACCCACAGCTCCTGCGACCCGTCCCCCACCGCCAGGAAGTCGATCCGGGCCAGCCCCCGGAGGCCGGCCAGCGCCGCCACTTCCGCCGCCATCTCGCGGAGCCGGGCCTCCACCGCCGGCGGCAGGTCGGCGGGCAGCTGGCGAGGCGCGCTGACCATGCCCTCACCCCCGAGGTACTTGTCCCGGTAGCCCAGGATGGGCCCGCCCCGCTCGCCCCGGAGAGGCCGCTCGATCGCGGACAGCTCCGGCGCGGGCCAGGAGCGGGCGGCCACGTTGAGGTCGTCGGCGTCGGGGCGGTACGGCTCGACGACCGCACCGGCCCGCAGGTGGGGGTTGGCGGCCAGCCGGGCCCGGGCCGTCGCCGCGTCGGCCACGTCGGCGTCGATCCCGATGGACGACCCGCCGAAGCGTGGCTTGACGATGTACGGGCCGGGGAACCCGGGGTCGGCGTCGGCCGTCAGCAGCGCCCGGGGGAGCACGGGGAGGCCGGCGGCGGCCATGACCTGCGCGAAGGCCAGCTTGTCCATGCCGAGTGCGGCGGCCGGCACGTTCGGGCCGGTGTAGGCCACACCGGCCAGGTCGAGCATCCCCTGCAGGGTGCCGTCCTCGCCGGGGCCGCCGTGGCAGCAGTTGACCAGGGCGGAGATCTCCAGTGGCCGGCGCTTGCCCACGAACCCCTCGCCCGCCACCAGCCGGAGCCGGTCGGACCGGCGGGGCACGCCGTCGACGAAGGCGGCGCCCTCCAGCGCGGCGTCGACCTCCCAGAAGTCGCCCGCCTTGGCCCAGTACAGCGCCCGTGCACCCGGCAGTGCCCGCACCGCCTGCAGGCCGGTGAGGATGCTGATGTCGTGCTCGGGTGAGGGCCCCCCGAAGAGGACGGCGGGCTGCGGCACGGATGGCTCCTACGGGAAGTGGTCGGGGAGGTCGTTCTCGTAGAGGACGGCGTCGCCCTCGCTCACATGCTGGCGCACCCAGGCCACCGCCTGCTCACGGGTCGCGACCACCACCACCTCGGCCGCCCCGTCGGCGGCACCGGCGAGCAGGGCCCGCCGGTTGGTGTGTCCGACCACGACCAGGTGCGTCGCCGCGTCGGCGGCGGCGGCCCCGAAGCGGCGGTTCTCCTCGACCTGCCGACGGCCCAGCTCGACCATCCCAGGGGTCACCACGACCTTGCGCCCGCCCGGCGCGCCGTGGCGGGCCAGGGCGGCCAGCGCCACCACCGAGCCGGCCGGGTTGGCGTTGTAGGTGTCGTCCAGGACCACGGCGCCGCTGGCCGCGGTGGACGCCGTCAGCCGGTTGGGCGGCGTGGGCAGCGCGGACACCCGCTCGGCCAGCACCGCGTCCGGGACGCCCAGCTCGACGGCGACGGCCGCCGCGCACGCCAGGTTGCCGGGGTGGACGCCCTCGACGGGGACCTGTGCCACCTCGCGCCCGTCGACCACCAGCCGCCCGCCGACCACGCTCACGTCGGCGGCCGGGTCGTTCGCCGAGCACCGACGCACGCGCCGGCCGGCGGCCGACTGCTCGCCGGCCAGGCGGGCCAGCCCGGGGTGGTCGACGTTCAGCACGGCGACGCCGGCGGTGGAGAGGATCTCCGACTTGGCCACGACGATGGCGTCCTCGGTGCCCATGCGCTCCAGGTGGACCGGGCCGATGGCACAGATGACGGCGATGTCGGGGGGGAACCAGCGGCACAGCTCGGCGATCTCGCCCTTGCCGTAGGTGCCCATCTCGGCGACGAAGACGTCGGTTCCCGGGGTCAGGTGCTCGTTGACGGCCCGGGCCAGGCCGGACCGGTTGTTGAAGCTGGCCGGCGTGGCCACCACCGAGCGGGTGGCCCCGGCCAGGTGGGCCACGTAGCCCTTGGTGGTGGTCTTGCCGTACGAGCCGGTGATGGCGACCACCCGCGGCGCCACTTGGCGAAGCCTGGCCGCCGCCTCCTCGACCCACCGCAGCCCGAGGCGCCGCTCGACCGGACCGGTGAGGACCAGGGCGGCGTCGATCAGCACCGGCACGAGCACCGCCGATGCCACCGCCACGACCGGGCCGGCGCCCGCCACGACGCCGAGGGCCACGACGGCCACATGAAGTCCGATCCACACGGCGGCCAGCGTCTTCAGCCGACGGGTCCACGCCAGACGCGACGTGCGGCCCCGCAGCGCCAGGCCGGGCGGGCCGGCAACGACCAGGACCGCCGCCAGCAGGCCGACGGCCGGCCAGCGCGGCGTGGCGACCGTCGCGGCCACGAGGGCGGCCACCCGCAGGGGCCCGGGGCCGACCGCCGCCCATCGCCGTGCGAAGCGGGTGGTCGAGCCGGCCAGGTAGTGCTCCCGCTGGGCCACCCGCAACCAGCGCAACCCGTCGATGGCCGCCGCCGCCACCGCCGCCGCCACGACCAGCGCCCTCACCGGCCTGCCCACCTGCGGCGGGCACGTCCCGGTCCGCAGATCGCGCTCGGCTGGGGCCGGTGCTGCGAACCGGAACCGCGCGTCCCTGACGCCGTCACCGGCGGGCGGCCAGGAGGCGGTCGACGGCCGAGCGCAGCTCGGCCGGCGCGGTGAGCGGCGTCAGGTGGCCGGCGCCGGCGACGGTGCGCAGCACCGCGCCCGGCACGCGGTCGCGCAGCGCCTCCGCCACCGCCAGCGGCACGTCGCCGTCGTCCTCGCCCCAGACCAGCTCGACCGGGCAGGAGAGGCCGGCCAGCACCTCGTCGTAGGACTCGTTCACGGCCCGGACGTGCACGTCGCGCATCACCCCGGTCGCCGCGCGGTAGTCGGCCGACCCGTACCGTCGTCGCAGGGACTCCATGCGGTCCTCGCCCAGCAGGCCCCGCCGGTGCGCAGCTCGGGCGACCCGGTAGGCGAGACGCGGGCGGCGGGCCGGCCCGCCGCCGGGCCGGACGAGCGGCGCGCCGGTCAGGACCAGCCCGGCCACTTCGTCGGGGTGGGCGGCCGCCAGGTGGACGGCCACGCGGCCCCCGAACGAGTGACCGAGGACCACCACCGGCCCGGCCGCCTCGCCCAGCACCGGAGCCACCGCGGCCGCATAGCCCGTGGCGCCCCAGGGCTCGGCAGGCGGCGGCGTGGCGCCGAAGCCGGGCAGGTCGAGCGCCACCGCGTCCAGCCCGTCCAGCACGGCGTCGAAGTCGGCCGACGTGCGGTCCCAGCCGTGCAGGGCAAGCACTGCCGGCGGTCCCACCCCGTGCACCGAGCCGAACAGCCGCCCGCCGTCGAACGCCTTCAGCACGTCGCCGGAGGCTACCGGGGAGCGCCTGGACCCTCTAGGTTTCCCGGCCATGCGATCTCCGACCACCAGGTACCGGGCGGCGGGAGCCGCCGTCGCCGTCGCCGCCACGGTCCTTGCCGGCCCCGCGCCCGCCGGCGGGGAGACCTGGGCGTCGGCGGGCGCCGTGGGGACGGCCACCAACCTGCGGGTGGTCGGCCGCAGCGACCTCGGCGGGGAGGGGCTCCATGGCGCCGTGGCCGTCGCCGGCACCACCGCCGTCGTGGGAGCCGGCCTGGTGGCGGACCCCGGGTCGACCCACACGGAGCGGAGCAACCCGCTGAAGTGCCTGGCCTTCTCGGTCAAGGTGGTCGACCTCTCCGACCCCGCCCGTCCAACGGTGACGGCGACCATCCCGATGGCACCCGGAACGGCGGCCATCGACGTGGCCGCCATCGAGGTGGCGACGCCCCGTTTCACCGGCACGCTCGCGGCGGTGGCCATGGACGACGGGCCGGCCCACACCGCACCCACGCGCTGCAACCCCAGCCCGGCCACCACCGAGCGGGGCGTCGCCTACTACGACGTCTCCGATCCGGCCCGGCCCCGCTTCCTCGGCCGCTACCAGGCCGATGCCGACCGGGTGCAACCGGGCACGCCCCCCTGCGGGCCGCCGCCGGCGGGCAGCCCCGCGTCCTGCGCGAACGGCCAGCACTCGGTGGAGCTGGTCCAGCGGGCCGACGGGCGGGTCCTCAGCATCTCGACCGAGCCGGTGGCCGGACTGCTCGTCTACGAGTCGGGCGACGTGCGCATCGTCGACGTCACCGACCCCACCAACCCGGTGCAGGTCTCGTCCTGGCCGGCGCCGGGCGAGCGGCCGCCCACCGCGTCGCTCAACGGGTGCCGGGCGTCGAACATCGGCCACGACGCCGGCTTCGCCGCCGCTGGCACCCGGGCGCTCGTCGCGTTCGGCGACGAGGGCCTGATCACGCTGGACCTCACCGACCCGGCCCGTCCCCGCCGGCTCGGGCAGTTCGACTACTCCGAGGTCCGCGACGTCGAGGGCAACGCCAGCTACGTGACGGGCGCGGAGGTGGGCGGCCGGCACCTGGCCATGGTCAGCGAGGAGGACTGGTTCCCGACCTCCAGCCGC
>DATLFQ010000088.1:0-2800 GCA_035540915.1 Acidimicrobiales bacterium
CAGCAGGCCGGCGACGTCGACCAGCAGGGCCAGCTCGTCGGGTGCGTAGTCACGGCGCTCGCGGGAGTGGACGTTGACCACGCCGACCACCTGGCTGGCCTGGCGGATCAGCGGCAGCGACACCAGCGACGCGTAGTCCTCGCCCTTCAGGGCCGGGATGTACTTGTACCGCGGGTCGCTCCATTTGTCGTCGACGACCAGCGGCGTGCCGTGCTGGGCCACCCAGCCCGATACGCCCTCGCCGATGGCCAGCTCGATGGTGCCGGCCAGCTGGTCGAACGGCGGCGTGGCGCCGGTGAGGACCAGGACGTTGCGCTCTTCGTCCACCAGGTGCACGAAGCACACGTCCGCACCGGTGGCCTCGATGACCAGGGCGGCCACCCGCTGGACGACCTCCCGGCGGTCCAGGTCCTCAGCGGTGATCTCGATGATCCGACGGAGCAGGCCAGCCCACGCCAGCTGCCGGTCGGCTTCGCTCGCGCTCATGCCCGGCGGGTCGCGGTCAATGGAACAGGCCCTCGCGCAGCGCGGTGGCGACGGCCTGGGCGCGGTCGGGGACCGCCAGCTTGCGGTAGATGGCGCGGGCGTGGGTCTTGACCGTCTCCTCGCCCACGATCAGGTGCTGGGCGATGGCGCGGTGCGACAGGCCGCGCACCATCAGGCCGAGCACCTCGCTCTCGCGCTGGGTGAGCCCCAGGTGGGCGCCGGGCCAGTACTCGCCGCTGTGCAGGCGGGCGGCCGACAGGGCGACCCGCCCCATGAGCGCGGGGTCGATGGCGATCTCTCCGTCGAGCACCCGCTCCAGGTGACGGAGCAGCTCCGGCCCGGTGACCCGCTTGAGCAGGAAGCCCGACGCCCCCGCCCGCAGCCCCTGGAACAGGTACTGCTCGTCGTCGTAGACGGTGAGGAACACCACCTTGGTGCCGGGGGAGCGGGCCAGCAGGTCCTCGCACAGGTCCAGCCCGCTGGCCCCGTGCAGGCGCACGTCGAGCAGCACGATGTCGGGCGTCAACCGCTGGACGGCGTCCAGCGCGTCGGCCGGGTCGGTGGCCTGCCCGACGATCTCGATCCGGTCGGCCAGCGGCCGCAGCATGGCAGTCAGCCCGTCGAGCACCATCTGGTGGTCGTCGACGAGCACGGTGCGGATCGGTCGGCTGCCTGCCTTGGGAACCGCCGCACTACCGTCGGGCACGCCGCCACCCTACCCACGGCGCCGGCCGTGGGGGAGCGGGCTCCCCTCGCTCGTTCACCCTCTGGAGAGGGGGGGCGGCCGGTCGGGCGGACCTAGGCTGGTCCGCCATGGCTGTCGACCAGCGGATCCAGATCATCCCGTCCGTCCTCCCCGCCGACTACTCGCGCCTCGGCGAGGAGGTGCAGGCCCTCGAGAAGGCCGGCGTGGACCGCATCCAGTGGGACGTGATGGACGGCGTGTTCGTGCCGAACCTCACCTTCGGCCCTGATGTCATCGCCTCGGTACGGCCACTGGTCGACGTCCCCTTCGAGGCCCACCTCATGGTGGTGGAGCCCGACCGGATGCTGGCCAAGTGGGTCGAGGCCGGCTGCTTCCTGGTCATCGTCCACGCCGAGACCTGCACCCACCTGCACCGCACGCTGTCGGTTATCGCCGACCTTGGCGCCAAGGCCAGCGTGGCGCTCAACCCGGCGACGCCACTGGACGCCGTGCGCCACGTCGTCAACCTGCTCGACCAGCTCCTGGTGATGACCGTCAACCCGGGCTTCGGCGGCCAGGCGTACATCGAAACCATGGAGCCAAAGATCGCCGAGGCCGCTGCCCTCCTGGCCGGCGCCGACAGGGAGATCGAGCTCGAGGTGGACGGCGGCATCGCCCCCGCCACCATCGCCGGTGCCGCCCGGGCCGGCGCGCGCGCCCTGGTAGCCGGCAGCGCGCTGTACCGCGACCCCGAGGGGCTGGAGCACGCGGTCGCCGACCTGCGGGCCCGGGCCACGGCGGCCGTCGCGACCTGAGCCGTCGGGCGCGTCCCCCGCCGTCTCCCCCTCGGGAGGGATGCGAGGGGATGCAGGCCGTGAAGAAGCTGTGGAACCCTGGCGGCCACCTGTGGACCGCAGGTGCCTGACGATCAGCAGTGACGATCAGCGTGACGATCAGCAGTGGAAAGGGAAGCGTGGTCGAGAAGCAGGTTGCAATCAGCCGGGCCTGGCGGGACAACGGAGCGAAGTCCCGGCCGGCCATGCTGGCCATCGCCGGTGACAGCGCTGCAGGCAAGACGACGCTGACCAAGGGCCTGGTCGAGGCGCTCGGGCACGAGTCCAGCACCTCCATCTGCACCGACCACTACCACCGCTACGACCGCGAGGAGCGCAAAGGACTGCCCTTCACGCCGCTCCACCCCGATTGCAACTACGTCGACATCATGGAGCAGCACCTCCAGATCGTGGCGCTGGGCCAGCCGATCCTGCAGCCCATCTACAACCACAGCGACGGCACGCTGGGGCGCCCGGTGTACGTCGAGCCGCGCGACTACGTGATCATCGAGGGGCTCATCCCGATCCACTCCAAGCTGTCCCGTGCCTGCTTCGACGTCTCGGTGTACCTCGACCCGCCCGAGCCCATCCGCTACGACTGGAAGATCAAGCGGGACACCACCAAGCGCGGCTACACCGAGGAGCAGGTGCGGGCCGACCTCGAGAAGCGCGAGCCCGAGTCGGCCGAGTTCATCCGCCCCCAGCGGGCGCACGCCGACATCGTGGTGCAGTTCGCGCCCATCGAGGAGCGAGGGGAGACGCTCGACGACCCGCTGTCGGCCACCCTGCTGCTGCG
>DATLFQ010000089.1:0-4377 GCA_035540915.1 Acidimicrobiales bacterium
CGCTGCTGCGTGCCCATCCCCACCTGCGCCTGGTCGGCATCGACCGCGACGAGGACGCTCTGGCCGAGGCCAGGGCCGTGCTGGCGCCCTTCGGCGACCGCGTCCTCGGGCTGCACCACGCCCGGTTCGACCAGGTGGCCCAGCTGGTGGCCGGGCCGGTGAGCGGGGTGCTGGCCGACCTCGGCGTGTCCTCGTTCCAGCTCGACCGGGCCGACCGCGGCTTCTCCTACCGCCACGACGGTCCCCTCGACATGCGCATGGACCGGCACCAGCCGCGGACGGCGGCCGACGTCGTCAACAGCTTCGACGAGCGGGCGCTGGCCCGCGCCATCGCCGAGTCCGGCGAGCCCCGCTTCGCCCGGCGCATCGCCCGGCGCATCGTCGCCGCCCGGCCGCTCTCGGGCACCACCGAGCTGGCCGACCTGGTGCGCAACGCCATACCGGCGGCGGCCCGGCGCACGGGCGGGCACCCGGCCCGGGCCGTCTTCCAGGCGGTCCGCCTCGCGGTCAACGACGAGCTCGGAGTGCTGGGGCCGACGGTCGACGCCGGCATCGACCTCCTCGTTCCGGGCGGGCGCATGGTGGTCCTGGCCTACCACTCCGGCGAGGACCGCATCGTCAAGGCCCGCTTCGTCGAGGCGGCCACGGGCGGCTGCCAGTGCCCGCCGGCCCTGCCATGCCGGTGCGGCGCCGTGCCGCGG
This sequence comes from Acidimicrobiales bacterium, assembly GCA_035540915.1. Taxonomy (GTDB): domain Bacteria; phylum Actinomycetota; class Acidimicrobiia; order Acidimicrobiales; genus DATLFQ01. The sequence continues at coordinate 702 of DATLFQ010000089.1, forward strand.
GTGCGCCTGCTCAATCGGGGCGCCCGCAAGCCGGGTGCCGCCGAGGTGGCGGAGCACCCCCGGTCGGCGAGTGGGCGCCTGCGGGCGGTCGAGCGCCTGGCCAGTCTCCCCGGCGACCACGACGCTTCGACCGATTCGGGCGCCGGCCCATGACCGCCCCCGTGGGCGCGGCCCGGCCGGCGCGGGCGCGGCCCGGTCCCCGCCCGCTGCCGGCACCGGCCCCCCGTCCCCGGCCGACCCTCGAGGTCGTCGGGACGGCGCCCCGCCACCGCGCCACCACGCCGGCCCGCCGTCACCGGCGCCTGTTGCCCGTCGGCGCGGCCATCGCCGTCGCCGTGGCGCTGTTCGGCCTGGTGGCCGCGCATGCGGCCCTGGCCCAGGGACAGTTCCGGCTGCAGGACCTGGAGCGCCGGGCCGCGGTCGAGCAGGCCGAGTACGAGCGCCTCCGGCTGGAGGTGGCCCGCCTCGAGGCACCTTCACGGGTGGTGGCCGCCGCCCACGAGCGCCTCGGGATGGTGGCGCCGAGCAGCGTGACCTACCTCACCCCGCCGGCACCGGCGCCCGTTTCCCGGGGCGCCGCGGCCGACGCCGGGCCGGACGGCGGCGACCGGGTCGAGGCGGCGACGGCCCGCTGGGCGGGGGTCAAGCGCGAGCTCGGCCACCGGTGAGCGCTCGCACGGCGGCCCGCCCCCGGCACCGCCGCCGGCTGGTCGTCAGCCTCGTCGCCATGGTCGGGGCGTTCGCCGTGCTGGCCGGGCGGGTGGTCCAGGTCCAGGGGCTGGCCGCCGATCGCTACGCCGAGGTCGGGGAGAGCCAGCGCGTGCGCGAGGTGAGCCTGCCCGCCTACCGCGGCGCCATCTTCGACCGCAACGGCCACGATCTCGCCCTCACCGTCCGCCAGTCGTCGGTGGTGGCCAACCCTCAGGTGGTGGCCGATCCGCTGGCGGCCGCGGCGGCCCTGGCGCCGGTGCTGGACATGGAGCCGGGCGACCTCCAGGACCGCCTCATCCGGGAGCAGGCCTTCGTCTACCTGGCCCGGACGGTCGACGACGACGTGGCGGCGCGGGTGGCGGACCTCGACATCCCCGGCGTCGAGCTGCGCCCCGAGCCGGAGCGCTTCCTGCCCGCCGGCACGCTGGCCCTGCCGCTGCTGGGCAAGGTGGGCACCGACAACACCGGCCTGTCCGGCCTCGAGCGCCAATTCGACGAGGCGCTCGCCGGCCGGCCCGGCACGATGGTCGTCGAGCGCGACCCGAACGGCCGGGAGATACCGGGCGGGGTCCGGCGGCTGGAGCCGGCCGACCGCGGCGACGACCTGGTGCTGACCATCGACCGGTCCATCCAGCACGAGGCCGAGCGCTCGCTGGCCGGGGCCATCGTCCGCCACAACGCAAAGGGCGGCATGGCGATCGTGATGGAGACGGCTACCGGCGAGGTGCTGGCGCTGGCCAACCTGGTCACGCCGGCGGCCGGCGGCCCTCCCGTCCCCGCCCGCAAGAACACCGCCCTGACCGACGTGTTCGAGCCCGGCTCGGTCAACAAGGTCATCACCATCTCGGGCGCCATCGAGGACGGCGTCGTGGACGCGGCCGAGACGCTGACGGTGCCCGACACCATCCGGGTCGCCGACCACACCTTCTCCGAGCACGACCCCCACCCGGTGGCCAGGTGGTCGGTGACCGACATCATGGCCAACTCGTCAAACGTCGGCTCCATCATGATCGGCCAACGGCTGGGCAAGGCCCGCATCGACCACTACCTGCGCTCCTTCGGCTTCGGCAACCGGACCGGCCTCGGCTTCCCCGGCGAGTCGGGTGGGATCCTCCTGGACCCGAAGAAGTGGTCCGGCACCTCGATCGGGACCGTGCCCATCGGCCAGGGCGTGGCCGTCACCGCCATGCAGATGCTGGCCGCCTACAACGCGGTCGCCAACGGCGGGGTGTACGTGGCGCCGAGCCTGGTGCGGGCGACGGTCGACGCCGACGGCGTCCGGCACGACGCGCCGCCCGCGCCCCGGCGCACGGTCGTGTCACCGGCGACGGCGGCGCAGGTCACGGCCATGCTCACCGAGGTCGTCCGCGTCGGGACGGGCACCGAGGCGGCCATCGACGGCTACTCGGTGGCCGGCAAGACAGGCACCGCCCGCAAGCCCAAGGTCGACGCTCGCGGCTACCAGGAGGGCGCGTACGTGGCCGGTTTCGCCGGCTTCGTGCCGGCGGAGCGGCCGGCGCTGGCCGCCATCGTCATCCTCGACGAGCCCACGCCCATCTTCGGCGGCATCGTCGCGGCGCCGGTGTTCGCCGAGCTGGCCGGCTATGCCCTGCGCCACCTGCAGGTGCCGCCGCCGCCACCGGACCCCGCCCGGGTAGCGGGCACGGCCGCGGTGCCCGAGGTCTCGCCCGACAGCGCCCGGGCCGTGGGCGAGGTCGGGGCGGCGGCCAGCCCCACCACTACGATCGCCCCGTCCCGCCCGCCCCAGCCGACGCAGTAGTGCCCGCACCGGTGCGCCTTGCGCCGCTGCTGGACGGCGTCGAGGTGCTGGCCGGGCGCGGCGACGCCGGTTCCGTCGCGGTGTCGTCGGTGGCGCACGACTCCCGCGCCGTCGCGCCGGGTGCCGTCTTCTGCTGCATCCGGGGGGCGAGGACCGACGGCCACGACCACGCCGGTCAGGCGCTGGCCGCCGGCGCGGCGGCCCTGGTCGTCGAGCGCTGGCTCGATTTCGACGCCCCCCAGGTGCGGGTGGCGGCGACGCGGCCGGCGATGGCCCGAATCGCCGCGGCGCTGCACGGTCACCCGTCCCGCCAGCTGCGGGTCGTCGGCATCACCGGGACCAACGGCAAGACGACCACCAGCTACCTGCTGCAGGCGGTCCTCGCTGCCCACGGCTGGCCGACCGCGGTGATGGGCACCCTGACCGGCCCCCACACCACTCCCGAGGCGCCCGAACTGCAGGCGTCGCTGGCCGCCAGCCGCGACGAGGGCCGGGCGGCGGTGGCGATGGAGGTCTCGTCGGAGGCGCTGGCCCAGAGCCGGGCGGACGCGGTGTGGTTCTCGGTCGCCGTGTTCACCAACCTGAGCCCCGAGCACCTCAACTTTCACGGCGACGTCGAGTCCTACTTCGCGGCGAAGGCGTTGCTGTTCGAGCCGGAGCGGGCCGCCGTGGGCGTGGTCAACGCCGACGACGAGTGGGGCCGGCGCCTCCTGGCCGCCGCGCCCGTCGACATGGTGCCGTGGTCGCTGGCCGACGCGGTGGGATGGCGGCCGACGGCCCGCGGCAGCGCCTTCGACTTCGAGGGCCAGGCCGTCGACCTGGCCCTGCCGGGGCGGTTCAACGCCGCCAACGCGGTGGCCGCCGCGGCGGCGGCGCGCGTCCTGGGGGTGCCGGCGGCCACGGTCGCCGCCGGCCTGTCCTCCGCGGCGCCCGTGCCGGGCCGCTTCGAGGAGGTGCGGGCCGGCCAGCCGTTCGCGGTGGTGGTCGACTTCGCCCACACGCCCGTCGCCCTGGAGCAGGTCCTCACTGCGGCGCGCCAGCGCGCCGGCGGCCGCCGGGTCCTGGTCGTGTTCGGCTGCGGCGGCGACCGCGACCGGGCCAAGCGCCCCGCGATGGGCGCGGTGGCGGCCCGGCTGGCCGACCTGGCCGTCGTCACCTCCGACAACCCCCGCGGCGAGGCGCCCG
>DATLFQ010000090.1:0-14245 GCA_035540915.1 Acidimicrobiales bacterium
CTCCACGATGTGGGCCGGCGTGGGGAAGTCGGGCTCGCCGGCACCGAAGCCGACGACGTCCTCCCCGGCCGCCTTCATCGCCTTGGCCTTGGCGTCGATGGCCAGCGTGGCGGACTCGGCGACGGCGCCGATCCGAGCAGAGATGCGTCCCATGGCTGCCATGCTGTCACAGTGCCTCCCGACCCTTCCTTTGACATCGCCATCCCTCGCGACCTGCTGCCGGCCGACGGGCGGTTCGGCTCCGGGCCGTCCAAGGTGCGGGTTTCGGCGCTGGCTGCGCTCGCCGCCACCGGCACGTCGTATCTGGGGACGAGCCACCGCCAGGCGCCGGTGAAGTCGATGGTGGCGCGGCTGCGGGCCGCCGTGCGCGAGCTGTTCGGGCTGCCCGACGACTACGAGGTGGTGCTCGGGAACGGCGGCGCCTCGCTGTTCTGGGACATCGCCGCGGCGTGCCTGGTCGAGCGGCGCAGCCAGCACCTGGTGTTCGGCGAGTTCTCGTCGAAGTTCGCCGGGGTGACGGCGGGGGCGCCGTTCCTCGACGAGCCGGACGTGATCTCGGCGCCGGTGGGTTCGCACCCGTCGGCGGTGGCCCGGGAAGGCATCGACCTGTACGCCTTCACCCACAACGAGACGTCCACCGGGGTGGCCATGCCGCTGGCCCGGGTGGAGGGGGCGGACGCGGGCGCGCTGGTGGCGGTCGACGCCACCTCGGGCGCCGGAGCCATCCGCTTCGACCCGTCGGGCGTCGACGCCTACTACTTCTCGCTGCAGAAGGGCTTCGCCTCCGACGGCGGACTGTGGGTGGCGGTGCTGTCGCCGGCGGCGGTCGAGCGGGCCGAGCGGGTGGCGGCGCTCGCCGGTCGGTGGGTGCCGTCGTCGCTCGACCTGCGCATCTCGGTCGAGTCATCCCGGAAGGACGAGACGTGGAACACGCCCGGCTTGGCCGCGCTGTTCCTCGCCGTCGACCAGGCCGAGTGGGTGCTCGGGCAGGGCGGCCTGGAGTGGGCCGCGTCTCGGTGCGAGCGGTCGGCCGACGTGCTGTACGGGTGGGCCGAGGCGTCGGCCTACGCCACCCCCTTCGTGGCCAAGCCCAACGAGCGGTCGCCGGTGGTCGGCACCATCGACCTTGACCCGTCGGTGGACGCCGCCGCCGTGTGCCGGGTCCTGAGGGCGAACGGGGTCGTCGACACCGACCCCTACCGCAAGCTCGGCCGCAACCAGCTCCGCGTCGCCATGTTCCCCGCCGTCGACCCCACCGACGTCGAAGCCCTCACCCGCTGCGTCGACTGGGTCGTCGAGGCGCTTTCGAGTGCATAGGCGTCGGTTTCCGACGCCTATGCACTCGGAACGCGGGCCACGGCGCTTCGGACGGTGGCAGCGACCCGCTCGGGGTGGGTGGTGATGTCGGTCCACATGAAGCGGTAGGGGCGCCAGCCGTGATTGAGGGCCTCGTTGTCTCGGCGGCGGTCGGCCTCCATTTGATCCATGCGGGCGTGCCAGCGGCGGCCGTCGGCCTCGAGCAGGACCCGCTCGTCGGGGTAGGCCAGGTCGACGCGGCCTTCGCCGTTGTCCCGCCACGGCAGCGGGTACTGGCGCCAGGGCGTCGGCAGACCGCCTTCCCGGAGCACTTTCAGGAGGCGGCGCTCCAGCACCGACTCGGGTGGCACATAGCCGGGGCCACGGGACGCCAGCACCGCGCCGAGCTTGCGCATGCCCCGCTTGCCCGGCCGGCGCAGCTCGTCGTACAGCAGATGCACGACGGGCAGGGCACAGCGGCGGTTGACGTGGGCGTCCTCGACGACCATGGCCAGACGCGGCAGTGTCACCTCACGGCAGGCCGCCAGGTCGACCAGCGTCCGGGCGACGGTCGTAGCCGGAATGCCGTCGACCGCTGTCCGGTGGGCCGGCCGGAAGTCGGTGGATTGGCGGAGCTGCGAACCCAGTCGCTGGTGGTCGCCGTGCGCCAGCATCACGACGACGGGCCCCTCGCAGAACGTCAGCAGCTTGTGGAGGGCGGCCGCCGATTGGTGTGACACGACGGCCGTCGGGCCGGCCTCGAGGCAGGCGGCCATCAGCCGCCGTCGCCACGAGTCGGGCCAGCCGGGAAGCCCGTAGACGCCCTCCGCCACCTTCAACCAGCGTGTCGAGCGAAGGCGCCGGTCGATCAGTGAACCGGTGCCTCCGGCGGTGAGCACCTGCGCGCGAGAGAACAGGCCGAACTGACGTGACGCCAGCCCCGCAACAGCACCATCGACGTCGGCCATGACGGCTCCTTGAGCGGAGCGGCCGTACACGGGCGCTGTCCCGAGTGCATAGGCGTCGGAAACCGACGCCTATGCACTCGAAAGCGCGAGACCTGCTAGCCGCCGGACACGTCCTGGGGGCGGGCCTGGCCGGCAGCGATGAAGGGCATCATGGCACGGAGCTGGGCGCCGACGACCTCGATGGGGTGGGACTTGCCGGCCTCGCGCAGCTCGTCGAACCGCCGGCGGCCGGCCCGGTTCTCGGCGATCCACTCCTCGGCGAATGTGCCCGAGCGGATCTCCTCCAGGATGCGGGCCATCTCCTCCTTGACCGCCGAGTTGATGATGCGCGGGCCCCGGGTCAGGTCGCCGTACTCGGCGGTGTCGGAGATGGAGAACCGCATGCCGGCGATGCCCTGCTCGTACATCAGGTCGACGATCAGCTTCAGCTCGTGCAGGCACTCGAAGTAGGCCGACTCGGGCTGGTAGCCGGCGCCGACCAGCGTTTCGTAGCCGGCCATCACCAGCGCCGTCACCCCGCCGCAGAGGACGACCTGCTCGCCGAACAGGTCTGTCTCGGTCTCCTCCTCGAAGGTGGTCTCGAGCACGCCCGCCCGGGTGGCGCCGATGGCGTGCGCGTACGACAGCGCCAGGTCCCGGGCCTTGCCCGACGCGTCCTGGGCCACCGCGATCAGCGCCGGCACGCCGCCGCCCGCCTCGTAGGTGCGCCGCACCAGGTGGCCCGGCCCCTTGGGGGCGACCATGGCGACGTCGACGCCCGGCGGCGGCGTGATCAGCCCGAAGCGGATGTTGAAGCCGTGGGCGAAGAACACGGCGTCGCCCTCCGACAGGTGCGGCGCGATGGACGAGTCGTACACCGCCTGCTGCTCGGTGTCGGGCAGCAGGATCATGACGAGGTCGGCCTCGGCCGCCGCCTCGGCCACGGTCCGCACGGCGAGCCCCGCCGCCTCCGCCTTGGCCCGGGACGACGAGCCCTCCCGCAGGCCGACGCGCACGTCGATGCCCGACTCCTTGAGGTTGAGCGCGTGGGCGTGACCCTGGGACCCGTAGCCGATGACGGCGACCTTCCGGCTGCCGACCAGCCCGGCATCGGCGTCGTTCTCGTAGGAGATGGAAGCTGCCATGGCGCTCAACCGACCTTTCCGCTCACGCTGCGCAGGCGGGGTGCCTGCCGCTCCAGCTTGGGCAGCGCCACCCGGCCGGTGCGCTGCACCTCGACGATGCCGTACGGCCGCATCAGCTCCTCGAAGTCGTCGATCTTGCGGGGCGACCCGGCCAGCATCACCGTCAGCCCCTCCTGGCCCACGTCGACGATCTTTCCCTCGAACACCTGCACCAGCTCGATGACCTGGCCCCGGGTGCCGCCGGCCGCGGCCCGCACCGTCACCAGCACCAGCTCGCGCTCCACCGACTCGTCGGGCGCCAGCTCGCTGATCTTCACGACGTTGATGAGCTTGAACAGCTGCTTGGTGATCTGCTCCAGCGGCTTGGACTCGACGTCGACCACGATGGTGATGCGGGAGAACCGCTCGTCGTCGGTGGGGGCGACCGCCAGCGAGTAGATGTTGAAGCCGCGGCGGGCGAACAGGCCTGCGACCCGGGTCAGCACCCCGGAGCGGTTCTCCACCAGGACCGAGAGCGTGTGGTGGACGGCCACGTCAGCGACCTCCCTGGCCCATGGAGGGGTCCAGGATGATGGTGTCGTTGGAGGTCCCGGCGGCGACCATCGGATACACCTTCTCCGACGAGTCGGTGCGGAAGTCGATGACGACGGGCCGGTCGTCGATCTCGTTGGCCTTGTCGATGGCCGGCTGCACCTCCTCGGGACTCTCCACCCGCAGCCCGACGCAGCCCATGGCCTCCGCCCACATCCTGTAGTCCGGCAGGTCGGGCGACAGGTACACCTCGCTGTAGCGCTCCTCGTAGAAGAGCTCCTGCCACTGGCGGACCATGCCCAGGTAGGCGTTGTTGAGGATGGCCACCTTGACGGGGATGCGCTCGGCCGACGCCGTGACCAGCTCCTGGGCGGTCATCTGGAAGCACCCGTCGCCGTCGATGGCCCACACCATGCGGTCGGGGCGGCCCACCTTGGCGCCGATGGCGGCCGGGACGGCGAAGCCCATGGTGCCCAGGCCGCCGGAGTTGACCCAGGTGCGCGGGGTGTCGAACTTCCAGTACTGCGACGCCCACATCTGGTGCTGGCCCACGCCGGACACCACGATGGTGTCGTCGGGCGTCGAGTCCCGCAGCTGCTCGATGACGTACTGCGGCTTGAGGCTGCAGCCGGTGTCGAAGGACTGGTCGTAGTGCAGGGGATAGTCGCGCTGCCAGCGCCGCACCGTCTCCATCCACGGCGTTCGGTCGGGCTGCCCGGCATCGGGGCCGGCCTCGCGCAGCACCCGCACCAGCTCCTCGACGACCAGCCGGACGTCGCCCACGATGGGGATGTCGGGCCGGCGCACCTTGCCCAGCTCGGCCGGGTCGATGTCGACGTGGATGACCTTGGCGAAGGGGGCGAAGCTGGGAACGTGGCCGGTGACCCGGTCGTCGAAGCGGGCGCCCAGGGTGATCAGCAGGTCCGACTTCTGCAGCGAGGTGACGGCGGTGTAGTTGCCGTGCATGCCCGGCATGCCCAGGGCCAGCGCGTGGCGGTCGGGGAACGCTCCCCGGGCCATCAGTGTGGTGACCACCGGGATGCCGGTCAGCTCGGCCAGCTCCAGCAGGGCGGCGCTGGCGTCGGCCTTCAGGATCCCCCCGCCCGCATAGATGACGGGGCGCTCGCTCTGGCCGATCAGCTCGGCGGCCGCCTTGATCATGCGGGGGTGGCCCCGGACGGTGGGCTTGTAGCCGGGCAGGTCGACCGAGGTCGGCCAGTACCAGTCCATGGTCTCCATCGACACGTCCTTGGGCACGTCGATGAGCACCGGGCCGGGCCGGCCGGTGGTGGCGACGTGGAAGGCCTCCCGCACCACCTGGGGGATGTCCTGCGCGCGGGTGATCAGCCAGTTGTGCTTGGTGACCGACTGGGTGATTCCGGTGGTGTCGGCCTCCTGGAAGGCGTCGCTGCCCAGCGCCTTGGTCCCGACCTGGCCGGTGACCACCACGATGGGCACCGAGTCCATGTACGCGTCGCACAGCGGCGTGACGATGTTGGTGGCGGCCGGCCCGCTGGTGACCAGGGCCACGCCAGGGCGACCGGTGACCTGCGCGTAGCCCTCGGCCATGTGGCCGGCGCCCTGCTCGTGGCGCACCAGGATGTGGCGGATGGTCGAGTCGATGATCGGGTCGTACACCGGCAGGATGGCGCCGCCGGGTAGGCCGAACATGACCTCGACGTGCTCCATCTCGAGGCTCTTGATGAGGGCCTGGGCCCCGGTCAGCTTCATCTGGTTGCTCCTGCGGTTCCGGTCGGGGACGAATTCGGGCGGGAACGAAAACGACCTCCCGGCTGGGAGGTCGTGAGCGCACGCGGCGGAGGCAGCGTGCGCTAGGTGAGTACGAGGATCCGGGTGGCGGGCATGGCCTGCCCAGTGTGGCAGGTGCGGCCGGTTGGTGGCAACGCAGATGGGTGACAACCGGGGGGTGCACGCCCTGCGCCGCGCCTTCGGGGCCGTCGAGGACGCCGCCGGGAGCCCCTGGGCCGAGCGGCTGGCGTCCGCCGGCCTGACGGCCCGCGGCGTCGTCTACTGCGTGGTGGCGATCCTGGCCGTCCAGTTGCCCACCGGCAAGGCGTCGCCGGCCAACAAGGACGGCGCGCTGGTCACCGTGGCCCACCAGCCGCTCGGTCGGATCCTGCTGGTCGTACTGGCGCTCGGGTTCGCCGCCTACGCCGCCTGGCGCTTCCTGGAGGCCGCCGTCGGCCGGCGCGGCAAGGACGGGGTGAAGTCGGCGGCGGTCCGCCTGGCCGACGTGGCCCGGGGCGCGGTCTACCTGGTGCTGCTCGCCTCGGCCGTGGCCGTCCTGGTGGACGACAACGACTCGGCCCGGGAGGAGGAGCCCGAGTGGACGGCCAGGGTCCTCGCCCACGGCGGCGGGCGGGCCCTCGTCATCGGGATCGGACTGGGCCTCGTCGGCGTGGGCGTCTACCTGGCCGTCCGAGGTGCCAGGCAGAAGTTCCGGAAGTCCCTCGACACGGCGTCCATGTCGGCACGGGCCCGGTGCTGGCTGCCCCGCCTGGGCACGCTCGGCTACGTGTCGCGTGGCGTCGTGGCCGCCCTCATCGGGTGGTTTCTGGCCAAGGCGGCGCTGGACTTCGACCCGGCCGACTCGGTGGGCGTCGACGGCGCCCTCCGGCGGCTGGCGGCCCAGCCGTACGGGCCCTGGTTGCTGGCCCTCGTCGCCGCTGGGCTCCTGGCCTTCGGCCTGTTCTCGTTCGTCGAGGCCCGCTACCGGCAGGTCCTCGAGAACGCCTGACAACGGCGGCATCGAGGGAGTGCAACGGGACGGCCCGCACGGCGGATCGGGCTGGGGGGCCAGCACATGCCGATTTCCATCGACGGCGATAGCGGCTACATCTTCGCCGGAGGTGGCGGCTCCGACGGCGATCTAATGCTGCGGGGCAACGACGGCGCGGTTCACCGCCGCCGCCGTGGCCCGCATCGGCACGGAGCGGGCGACCGACCGGCTGGAGAAGCTGGCCCGCCGCGACCCGACCGGCTTCGTCCGGGCCGAGGCCAAGGCCGTGCTGCGGGAGGGCCCTACGGCTCGGTGACGGCGCCCCGGTCGGCGCCGGTGACCAGGCGGGCGTACTTGGCCAGCACGCCGGTGCGGTAGCGGGGCTCGGGGAGCTTCCACTCCGGGCGGCGGCGGGCCAGCTCGGCGTCGTCCACCAGCAGGTCGACGCGGCGGGTGGGCACGTCGACGCGAATGCGGTCGCCGTCGCGCACGAAGGCGATGGGTCCGCCGTCGACCGCCTCGGGGGCGACGTGGCCGATGCAGAAACCGCGGGTGCCGCCCGAGAAGCGGCCGTCGGTGAGCAGGGCGCAGTCGCCGCCGCGGCCCATCCCCTTCATGGCGCCGGTGACGGCCAGCATCTCCTTCATGCCGGGCCCCCCCTTGGGCCCCTCGTAGCGGATGACGACGACGTCGCCCGGCCGGATGGCGCCGGCCAGGATGGCCTCCATCGCGCCCTCCTCGCCGTCGAAGACGCGGGCGGGCCCCTCGAACGACTCGAAGTCCAGCCCGGCCACCTTGACCACCGCGCCTCGTGGCGCGAGGGATCCACGCAGGATGGCGATGCCGCCGTCGGCGTGGATGGGGGCCGACAGCGGGTGGAGCACGGCGCCGTCGGGCGGGGGCGGGGCGAGGTCGGCCAGGTTCTCGGCGATCGTCCGTCCGGTGACCGTGACGCAGTCGCCGTGCAGCACGCCGGCGTCCAGCAGCTCGGCCATGACGACGGCCACGCCGCCCACCCGGTCGATGTCGGTCATGTGGTACCGGCCGCCGGGCCGGGTGTCGGCGATGTGCGGCACCAGCCGGCCGACCCGGTCGAAGTCGTCCAGGGTGAGGTCGACCCGGGCTTCGTTGGCGATGGCCAGCAGGTGCAGCACCAGGTTGGTGGAGCCGCCGAGCGCCATGCCGACGGCGATGGCGTTCTCGAACGCTTGCTTGGTCATGATCTGGCGCGGCCGGATGCCCAGCTCCAGCAGGCGGACGACGGCGGCGCCCGAGGCGACGGCGAACTCGTCGCGCCGGGGATCGACGGCGGGCACCGACGCGCTGCCCGGGAGTGACATGCCGAGGGCCTCGGCCGCGCACGCCATGGTGTTGGCGGTGAACATCCCGGCGCAGCTGCCTTCGGTCGGGCAGGCGTGGCGCTCGATGAGGCCCAGCTCGTCATCGGTCAGCGCGCCGGCCGCCCGGCCGCCCACCGCCTCGAAGACGCTGACCACGTCGAGGGCCCGCCCGGCCGGATCGCCGGGGATGTGCCCAGGCAGGATGGTGCCCCCGTAGAGGAAGACCGCCGGCAGGTTGACCCGGGCGGCCGCCATGAGCATGCCCGGGAGCGACTTGTCGCACCCGGCCAGGGTCACCATGGCGTCGAAGCGCTCGGCGTGCATCATGCACTCCACCGAGTCGGCGATGATCTCCCGGCTCACCAGCGATCCCCGCATGCCCTCGTGGCCCATGGAGATGCCGTCGCTGACGGCGATGGTGACGAACTCCATCGGGAAGCCGCCGGCGTTGCGCACACCTTTCTTGGCCGCCTTGGCCAGCCGGTCCAGGGGCATGTTGCAGGGCGTGACCTCGTTCCACGACGAGGCCACCGCCACCTGGGCCTTGCCCCAGTCGTCGTCGCCCATGCCGACGGCCCGCAGCATGGCCCGGGCCGGCGCCCGGGCGAACCCGTCGGTGACCTCGTGGCTGCGGGGCTTCATGGGGGTGGCCGGCATGGCTGGAGGCTACGCGGCTCGGCGGCCGAGCCGCGTGGGAATCGGGGGCGGAAAGCGGCACCACGACGTCCACTTCGCCGAGCCGGCGGTGCGTCTACGGTCGCGGCGCGGACGCCGACGGAGGACCCGAGCCGACCCGCCTGGCCCGGCGGCTGGGACTGCTCGACGCGGTGGTGATCGGCCTGGGCGCCATGATCGGTGCCGGGGTGTTCGCCGCCGCCGCCCCGGCCGCCGACGCGGCCGGCAGCTGGCTGCTGGCCGGCCTGGCGCTGGCCGCCGCGGTGGCCTACTGCAACGCCACCTCGTCCGCGCGACTGGCCGCGCGCTACCCCGAGTCCGGGGGCACCTACGTGTACGGCCGCGAACGGCTCGGCCCCTTCTGGGGCTGGCTGGCGGGGTGGGCGTTCGTGGCCGGCAAGACGGCCAGCTGCGCGGCGATGGCGCTGACGTTCGCCACGTACGCCGCGCCGGACTGGGGGCGCCCGCTGGCCGCCGCCGCGGTGGTGGCGGTGACCGCGGCCAACTATCGCGGCATCCGCTCGACCGCGCTGGTGACCCGGGCGGCGCTGGCCGTCGTGCTGGTCGCGCTGGCGGCGGTGGTGATCGGCGCCCTCGCCGGCGGATCGGCGTCGACCGGCAACCTGGCCGGCGCTGGCCCGATGGGAATCGGCGGCGTGCTGCAGTCGGCCGGCCTGCTGTTCTTCGCCTTCGCCGGCTACGCCCGCATCGCCACCCTGGGCGAGGAGGTGGCCGACCCCGCCCGGACCATCCCCCGGGCCATCTCCCTGGCGCTCGGCGTCGCCGTCGCCGTTTACCTGGTCGTGCTGGCCTCGGCCCTGCTCGCCGCGGGCCCCGAGGCGCTGGCCGGCTCGCGGTTCCCCCTGGTGACCGCGGTGCGCGCCGGGGACCTGGACCGGCTGGCCGGCGCGGTCCGGGTGGGTGGCGCGGTGGCGTCGCTCGGCGGGCTGCTGGCACTGGTCGCCGGCGTCGGGCGCACGGCCTTCGCCATGGGCGCGAGCGGGGACCTCCCCCGGTGGCTCGCCACCGTCCATCCGGTCCACCGGGTCCCCCACCGGGCCGACCTGTCCGTCGGCGCCCTGGTGCTGGCCGTGGTGCTGGTGGCCGACGTGCGGGGCGCCATCGGCTTCAGCTCGTTCGCCGTCCTGGCCTACTACGCCGTCACCAACGCGTCGGCGTGGACCCTGCCGCCGGGCGACCGGCGCTGGCCGCGGGCGCTGGCCGGCGCCGGCCTGGCCGGGTGCGCGCTCCTGGCGCTCAGCCTGCCGTCCACCAGCGTGGTCAGCGGGGCCGGCGTGCTGGGTGTGGGCGCGCTGGTGTGGGCGGTCCGCCGGCGCTAGTGCCGGTACCGTCACCGATCGTGGCCGGCGACGCCGTGGTGGTCGACGCCGACGGTCGGGCCGTCGAGATCGGCCACCCCGACAAGGTCCTCTCGCCACCCGGCGCGACACCACGCTGGACCGGTTCTGCGGCAAGGTTTCCCGACGGCGCCGGCGGCAGCTCGTTCCTCCAGAAGCGCTGCCGAAAGAGCCGCCCGCGTGGTGCCCAGCCCGGCCCGCACGTGCGAAGTAGGCGATCTCGGCCTCGCGCCCGACGAACAGCCCCTTGACGACAAATGCCGGAAACCGTACGGTCGGCCCGAGACCCCGCGATCGGCCGCCGCGACCGGCCGCCGGGCCAAGGGGGGTTCTGATGCGGTTCCAGATCAGGGGCCGGGTCGTCGACCAGTTCACCACTGAGGGAATCGGCGGGGTGCGGGTCGAGGCCTGGGACAAGGACTTCATCCTCGACGACTACCTCGGTTCGGCCTCGACCATCACCGACGGCTCGTTCGAGATCGGCTTCGATGACAGCGCGTTCCAGGAGTTCTTCGTCGACCGGTGGCCGGACCTGTACTTCAAGGTCTACTGCTACAACGAGCTGCTGGTCTCCACCGAGGACTCGGTCCTGTGGAACGTCGCGACGCCGCGCATCGGCGTCGAGATCCCCGCTCCCCATCCGGCACCTCCCAGCTGCGACGAGCGCCACCTCTACCTGAAGATCGAGCGGATCGAGCACTACAGCCCGGTCCGCCCCGAGGAGAAGGCCGTGCCTCCCGTCCAGTACGGCCGCGACTGCATGCGCGGCGACGGCCACGAGAACGGCCTCATTCCCCAGTCGGAGATCGACGCACGGTCCTTGACGGCGGTCGTCTACCGGGAGTACCTCGACGCCGGGTACCTCATCCCCAAGCCCGACAAGCTCATCGCCGCAGACGTCAACGAGCCCGGGTACGCCCACCGCGTCCCCGGCACAGTCATCTACACGCGCCCGTGCGAGCGGCTGAAGATCCACGTCTGGAACACCGACGAGGTGCCCCACTCGCTGCACGCCCACGGGGTCCGCTACGGCATCGACTCTGACGGATCGTGGCCGTTCGGCACCGAGGCTGCCCACCATGGCGGCCGGTCGGACGCCATCTGCCCCGGGGATACTTGGACCTACACCTTCGACGTCCCCGACGACGCCATCGGGGCGTGGCCGTTCCACGACCACACCCATCACCATCACACCAAGATCGACCAGGGCCTGTTCGGGGGCATCGTCGTGCTCGGCCCGTGCGACCGCCCGCCGCGCCGGTTCACGTTCCCGTGGGCGGTGCTCGAGCCCGTCTACCGCGACATCGAGCGACTCGAAGGGCGCCGGGCGCCCGTGGCCGGCCACCCACCGAAGGACGGCGACGAGGGCGCGGCCCCTGACCACCGCGCGCCGCCGCCCGTCCACGTCCGTCAGCTGAAGCCCCAGACCCGGGAGCTGCTGAGGCAGCACCTGGACTTCCTCGACGAGCTGGTCCACCGGGAACGGCTCCTGCCTCGGCGGGTCGTCAACACCGACCACGTCCCGGTGTTCTTCCACGTGATGTCCAACCCTGAGGCGCGGCCGGTGTTCGACAGCGGCGACATCGAGGAGCTGGGCGGCACGGCCGAGCTGGACTTCCCCGTGGCCGGCGACTTTCCCTACTTCTGCCGCCACCACCCCGAGATGACCGGCACCGTCCACGTCCTGCCCGGCGGCCCCGACCCGGTCATGGTCACCATCGACCCGGGACCGCCGATGGCCTTCAGCCCCGCCGACATCACCGTGGGCGTCGGCGGCACGATCACGTGGCTCAACAACACCGCGTCGCACCACACGGTCACCTCGACGGAGGGTGCGTCCATGGCGACCCACTGCATCAACGGACGCGGCTTCGTGGGCAACACCCCCACGATCGTCGCCCGGTCCGGCCAGCGGATCCGGTGGTACGTGTTCAACCTCGACACCAGCCCGACCTGGCACAACTTCTACCCCCACGCCATGCGGTGGAAGTTCGGCGGCGAGTCCCTCGACATCCGGAGCATGGGGCCGGCCGAGTCCTTCATCGTGGAGAGCGAGGTTCCTCCCGTGCTGCTCCTCACCGAGGAGGAGGAGAAGGCGCAGTCACCCGAACACCGGCCCGAGGGCGCGAAGTTGTACCGGATCAAGGGCGACTTCGTATTCCACTGTCACGTCCACCACCACATGATGAACGGGATGGTGGGGCTGGTCCGGGCGAGGCAGAGCCTGTGGCTGACCGAGGACATGGCCGACGAGATCGGCCACCGCACCGGCCTGCCCCTCGACGACGGCTCCAACGCGTGCCCCGATGTGGACCACCACCCCTGCGGCGGGCACGCCGGCGGGCACTGGCAGGAGGTCGCCGGCGCGCCCGAGGTGGCGTTCATGCACTCGGTGCTCCTCCCCGGTACCGAGCGGGTCCTGTACTGGGGCTACACCCGCGCCGACCAGTCCCGGGTCTGGGACTACTCCACCCCCGCCGGGACCTACCTGCCTCCGGCGAACCAGCCGGCCGACGCCCCGGGGCTGACCGTCAACACCTCGGACATGTGGTCGGCCGCGCACGCGCTCCTCGACACCGCCGAGGGCCACGTGCTGGTCAACGGCGGGTTCTCGCCCGACAAGGCGTTCACGTTCGACCCGGGAACCCTCACCTGGACGAGGGTCGGCGACACTGCGGGCAACCGCTTCTACGCCACCACGATGACCCTGGCCGACGGCCGCGTGGCCACGCTGTACGGGAACGTGAAGACCGTCGAGATCTACACCCACGGCGCGGGATGGGGCGCGCCGATCGCCATGCCCGCCTTCATGAACCACCACCAGTACTACCCGTGGACCTGGGAGCTGCCCGACGGCCGGCTGTTCCTCGCCGGCCCACACGACCCGGCCAACCGCCTCGACCTGGCCGCGCCGGCGGCGGCCGAGTCGTTCCCGACACTGCACGGCAACCGCAGCACCGGTGGCGAGAAGGGTACGGCGGTGCTGCTGATCCTGCGGCCGCCCGACTACGACCCCGTCGTCTACATCATCGGCGGCAACACGCCCGCCACCGAGAAGACCGCGGAGATGATCGACCTCAGCGCCCCAGCGCCGGCGTGGAGCGCGCTGCCCGACCTCAACGTCGCCCGTCCCCAGCAGTTCACCGCCACGCTCCTGCCCGACGGCCGCGTTCTGGTCGCCGGCGGTGTCACCGGCGGGCCCGACGGTGGCCCCTGCGAGCTCCTCGATCCGAGCGACCTGGGCGCCGGATGGGCGCTGGGACCGGCCATGAAGTACGTCCGGACCTACCACTCCTCGTTCGTCCTCCTGGCCGACGGCAGCGTCCTCGGCGGCGGCGATCCCATGGCCGCAGGCGTCCCGACGCCGCACGAGCGCTACTTCCCCGGCTATTTCGCCGGCGCGCGGCCGACGATCACCGCGGCACCGGCGATCATCAACTACGGCGCCGCCTTCGCCATCACCACGCCCGACGCCGCCGACCTCGCCGAGGTCGTGCTGCTGCGGGCCGGCGCCACGACCCACGGCTACAACATGTCGCAGCGGGGCATCGAGCTGGTCATCGCCGGGGTGGGCGCCGGGACGGTGGACGTGGAGGCTCCACCGAACGCGGGCCTCGCCCCGCCCGGCTGGTACCTGCTCTTCGTCCTCAACACCAGCCGGGCGCCGTCGGAGGGGCGGTGGCTGCGCCTCACGCCCTGATGGCGCGCCGCGCTGGGCCTCACAGTGCCTGGCCGCCTCCATCGTCTGCGGGAGCGGTCCGCCGGCGCTAGAGCCGGTACCGTCACCGGTCGTGGCAGGCGACGCCGTGGTGGTCGACGCCGACGGGCGGGCCGTCGAGATCAGCCACCCCGACAAGGTCTTCTTCGCCACCCGGGGCGACACCAAGCTCGACCTGGTCCGCTACTACCAGGCGGTGCGGGAGCCGCTGCTGGCGGCAATGGGGGGCCGACCGGTTCTGCTGCAACGCTTTCCCGAGGGCGCCGGTGGAAGCTCGTTCTTCCAGAAGCGGGTGCCGAAGTCGGCGCCGGAGTGGTTAACCACGACGGTGGTGTCGACGCCCAACGGCACCACGTCCAATGCGCTGGTGGCGGTCGACCTGGCCCACGTGCTGTGGGCGGTCAACATCGGCTGCCTGGGGTTCCACGTGTGGCCGAACCGGGCCGACGACCCGGCGCACGCCGACGAGCTGCGCATCGACCTCGACCCCGGGCC